>JANMJZ010000081.1:0-25015 GCA_031371635.1 Sphingomonadales bacterium | reverse complement strand
GGGAAGTTCCCGGCCCTGTCGAGCGACATCGGTTGCTGGCGCGCAACGCCACTGCGCTGCCCCGTATTGGCTTGCTTGGACCGCGCACCTTTGCGCTTGGCGAGGTCAGTGCCTAGATCGGCACTATGCCGATGGACGCCTCGCCCGATCTGATGACCATGTCGCTTGCCGAAGTCGCGCGCGCCGTTGCCGACAAACGCGTGCCGCCGGTCGAAAACTGGAACCCAAGTCATTGCGGTGACAGCGAAATGCGAATCGCGCGCGACGGCACTTGGTATCATCAGGGATCGCCCATTGGTCGCATCGAGATGGTCCGGCTGTTCTCCACGATTTTGCGGCGGGAGCCCGACGGGCGACACGTACTCGTAACGCCCGGCGAAAAGCTCGACATCATGGTGGAGGATGCGGCGTTCCTTGCGGTGGAAATGAAGAACGAGGGCGAAGGTCCTGGCCGCAAGCTTGCTTTCCGGCTGAACACGGGCGAACTCGTGGTCGCCGACACAGAGCATGCGCTGCGCTTCGAGGAGCGTGACGACGGCCCGCATCCCTATCTGCACGTGCGCGGCGGGCTGGAAGCGCTGGTTGCCCGGCCGGTCTATTACGAGCTTGCCGAAATGGCGCTGCAGGATGACGGCGACCCGCCCGGCGTATGGAGCGGCGGCGCGTTCTTCCCCATGGTGGCATGAAGTCCGCATGACACTTTCGGATCGGCTTCGTGCCAGTCTTGCCGCTACGGAAGGGCACGCCGTGCCGTTCGTCAATGATATTCGGAGAACCTCGAGCGGCCCCGGCACGCCAGCTGCAGTTCTCGTAGCAGTGACTGACCGCGCGGAACCCGGGCTGATCCTGACCCAGCGACCCGACACCATGCGCCATCACGCAGGGCAGATTGCCTTTCCCGGCGGGCGAGTCGACCCCGGCGATACCAGTGCCGTCGCCGCAGCGCTACGCGAGGCCGAAGAAGAGGTCGATCTGGCGCCAGGCGAGGTCGACCTCATCGGTATACTCGACCCGTATCGCACGATCACGGGCTATGACATCGTACCCGTACTCGGCGTGATCGCCCCCGACCTGCCCCTCGTCCCGCATGTCCGCGAAGTCGCGGACGTGTTCGAAGTTCCGCTGGGCTTCGTGCTCGACGCTGCCAACCACGCCGCGCAATCGGTGACATTCGAGGGCGAAGAGCGGACTTATATCGAAATGATGTGGGGCACGCGACGAATCTGGGGCGCAACAGCGGCGATGCTCGTCAACCTGTCGGTACGCCTGAAATGGTGACGCTACCCGACAAGGCGTGGCGTACACGCCCGGGGCTGGCGTCCCTCATAGCAGCGCTTGGGGGTCCGCTGGAGGCCATGCTCGTCGGCGGTGCCGTGCGCGACGGACTGCTGGACTTGCCGGTCAGCGATATCGATGTTGCGACCCGGCTGTTGCCCGACACGGTAATGACGAAACTGCAAACCGCTGGAATAAAGGTCGTTCCTACCGGGCTGGCACATGGCACGGTCACCGCCGTCACGCGGGGCGGCCCGGTCGAAGTCACCACACTGCGCCGCGACGTAGCAACCGATGGTCGTCACGCCGAAGTTGCGTTCAGCGACGACTGGCAGGAAGACGCCAGCCGCCGGGATTTCACGATCAACGCGCTTTACGCGGATCCCGACTCAGGCGAAATATTCGACTGGTTCGGCGGCCTGGCCGACCTGGAAGCGCGACGGGTCCGCTTCATCGGCGACCCCCTGACGCGCATCGCCGAAGATCATCTCCGGATCCTGCGCTTCTTTCGCTTCCACGCGCGTTTCGGCGAGGGGGCGGCAGACGGTCCCGCGCTGGCGGCCTGCACAGCAAGGGCCAACGACCTGATGGCGCTCAGCCGGGAACGGATCGCAGGGGAAATGCTGAAGCTGCTGGCAGCGCCGCAGCCCGTGCCTGTCGTCAGGCTGATGATCGAGAAAGGTATCTTTGCGCCCGTCCTGCCGGAAATCACGGACGCCGCCGCGCTCGACCATTTGGTGGCGCGCGAGGCAGCGGCGCAGGTCGACGGCAACCCGCTGCGGCGACTTGCGGCGCTGATCGGACCCGACGCGGCGCTCGCCCGGGACGTGGGAGGCCGCTTGAAACTGTCGAACAGCGCGACACGTCGGCTGACCGCTGCGGCCGGGCGGCACTTGGGCAAGCCAGAAGCTCTAGCCTATCGCCATGGCCTCGACAGCGCCGTGGACCTCATACTGATCGGCGACGAGCCCCTTAGCGCACTTGACGCGCTCGCAGGCTGGAAGCGGCCGCAACTGCCTTTCGGCGGCGGCGCGCTGATTGCCCGGGGCCTCCCGCCGGGGCCCGTCGTCGCCAGGACACTTGCCGCCGTCGAGGCACGCTGGGTCGCAGAAGGCTTTCCAGCCGGAGAACTTCTGGAGAAAATCGTGACGGATGAACTCAGCCGAGAGAATCCATAGCATAGGCAAGCGCGCTGTCGGCCGTCATCGGGCGCCCGAAATGATACCCCTGTCCCGTCGTGCAACCAAGTGCCGCGAGTGCCCCGGCCAGCTCGGGCGTCTCGATGCCTTCGGCCGTGATCGTCATTTTCAGCGCCTGTGCAAGGCTGAGAATGGCGCGGACAATGGCGATACGGTCTGGGTCGCCCAACATGTCGGTAATGAAGCTGCGATCGATCTTGAGCACGTCGATCGGCAGCCGCTGAAGGCTGGCAAGGTTCGAAAACCCTGTTCCGAAGTCGTCCATCGCTACCTGGGCGTCGCAGGCCTTGAGTGCCTCCAGCGTCCGGCCTGCGCGGACCGGGTCGCTGATGATAACGCCTTCCGTCACTTCCAGCGACAGCCGATGACCTGCCAGACGATAGGTCCGCAGAGCATCAGCGACTGACTCGGCCACATTGTCGCGCGCCATCTGGATCGGAGACAGGTTGACGGCCATGTAGAGCGGCAGTTCATGGGCGACGGTCTTGTCCCACCCCGCAAGCGTCTTGACCGCCCGGTCGAGCGCCCAGCGGCCAAGCGGCAGGATCAGTCCACAGTCTTCGGCGACTGCAATGAATTCGGTTGGTGGGATAGCGCCCTTGTCGGGATGATCCCAGCGCGCCAGCGCCTCGAACCCGGCGGTCTTGCCTGTGGCGAGCGATATCAATGGCTGGAAAGCGAGCTTCAGTTCGTCACGCTCGATCGCGCGGCGCAATTCGGTTTCGAGCGTGAAGCGCCGGCGCGCCGCGTTCAGCGTGGCGGGCTGGTAAACCTCCATCCGGTTTGTGCGCTTTGCGGTCTTCAGGGCGTGTTGTGCGTGGCGGATGAGCGTTTCGGCGTCGCCATTCTCTCCAGAATCGATGGCGAGCGCGCATCCCACTGCGCAGTCGACCTTTATCTCGAAATCCGAAAGGCTGAAGGGTTGCGTCAACGCCTCTTCCACCCGGCGCGCGACGTGCAGGACGTCACCTGGCCCGTCGTCGAGGCGTACCGCGATCGCAAATTCATTGGCACCCGTCCGGGCCAGCAAATCTGACTTGCGCAACTGCGTCAGCAATCGCCGCGCAACGGTTATAATAAGTTCGTCGGCGCCGAGTGACCCCATGCATTCATTGACGCGACTGAACCGGGCGAGGTCCACCATGACCATAGCGAAGCATTCGGGACCATCGTCGGCTATGCGGTGTTCGAGGCCTTCGACGAAGCCAGCACGATTGGGGAGTCCAGAAAGCGGGTCGGTCAGCATCTGGCGACGCAGCGATTCGCCCGCACGCACTTCACCCGTACGCTCGATCAGGGTCACGAGCACGCGGCGGCCCGTTTCGCCGCGCGACGCCATTGGCGAGATCGAGACGGTATAATAGCGCCCGTCCACCAGGCCGCCATTGCGCCATTCGAACTGCTCGCTGCCGTTTGCGCCTGAAATGCCTTTATGGACGGCGCCACTCGTGGCAACGCGGATCATCAGGTCGTTGGCGTCCTTGCTCCGCGCACAGGCGGCGCGGACGAACGCCGCGTTCGAGGCGGTGACGCGGGCAGAGTCGCCGAACGCCTCTACCATGGCCGCAGGAACGGGAAGCGCATCGAGATAGGCCTGTCGCTCGACGAGATACGTCGACCCGACGGCCGCGTCGACGGCCGCGAGGGCCTCAGGCCTTACCATGACCTTCGGGCGGCGCGCGTACTTCACCCTGCCCCGATATGCAGCAAACCTTAAATCGGTCTGAAACCCGAGACCGTAGTATTGGTCAGAAACGATTGTCGCGCGGAAAGCCGGTTGGCGGCGTGCGACCTATTGCGCCGCGTGCGGCGCGCCAGGGCATCAGGTCGGTTTCGCTGCGGGTCCGCCCAGTTTCACCGCCCATTGCCCAGCTCAGCCCCTCGGCCAGCACGAGTGTCTTGGCATCGGTCAGGCTGCCGTCGCGAAACTTCTGCAACTGGACGCCCTGCCCGCGGCCCATTTCGGGGAGTTCCGCCAACGGGAAGACAAGCAAGCGCCGGTTGTTACCGATAGTGGCGACAGCGTCGTCCGCGCTGCCGATCGGGCGCACGACGACGAGGGACGCCCCAGGCCTCAGATTGACGACCTGCCGTCCTTTGCGCGTTTCGGCGATGACGTCGGCTACCTTGCCGATAAACCCGCGACCATCGCTGGCCGCCAGAAGCAGACGTGTTTCCACACGGGCCGCCAGTAGCTGCACGATGGCGACTTCGCCGGGCAGATCGACCATAAGGCGCACTGGCTCGCCAAAGCCGCGGCCGCCGGGCAGCTTGTCGCCGCCCAGCGTGTAAAAGCGCCCATCGGCAGCCGCGATGACGATCTTGTCGGTGGTCTGTGCGTGCAGCGCGAATGCCGGGCCGTCGCCTTCCTTGAACTTCGACATGTCGGCGCTGCCGAGGTCGGCATGCCCCTTGAGCGCGCGGATCCAGCCCTTCTGCGAGAGGATGACCGTGATCGGTTCGCGTTCGATCATTGCATCCAGCGGAATATCGCGGGCCGGCGCCGCTTCGGCCACGGTTGTGCGACGCCTGCCGAGTTCGGTCTCGGGCGCATAGCGCGTCCGCAACCCGGCAAGGTCCTTCTTCAGCCGCGTTTTCTGCCGCGCCGGACTTTCGATGAGGGCGACGAGATCGGCACGTTCCTTCGCCAGCTTGTCGCGCTCAGACTTGAGCTCCATCTCCTCCAGCCGCCGCAGGCTGCGCAGCCGCATGTTGAGGATGGCTTCGGCCTGCCGGTCGTTGAGCGCAAACTCCGCTATCATGACCGGCTTGGGCTCATCCTCCGTCCGGATGATCTCGATCACGCGATCGAGGTTGAGGAAGGCAATGATATACCCGTCGAGCAACTCGGTACGGTCGTCGATCTTGGCAACGCGGTGCTGTGCCCGGCGCACCAGCACCTCGATCTGGTGGACGAGCCAAGCCTCAAGGACCGCTTTCAGGCTCATGACGCGCGGGGTACGATCGGCACCGAGCACATTCAGATTGAGAGGCACGCGCACTTCGAGCTCCGACATGCGGAACAGGCTTTCCATCAGGACGTGCGGATCGACGCTTCGGCTGCGCGGCTCGATGACGAGGCGGATTTCGGAATCGCTCTCGTCGCGGACGTCGTCGAGGATCGGCAGCTTCTTGTCGTTGACCAGCGCCGACAGCGCCTCGATCAGCTTGCCCTTCTGCACGCCATAGGGAATCTCGGTGACAACCGCGATCCAGGTGCCCCGTCCCTGATCCTCGACATTCCAGCGCGCGCGGACTCGAAAGCCACCGCGTCCGGTCGCATAGGCGTGAGCAATACTGGCCGGAGGATCGACGACGAGTCCCCCGGTCGGGAAGTCCGGTCCCTGTACGAACTTCAACAGGTCGGCATCTTCGGCATCGGACTCGTCGATCAGGTGCGTAGCAGCATCGATGATCTCGGCGACATTGTGCGGCGGAATGCTCGTCGCCATGCCGACGGCAATGCCGCTGGCGCCATTGGCCAGCAAATTGGGGAACAGCCCTGGGAAAATCTCGGGCTCTTCCTCTTCACCGTTATAGGTGGGCTTGAAGTCGACCGTGCCATCGTCGAGTCCTGCCATCAGGTCGATCGTCGCTTGGGTCAGCCGGGCCTCGGTATAGCGATAAGCGGCCGCATTATCGCCGTCGATATTGCCGAAATTGCCCTGACCGTCGACGAGTGGATAACGCAGCGCGAAATCCTGCGCGAGCCGAACCATGGCGTCATAGACGGACTGGTCGCCGTGCGGATGGTATTTGCCGATCGTATCGCCGACGACTCGCGCGCACTTCTTATAGGCTTCGTTCGGCGCCAGCTTGAGCAGGCGCATCGCCCAGAGCAGACGCCGATGCACCGGCTTCAGCCCGTCGCGCAGATCGGGCAACGACCGCGCCGTGATCGTCGACATGGCATAGACGAGGTATCGGTCGCTCAGCGCCGTATCGAACGGTGCGTCGACTATCGCGTCGAAGGGGTCGGGGACGTCGGCGGCGGAGGTCGTTTCTGTCATTGTTCCGGCGCTCTAACACCCTATTCCGCCGTCGCAAGGAACCTTGCTGCCCCATTGCGCGTTGATCCGCGTTGCGCGGGCGGCTGGGGAATCGAATTGCAGGGCGGAAAGCTCAGGTTTCTGGACGGCGGCGGCGAAACCGGCGCGATGATCCGTGCCCGCGACTGGGCCGCAACGCCGCTTGGAGCGCCAGAGAACTGGCCCGCCGAGTTACGCGCACTCATGGGTGTTATGCTCTCGGCCGCGCAGCCGATGTTCGTTGCCTGCGGCCGCGAAGCCCGAATTATGCTGTACAACGATCTTTACGCCGAGCTTATGGGGACCAAGCATCCGGCCGGGCTGGGCGAGCGGTTCGATGTCGTCTGGGCGGAGGCGATGGACGAGCTCGAGCCGATGATCCAGCGGATCTATCGGGGCGAGTCGATCCATAACAGCGACCTGACACTGTTCATCGACCGTGGACAAGGCTTGCGCGAGGCGCATTTCGCTTTTTCCTACACGCCCGTGCGCGATGCCGATGGGCACATTGTCGGCCTTTTCTGCGCCTGTCGGGAAACCACCGAAGAAGTCATGGCGCAGCGCGCCCGTGACGCAGAACGCGAGCGTACGGAGCGTATGTTCACCCATGCACCGGGTTTTATCGCGATTCTGGAAGGACCCGATCACAGGTTCACCTATCTCAACAACGCTTATCGGGCGCTGGCCGGCGACCGCGACTATATCGGTCGGCCGGTGCGAAAGGTGCTTCCTGAAGTAGCCGGCCAAGGGTTCTTCGAATTGCTCGACGAGGTCTATTCGAGCGGAGAAGCGAAGCGAATGGAGGGCCAGCCGATAAAATTGGGCGCGACAGCGACGACCGACGCCCGCGAAGCAGTTCTCGATTTCGTCTACCAGCCGGTTTTCGACGACGCCGGCAAGCCGAGTGGCATTTTCATCGAAGGCTACGAAACAACAGAACGAACACACGCCGAACAGGCGCTGCGCGAAAGCGAAACGCGATTTCGCGCAGCTGTCGCCGCGGTGCACGGGGTGGTGTGGACGAACACGCCCGATGGCGAAATGGTCGGTGAACAGCCCGGCTGGTCGGCACTGACGGGGCAAACGCCACGCGAGTATGAGGGCTATGGATGGGCGGATGCCATCCATCCGGACGACGCGCGCCCCACGATCGATGCGTGGCGCGAGGCAGTGGCGGAACAGCGCCAGTTCGACTTCAAACATCGTGTCCGGCGTCACGACGGCGAATGGCGCGTCTTTTCGGTGCGGGCGATCCCGGCAATCGATGCCAACGGTACGATCCGCGAGTGGATCGGCATGCACACCGATATCACCGCCGAGCGGGTAATTCAGGCGGCACTGCGCGAAAGCGAGGAGAACTACCGCTTTACGGTGGAACTGCACCCGCAGGTTGCCTGGACAGCGGCTCCGGACGGCCTGCTCGACCAGGTGGCCGAAAGGTGGCGAGAATGGACTGGTACTTCGGGATTGGGCGACACCTGGGGGCAGGGGCTGCATCCAGATGACCTAGGGTACTCGACGGACGCCTGGGTTCATTCGGTGTCCACCGGTCATCCGTATGACGTAGAGCACAGGCTAGCGCATGTCGACGGGAGCTTCCGCTGGGCCCGTTCGCGCGCGTTTCCGCGACGCGACGACAGCGGGCAGATCATCAAATGGTATGGCGCGACCGAGGACATCGACGATCGCAAACGCGCGGAGGTAAAGGCGTTCGAGGCGGCGCGCGAATTGCGCGGCGTCGTCGACGCTCTGCCTGGTTTCGTCTGGACCGCAAGCGAGGGCGGCCTGATCGAATATACCAGTCCGATGTGGCACAGCTATTCGGGTTCGACACCGGAGGAGTCGATGGGTCTCGGCTGGGCCGATTTCGTTCACCCTGACGACCAGCCCGCCGCCTTCGCTCAGTGGCAGGCATCCTTGGCCACCGGCGAGCCCTATGAGGTCGAGTTCCGCCTGCGAACCTCCGACGGCCGATACATGTGGTGGCTCGCGCGCGCCCAGAAACAGCGTGATACCGGCCGCTGGATCGGCACCGCCACGGAACTTGAAACCATCGTCGCCGCGCGCGAGACGCTGCGACGGTCGCAAGAAGAGCTCGAGCGTGCCGTCGAGGCTCGCACAGCGGAACTGCGCGAGGCGGAGGAACAGTTGCGCCAGTCCCAGAAGCTGGAAGCGATCGGCCAGCTGACGGGCGGCGTCGCGCACGATTTCAACAACTTGCTAACCGTGATCCGGGGATCGGTGGACCTCCTGCAGCGCCCGGGCATTACCGAGGATCGTCGCGACCGGTACATAGAGGCGATCTCGGACACGGTCACCCGCGCAGCAAAGCTGACCGGGCAATTGCTGGCTTTTGCCCGGCGGCAGGCACTCCAGCCCGACGTGTTCGATGTCGTGGCGGACGTAGCGGCGATCACCGACATGGTGCGAACGCTGACCGGCTCCCGTATCCGTGTCGACATGGACCTGCCCGACGAAGCGCTTCACGTCGATGCCGACCCCAGCCAGTTCGACACGGCAGTGGTCAATCTGGTTGCGAACGCCCGAGACGCGATGGGAGGCGAAGGCGCCCTGACGATCGCCGTCTCGGCAAGTGACGGCATTCCGGGTGACAGCGGTCGGGCTGTCATGGGCGATTATGTGGCGATCTCCGTCGCCGACACCGGCACCGGTATTCCTCCCGAAGTTCAGGAGCAGATCTTCGAACCTTTCTACACGACCAAAGGGCTTGGCCAGGGGACGGGCCTTGGCCTCAGCCAAGTCTATGGATTTACGATGCAGTCGGGGGGCGAGGTCCGGTTGAAAAGCGAAATGGGGCGGGGATCCACCTTCACCATCTACTTGCCCCGGGTGCCGGCACCTTCAGAGACCGAAGCCACGCCCCTGCCGACCGGGCAAAGCGCCGACGGCGACGGAATTTGCGTGCTGGTCGTCGAGGACAACCCGGAAGTAGGCATGTTTGCGAAACAAACGCTGGCCGAACTCGGGTTCGACGCGATCTTTGCCGAAAATGGCGCGGCCGCCCTTGAAGAACTGCAATCGCGCAACGCTGCCATCAATGTCGTGTTTTCGGACGTCATGATGCCGGGAATGTCCGGCCTGGAACTTGGCGAGGAAATCCGGCGCCGGCACCCGAACCTGCCGGTGGTCCTGACCAGCGGCTATAGCCATGTGCTCGCGCAACGCGGCAGTGCCGGATTCGAGCTGTTGCAGAAACCCTATTCGATGGAACAACTGTCGCAGACGCTTCAAAAGGCAGCCCGGCGACAGATGGCCTAGGTCATTTCCTGATCGCACGGCCGACTCGCAGCGGCCCGCGGGGCGTGCTGAACTTCGTTCCTGTTGCGACGCGCCCCGCCCGCACGACAAGGACAAGCGTGTCGCCCGCCTCGACCATTACATCAGGTCCGGGATGCAGAATGGTCTGACCGCTGGCCTTGTCGATCTGGACGATGAAAAAGGCGCCGCTCCCGCCGCGCTCCGCATTCGCCACGCTCATGTCGGTCAGCATCCCGTCACCGACCGCCTTGACCACCTCGATTTCCAGCCCGAATTCGCCCATGCCGCGCTTCAGCTCGCGGATCGTGTCGTTTTCCCTGACGAAATCGGCTGTCTTCGGAAACAGGATCATCTCGGCGATTCGCTCTGCGCCGATGTGCGTCGGCAGGACGACTCGATTCGCCCCGGCGCTCAGCAGCTTGCGCTCGGTTGTCGGGGCCTCGCCCCGCGCGATGATCTCGATGCTGCCGTGAAGGCTCCGTGCCGTCAGCGTGATGAAGACGTTCGCGCTGTCGTCGGGCAGGACCGTCGCCAGTGTGCGGGCGCGGGCAATGCCTGCCGCCTGCAATACCGCTTCTTCCGTGGCATCGCCGGCAAGGGTCAGCAGCCCGACCGCCTCGGCTTCGGCACATTTGGCAGGGTCCCGCTCGACGACGACCACCCCGCAGTTCGCCTCGGCCAGATCCTTGGCAAGCATGATCCCGATCCGGCCATAGCCACAAACGATGACATGGCCTCGGAGTTGATCGATCTGGTTTTTCATGCGGTTCTTTCCCAGTAGCTGGTTGAGCTGGATCGCGGTGAAGACCTGCACAAGGATACCGGTCAGCAGGATCGTGCCCGTGCAGCCGAGCACCATCGTCGCCATCGTCACGGCATGGAGATAGGGTGTATCGATCGGTCGGACTTCGCCATATCCGACCGTGTAGATCGTTAGCGTGACCATATAGGTCGCGTCGGTCCAGCTCCACCCAGCGGCGCGATAGCCGAGCGTTGCCGCGACGCATACGAAAAACAGAAAGGCAAGCACCGACAGCAGGTTGCGGACCGGCGAACCGAGCACCATGTCCGATGTCGAAAACCTTTCCCCCATAGCCTCCGCTAAACACGCATCCTTTGGGATGCAAATTGGGTCGTTGCGACCTCGTCAACTCAAAGGGAGTACCGCCATGCGCTATAATCAGATGGGTAACACCGGCCTGTTCGTTTCCGAGCTTTGCCTCGGCACGATGACGTTCGGCGCGGCAGTCGAAGGATCGATGTGGGGCGCGATCGCCGGGCTCGACCAGTCGGGCGCCGACGAGATCGTCAAGCGATCCGTAGATGCGGGGATCAACTTCATCGACACAGCCGACGTCTATTCGAACGGTGTGTCCGAACAGATCCTGGGTCAGTCGATCAGGAATCTGGGTCTGAAGCGCAGCGACGTCGTCATCGCGACCAAGGCCTATGGCGCCATGGGCAGCGGCCCCAACGACAAAGGTGCCTCACGCGGACACATCATGGATGCCGTCGAGGGCAGCCTGTCACGCCTCGGCACGGACCACATCGACCTCTATCAGATCCACGCCGACGACAGTGTGACCCCGATCGACGAAACGCTGCGCGCGCTCGACGATCTCGTGACCAGCGGCAAGGTGCGGTACGTCGGCGTTTCTAACTGGGCGGCGTGGAAAATCGCCAAGGCACTCCAGCGGTCGGAGGCAAAGGGGTGGGCGCGGTTCGAAACGCTGCAGGCCTATTACACGATCGCCGGGCGTGACCTCGAACGCGATATCGTACCGATGCTCCAGTCGGAAAAGATGGGACTGATGGTCTGGTCGCCGCTCGCTGGTGGGTTGCTTTCAGGAAAATATGGCCGCGACACTGAAAGCAAGGAAGGCCGCCGAGCCGCCTTCGACTTCCCGCCGGTCGACAAGCCCCGGGCATTCGACGTGATCGATGCGATGCGGCCCATTGCCCAAGCGCATGGCGCGACCGTGGCGCAGGTGGCGCTTGCGTGGCTGCTCCACCAGCCGGTGGTCACGACCGTCATCATCGGGGCTAAACGGATCGAACAGCTGGATGACAATCTGAAGGCCGTAGACGTCACGCTTTCCGCCGGCGACCTTGCCACGCTCGCGAAGGTCAGCGCGTTGCCGGCCGAATATCCGGGCTGGATGGTCGCGTTTCAGGGATCGTCGCGCCGCCCTCAGCCTTTTGCCGCCAAAGCGGACTGAGCGCATCCGCGAACGGTTCGATCAGCGACCCGTGCACGCTGTGCGGGGCACGAACGCCATCGACGCCGAAGCGCAGCCGCTCACGCTTCGCCTGCGGCTGGTGCAGCGTGCCCGCCAGCCAGTCGAACACGGCCAGCGTCTCGCCGAAATTGCGGTCGTGATGCTCAGGCGCAGATGAATGATGGATCTGATGGTGTGCGGGACTGAGGATCAGGCGCCCCCAGTTGCCGCGCCACGAGATCCACACATGCGAATGGTGAAGATGCTTGATCGTGAAGATTGCGCCGATCATGATGATATTGGTGCCTGCCAGCGCAATAGGCGAGACGCCCGCCCCGACCATCCAGTGCATGACGCCCGCGGTTACCCCCGTCACCACGGCGGTAATGTTGTAGAACACAATGCTGTCGACCGGATGCACGCGAAAGATGGTGAGCGGCGACAATGTCTCGGCGCTGTGATGGACCTTGTGAAAGGCCCAGAGCGCGGGGATCCTGTGGCTGAGCATATGGTCGAGCCAATAGGCGAACTCATATGCCGTCCACAGCACGAACGTAGTCACCGCTACGGCCAGCCATGACGGCAAACCAAGTAAGTGCGGGGCACCAAGCGCGCCGCCGACGCTGCTGGCGATAGCGATATGCGAGAGCACGGCCCAGCCGATCACGGCAGTGCTCGCGAACGTGGATAACAACGCAAAGCCGAGATCGGCGCGTGCGGAAGCGCCGAACAGGCGATGGCGGGGAAACATGGCACGCGCCATAGCGAGTATCGAAACCGGCCTGCCGCGCCGTGCCCAAAGAGCCGCGGCGACCGCAATCAGCAGCGCGCAAGCCAGAGACCAGACAGACATGTACGAGCCCGGCGACAGCAACAGCTGCGCAACAGGGGAGCAAAGGGACTGGGCGATATCGTCGAGCACGCCTGCTCATTAGCGCCAAGTTGGTGAATCAGAGGTCAACGGCGGGAAGACAGGTCCACAAACAAGAAGGGCACCCGCTCCACAGGGAGCGGGTGCCCTTCGATCCACGGCCGTTTGTGGTTACTTGTCCTTGTCGTCCTTCACACCGACGGTCGGCACATCGATCGTCGTCTTCTTAGTTTCGATCTTCGGCACATCGACAGTCGTCTTCTGCGTCCCGACGACAACCTCCTTGGAATCGACGTTGACATCGGGAAGGTCACCGCCCTTGACGCTCACTTCCGGCAGGTTGCCGCCCTTGACCGAGGCGCTCCAAAACCCCGTGGCGAACAGCACGCCGACGATGGCGACCGCAAGGATCAGCAGGATGAGCATAAACCGGCCAGCGCTGCTGCGGCGGGGCTCGACATAAGTGTCGCGGGTTTCGACGCGGGTCGTCGTCCCGTCTGCGTTACGATATTCGGTCATGCGATCCTCCTGTTTTAATTCAGTAAGTCGCAGAACGGGTGTTCGGGTAGATTGTTCCGGGTCCGGTCGCGCTCGCCCTCAGGCGGTGAATACGGACCAGTTCATGGCGGCCGTAAGACGCTCCAACGCTTCGCTGCCGATCTTGGAGTTGCCCCGGTGATTCAGGCCGGGCGACCAGACCGCAATGCTCGCCTTGCCCGGCACGATCCCCAGAATGCCTCCACCGACGCCCGACTTGCCGGGAATGCCGACGCGAAAAGCGAATTCGCCCGAACCGTCGTAATGGCCGCAGGTCAGCATCAGCGACAGGATACGCCGCGCGCGCTGTGCCGTTACGACAGCGCGGCGAGTGTCCGGGTTCAGCCCTTCGAGCATCAGGTAGCGCCCGGCCATGGCGAGCTGGCGACACGACATGGCAATCGCGCACTGATGAAAATAGACCCGCAGCGCATCTTCTACCCGGTGTTCCATATTGCCGAATGAACGCATGTAATTGGCGAGTGCCACGTTCCTGAAACCGGTGTCGGCCTCCGAATTCGCAACGGCGCTGTCGATGAAGACGCTTTCATCGCCCGAGACGAAGCGAACGAAACGCAGGATGTCGCCGATAGCATCGCGCGGCTCGCCCCCGCCGAGCACGACATCGCTCACGACGATGGCGCCGGCATTGATGAATGGATTGCGTGGGATGCCCTTTTCCGCTTCCAGCTGAACGACTGAGTTAAACGCCGATCCCGACGGTTCGACCCCCACCCGTTTCCACAAATCCCCGCCGACCTTGCCGAGCGCGAGTGTCAGGGCAAAGACCTTCGACACCGACTGTATAGAAAAGGGCATATCGGCGTCGCCGCCAACGTGTACGGTCCCATCGGCGGTGACGACGGCGATTCCGAAATGCGCGGGGTCGATGCAGCCGAGCGAGGGGATGTAGTCGGCCACCTTGCCACGGTCCGGCACGGTCGCCGCCTCGGCGACGATGGTGGCGACCGTTTCGGCAAGCCGATCGGTCAAGCGCGCCCGATGCCCATGCGTGCCAGTTCCCGGTCCTTGTCGACGAACTGATGCTTCAGCGCACCCGCAATGTGGAAAAAGACGAGCGCGTAGAGGATCTTGGCCGCAATCTCATGAGTCTCCCCAAAAATGCCATGCACCTGTTCCTTGGTCGCAGGATCGAGCCCCATTACCCAGCCGATGCGCGGCCATTCGAACAGGCCGAAATACAGGTTCGGATGGCTGGCCGCATCCTTGTAAGCCGAGTCCATGATCCAGCCCGACAGCGGCATCACGAACATGATTACGTACAGCAAGACATGCACCCAGTGCGCCGCGCGCTTTTCCCAGCGCTGATGATGCGCGGGCAGTGGCGGGACCGCATGGGTCATGCGCCAGATCAGCCGCATCGTTACCAGCCCGAGCAGGGTAATGCCGATCGTCTTGTGGTTGTTGATCAGCGGCCGCACGCTTTCGTCGGCGACATTGGGCCATACCCAGGCCAGGGCGATGTTAGTGAAGATCAGCAGCGCGACGAGCCAGTGAAAAGCGATTGCGATCTCATTGTATCGCGTCCGGCCCATATCGTTCTGCTCCCGTTCAGTTGCACTGCACAATCTAGCGGTAGCGCGCGGCGGGTCCAGCACCTAATGGCGCGGAACCAAACCCGAGGCACGCCGATTGTCCGCCCAACTTGCTCGCACCTTCGATGCGCTGTCTCCACGCCTCAACCCGCCGCGTCACGCCTGGCGCGGGATTGCGATCTGGGGGGCAGCGATCGCGCTGTTTATCGCCCTGTTCGCGCAGGTTTTTTTCCGAACCGGAGTTCTGTCCTGGGCCGTGGGCATCGTCTACATCGTCTATGATACCGCGCTTCTCCTGTTCGTGGCCGCGCAAACCCGCAGGATGGCGAACAGCGCCGCGTCGCCGCCGGGCGTTAACGTAAGTGTCGGCGTAATCGTCGCGTCCTATAATGAAGCGTCGAGCCTCGAAGCGACCGTCGCAGCGTTGCAACGTCAGGATGTACCGCCCGACCTGATCGTCATTGCCGACGACGGTTCCGACGACGACACGGCCGCCGTGCTGGCCAGCCTGTACGGCCTTGCGGTCCCGGTGCTCGGCACGCTGAGTACCCCGTCCTCTCTGCAGCCCAATCTACGCTGGTTGCGGTTGCCCCGCGGCGGCAAGGCGCGAGCGCTGAACGCCGCCATCGGGCTGGTGGATTGCGACGTGCTGGTAACCGTCGATGCCGATACGCTGCTCGAACCTCGCGCGCTGTCGGCGATGCGAACGGCATTCGAGCGCGAGCCGCAACTTGCCGCCGCTACCGGTGTCCTGCGCCCGGTCTGCCCGCCGACGCGGTCGGGCCGCATCTTCCAGTGGTTCCAGACCTATGAGTATGTCCGCAATTTCCTGTCGCGCTATGCGTGGATGCAAGCACACAGCCTGTTGCTGATCTCGGGCGCGTTCGCCGGGTTCCGGCGCGAGGCACTGGTCCGGATCGGCGGGTTCGATCCCGAATGCCTGGTCGAGGATTATGAAGTGATGCACCGGCTGCACCGCTTCGGCACCGACCACGCGCTCGGCTGGGAAGTCCGCGTGATCGGCACGGCCTTCGCCACGACCGACAGCCCGGCCGAACTGATGACGTTCCTGCGCCAGCGCCGCCGCTGGTTCGCCGGCTTCCTGCAGACGCAGCTGTGGAACCGCGACATGATCGGCAACCCCAAATACCGCGCGCTGGGCACCGCCATGCTGCCGGTCAAGGCGCTCGACACGGTGCAGCCGATCTACGGTCTCTCGGCGTTCGGCCTGCTGATCGGATTCATCGTCGTCGGGCTGACCAGTGGCAATTTCAACATCATTTGGCCCGTGCTGATCGCTATGCTGGTCAAGGTCGCGATCGATCTCGCCTGGCTGCTGCGCTCGCTGGTGCTTTACCGCCGCTGGACCGGGCACGGCGAGCATCTGTCGGTCGGCGGTGCCCTGCTCGCGGCAATCGTCGAGCCCGTAACCTTTCAGCTGCTGCGCCACGCGGGTGCGGCCTGGGGCTGGTATGTGTTCCTGACCGGCAAGCAGGTCTGGGGCGCCAGCGTCAGGGTCGCGAAGACTTAGGCGGCGTAGCCGTCCAGCTCGTCGAGATAGTCCGCGCGTTCGGCAACCGACAGGAATGCCCCCGAAAAGCTGTTGCGCGCCAGGGTCACCAGCTCGGCACGTGACAGGTCGAGCGCCTCGGCGACGGCAACGAAATTCGCATTGATATACCCGCCGAAATACGCCGGGTCGTCCGAGTTGACGGTGGCAGCGAGACCCGCCTGAAGCATCCTTCGCAGCGGATGTGTGGCGAGATCGTCGACGACGCAGAGCTTCAGGTTCGACAGCGGGCAGACGGTGAGCGTCATCCCCGCTTCGGCCAGACGCCCAACGAGCGCGGCATCTTCCAGTGACCGGTTGCCATGGTCGATACGGTCGACGCCCAGAATGTCGAGCGCCTCATAGACGTAGGCCGGGGGCCCCTCCTCGCCTGCATGGGCAACAAGCTTCAGCCCCAGGGAACGGGCACGGGCAAAGACGCGCGCGAACTTGGCTGGCGGATGGCCGTTTTCGGACGAGTCCAGCCCGACGCCGTCGATCCGGTCGAGAACGGGCAGCGCGGCATCGAGCGTCGCTTCGGCCTCCGCTTCGCTCAGATGCCGCAGGAAGCACATGATGAGGCGCGACGTCATGCCCCATTTCGACTGCGCCTCGTCGAGCGCGCGGGTGATGCCGCCGATTGCCGTCGCAAAGGCCACGCCGCGTTCGGTATGGCCCTGTGGATCGAAGAAAATCTCGACATGCCGCACGGCATCGGCGTGCACGCGCTCTAGATATGCCATCGTCAGGTCGTGGAAGTCTTGGCCCGTCAGCAAGACGGCCATCCCCTGATAATAGATATCCAGGAAATCCTGAAGGTTGGAAAAGGCGTAGGCTGCGCGCACCTCTTCCACCGACGCGAATGGTATCGCCACGGCATTGCGCGCGGCGAGCGCGAACATCAGCTCGGGCTCGAGCGATCCCTCGATATGCAGGTGCAGTTCGGCCTTGGGGAGGCCCGCGATGAACGCCCGCCGTTCGTCGGCAGAGGCGAAACCATTGCTCATGCTGCCTGCTCCTTGCCCAGGATCACATCAGCATCGGGCTTGTTCGCACGGATTTCGTCGAGCGACAGCCCGTCGATCTCGTGCGGAAAGACCAGCCATTCCTCGGTCTCGTACACATAGAAGTCGGGCTTCATCTCGGTGCGGTTGCGCGCAGGCTTGTAATAGACGGTCGCGATACGGATTTCGCGCGGCATGTTATGGCGGCAGCGCAATTTCAGCTCTCGCAGAAAGGCGCGAATGCTTCGTCCGCTGTCGAACACGTCGTCGATGATCAGCAGCCGGTCCTCGGGGTCGAGCGTGTCGATAAGATAGCCAAGCGCGAAGACGCGAACCTCGGCATCCTGGCGGTCGATGCCCGAGTACGACGACGTACGGATCGCGATATGGTCGCAATCGACGCCCTTGTACTCGAGCAGTTCCTGCACCGCTATGCCGACCGGGGCGCCGCCCCGCCAAATGCCGACAAGGTGGGTCGGTGCGAAACCGCTGTCGAGCACCTGCATGCCCAGCCTGAATGAGTCGCGAAGCAGGTCGTTCGCGGTCAGGTAAAGTTTCTCGGCCATCCACGCTGCTTCACAGGGACAGGCAAACGCCGCAAGCCCAAGATTAACGGCGACCGCGTTGCACCTGCGCTTGTTGCCCGCTATATCATTTCCAAGCCCCGGCCTGCGCGCTGCCCGACAGCGTGTTTGCCGGGGCATTGCTCTTTAGACGTTGGACATGCCCATGACCCGCCGCCGCCAGATCTACGAAGGCAAGGCCAAGATTCTGTATGAGGGCCCTGAACCGGGCACGCTGATCCAGTATTTCAAGGACGATGCGACCGCGTTCAACGCCCAGAAAAAGGGCACGATCAACGGCAAGGGCGTGCTGAACAATCGGATTTCGGAGCACATCTTCACCCTGCTCGGCACCATCGGCGTCCCGCACCATTTCATGCGCCGCCTCAACATGCGCGAGCAGCTGATTCGGCAAGTCGAGATCATCCCGATCGAAGTCGTGGTCCGCAACGTTGCGGCCGGCTCGATCTCGACGCGGCTGGGCATCGAAGAGGGCACACAGCTGCCCCGCACGATCATCGAATATTATTACAAGGACGATGCGCTCGGCGATCCGATGATCACGGACGAGCATATCGCCGCCTTCGGCTGGGCCAGCCAGGACGAGATGCATGACATCGCCGACATGGCCATCCGCATCAACGACTTCATGTGCGGCCTGTTCGCCGGGATCGGCATCAAGCTCGTCGACTTCAAGCTCGAGTTCGGCCGCATCTGGGACAATGATTACGCGCGGGTCATTCTCGCGGACGAGATCAGCCCCGACGGCTGTCGGTTGTGGGACATGGCCTCGGGCGAAAAGCGCGACAAGGACCGCTTCCGCCGCGACCTCGGCGGCGAGGTCGAGGCTTATCCGGAAGTCGCCCGGCGCCTGGGCCTGCTGCCCGAAGGCGCCGACAATGTCGTGCTCGACCTCGAAACGCAGCGAAAAAAGCGCGGACGTTAAGGGTCTACCGGAACATGATTTTTCCCGGCATTTTAGCGCCGCGTTAACCATTCAGGGCTTACTCCAGAGGGGACCGGGCTTCACGAGCCCCCACTGGAGCGACCTGATGCGTAATCTCGCAATCCTGCTGACTGCCACTGCACTGACCACGCTGAGCGCCTGCAGCGGGGGAGACACACAGAGCGTCAGCGCGACGGCCGGCACGGTCGGATCTTCAGGCGCGGCGGGCACGCCAACTGCATCGACGGACGTCTATGCCCAGTTCCTGGCGCCGACCGCGGCCCGCAGCTATTCGGGTATCGGTGCGAGCCAGGTTTATAGCTACCTCACGGATGATCGCACGCCTTCCAACGGCTCTACTGGCCTGACGGGTTCGCGGGGTCAGCAAGGCGTGACCTATGCGGGCAATGCATCGACGGTTCGCGACAGCAAGATCTCGATCGCCTATGATCCGCGCTCGGCCGTTTTTACGCTGTCGGTCGCTGATCCGCTGAGTAACGCATCGGCGAATACACGCTTCCAGGACCCGGCCAGCCGAACCAACTTCGGTGGCGCCGTGGAGCCGCAATGGGGCGTCGACAACTTCGCCGCCTTTGCCGGCATCGGCGCGAACGCAAATATCAAATTCCTGCAAGCGGGCGACGGCGACCCCCTGTCGCCCTACAGCCGGAGCGGCACGGGCTTCGTCAATCCCGGCAATAATTCGACGCCACCGGACGGCGATGCGGGTGCGACCTACCAAGCCGCCACCATGTTCTACGAGACGCCAGGAAGTTCGACCAAATTCGTGTCGCTGGCAGGCTATGTCCGAAATGCCATGAGCTGGGCAGACGTGACGGCCGGCACGAATACGATCAAGCAAACTTCGTGGAAGCTGGAGCGCGGCGCTTTTGCCTATGGCATCCAGACCGACAATGCCGCCGTGCCGAAAACGGGCAGCGGAACCTACACAGGCAACATGATCGCCACGATGGTCTTCAATCCCACGCTGGACGCGATCACCAACTATCCCACGTATTTCCAATGGATCTCGGGCACGTCGAGCACGACGGTCAATTTCGCGACCAACGCCGTCACGCTGCGCCTTGACGGCATTGTCGGCGCACCCAAGTTCGATCGGTTCACAACCCCGTTCCAGTCGGCGATCGCGGCCGGCACGACCTTCACGGCAAGTGGCACGGCGACTATCAACCTGATCAACACGGGGGGGTTCACCGGCCAGTTCCAGTCAGCAAGCTTTGGGTCGACGACCGACGGGTCGAGCCCCATCATCAACGTCCTGGGTTCAAGCATCGACGGCGCCTTCTTCGGCCCTGCAGCCGAGGAGCTAGGTGGCGGCTTCCGTGTCGTTGGCGGCACACCCGACCAGCGCGTAGATATTGCGGGTGCGTTCAAGGGAAAGAAACCCTAAAATGCGTGCGGCGTTCACCCTGCCGCTCGTCGTCCTCGCAGCTCCCGGAGCCAGTCTTACCGCAGCCCCACTGGTTGAAACTTGCGCCAGTGGCACCTGCCACATTCAGCTTACTGCAGACCAGTTGCTGAGCCATGCCACCGTGCTGGTCGAACAGCGGCGGTTCGAGGAGGCACGGCCACTCATCTCCATGCTCGCAATGGCGCCAACTGTCGGCATGGAAACGCATTTCCTGGCTGGATATGTCGCGGTGGAAACCGGCGACGTCGCGACAGCCGTCAGGGAATTCCGCGCTTCGCTCGCGATCGATCCCAAGCAGACGCGCGTCCGTCTCGAACTCGCGCGGGCCCTGATGATGCAGGGCAAGGACGGAGGCGCGGCTTATCATTTCCGTCTTGCGGCGCAGGACAATGCTTTGTCGCCCGAGATCCGCGCGACCATCCAGGCGCAGCGCGGCATTCTGCGTGACCGGCGCCCCTGGCATGTCTCCACCGATTTCGGGTTCGCCCCCGACAGCAACATCACGAACGGTACGAGTGCGGAAACCGTCGATCTGGTCGTCGGCAACCAGACGATTCCGCTGACGCTCGACGAAAACGCACGCGCACGATCCGGCCTCGGCCAGACCGGCAGTCTTTCCGCCGGCTATCGGTTCAAGGTCGGTGAGCGAGGCGCCTTCCTGGTCGACGGCGACGTCCAGGGCGTGAATTACAAGGGCACGGCAAACGACGATTATACCGTGCAGCTGGCTGCCGGTCCCGAATTCCGCCCTTCGGAAGA
The DNA here is from genome assembly GCA_031371635.1 of Sphingomonadales bacterium. Classification (GTDB taxonomy): domain Bacteria; phylum Pseudomonadota; class Alphaproteobacteria; order Sphingomonadales; family Sphingomonadaceae; genus Sphingomonas_O. The sequence goes on along the minus strand of JANMJZ010000081.1, from coordinate 3,798 downwards.
GACCTCCGTTTCGCTGCAAGGTCTCGGCTTGCAGCGCTGGTACGGCGGCGACCGGGCGGTAACGCAGATCGGGACACGACTTGCCGTCCAGCATACGATCGGCGAGGCTCAGCGCGTCGGGCTGACGCTCGATGCACGACACTCGGCGTCGGGGCTCCAGCAAGCCTATTCTGGCTGGAACTTCGCACTTTACGGGACGTATGAGCGTGTCATCGCGCGATCCATGATCGCCAGCGCCAGCTTGTTCGCCCGGGCCGACCGCCTTAACGAAGCCGCCTATTCGAGCAATGAATTCGGCCTGTCGCTCGGCATCGGCGGCGAACTGCCGCACGGTATCAACGCAGGGCTGACAGGCACGGCAAGCCGCGCCACCTTTGCGGCGCCTCTCGCAGCGCTGTCGAACGACCCGCGCGCGGACTGGCGACTGGCTGGTCGCATCTATGCAGGCGTTCGTTCGCTGCGCTTTATGGGTTTCTCACCCAGCATCAGCTACACGTACACACTTAACGCCTCGTCCTTGTCGCTCTACGAGAGCAAGCGATCGCGCTTTTCCTTCAGCCTCGCGCGATATTTCTAGTCACGCGCGCGGTAGCCTGCGAGCAGGCCAAAGATGAACGTCGCGAATAGCGCGAGTCTAATCTGGCTATTACTGTCTGAATAACCAAAGATATCCGCACCAAAAATGAAGATGCAGACAAATAATACGGTAGCTATAAACCCCAACGGCCCGATCCTTTTCTGCTACCTGATCCGTCGCCTCGTTTTCCTAAAAAAGGATGAAGAACTTGCCCGTTGCGGCGCGCGCGTCCATAGGCTGGCCCGCATGAAAATCCGTGTCTTCGTCACCCTCAAGCCCGGCGTGCTCGACCCCCAGGGGAAGGCCATTCACCATGCCCTTGAAGGACTAGGCTTTTCGGGCGTGAACGATGTGCGGCAGGGCAAGCTGATCGAACTGGACCTGGCCGAGGGCACCAGCGATGCAGACATCGAGTCGATGTGTAATAAATTACTCGCCAACACAGTCATCGAGAATTTCCGGATAGAACGTTGACCCGGGCGGCGGTCATCGTCTTCCCCGGCTCCAACTGCGACCGCGACCTCGCCGTGGCGCTGGAAGCGGTAACCGGGACTGCCCCTGCCATGGTCTGGCACAGGGAGACGGCCCTGCCCGACGGCCTCGACATCATTGGTGTCCCGGGCGGCTTCTCCTACGGTGATTATCTTCGCTCAGGCGCGATGGCGGCACGATCTCCCATCATGCAAGCTGTGGTCGCAGCGGCAGGCGAAGGCCGCACCGTCCTTGGAATCTGCAACGGCTTTCAGGTGCTGACCGAGGCGGGACTTCTGCCCGGCGTACTGATGCGCAATGCCGGCATCCGATTCGTCGGGCGCGACGTGAGGCTGACGGTCGCGAACAGCCAGACCGCCTTCACCAGCGGCTATGCCGTTGGCGAGCAAGTCACCTTTCCGGTCGCACATCACGACGGCAACTATTTTGCGGATGCAGCGACCCTCGACCGTCTCGAAGGTGAGGGCCGCGTCGTGTTCCGCTACGCCGAATCCGTCAACGGCAGCGCACGCGATATTGCGGGCATCGTCAACGAGGCTGGCAATGTGCTCGGCATGATGCCGCACCCCGAACGGATGATCGAAGCCGCGCACGGCGGCACCGATGGCCGCCGCCTGTTCGAAGGGCTGCTGGAGAACGCCTAGACGCGCGCCCTGAACGGGGTGAAGTCGGTGCCCTCGTCAAACACATCGACGCCCTCTCGCCGCTTCAGGAAGCCGACGACCGCATAAGTCACCGGCGTCAGCAGAATCTCCCAGAGCACCTTGAGCGCCCAGTTGACCGTCATGACCGACACCACCGTCGATGTTTCCCACACGCCAAAGAAGGCAAGGGGGTAGAAAATCAGGCTGTCGACACCCTGGCCGAAAATCGTCGAACCGATCGTGCGGGTCCACAAATGCTTGCCCTGGGTGGCAATCTTCATCTTGGCCATGACGAAGGCGTTGACGAATTCGCCTGCCCAGAATGCCGCGACAGAGGCAAGCACGATCCGCGGTACCTGTCCGAACACGCTTTCATAGGCAGCCTGCCCCTGCCAGCCGGGCGCTGGCGGCAGTGACACCACCACCCACGACATGAACGCCATGAAGAGCACCGCCGCAAAGCCCGCCCAGAGACAGCGGCGCGCCCTGCCATAGCCGTAGACTTCGGTCAGAATATCCCCGAGCAGGTAGCTGAGCGGAAAAAACAATATCCCAGCGCCGAAGGTAAACCCCCAGACCTGCGCCGGCTTTGCCGCGCCGATAACGTTCGATAACAACAGGATCGCGACGAATGCCGCCATCATGAAATCGAAATAGCGAAAGCCGTCGCGCCCGACGTCGCGCGCGCTTACATGTTTTGGTGTGTCCCCGGTGCTCATGGCCTTGGTGCCTAGAGCGAATTCGGGCTAGGAGACAAGAGACGCGCCCGTAGCTCAGCTGGATAGAGCACGAGACTTCTAATCTTGAGGCCACAGGTTCGACTCCTGTCGGGCGCGCCATTCAGTCCTAAGTTGGCTGGGTAAATTCAAATGACGTGGCACGGGCAAAATATGCCCGCAATTCCGGGGCTTTGCGGCAGGTAATTTTCCAGCCACGAGACAGAGTCGCGATTGGCGGGAGCGAAGGGCTCGAATCTGCGCGATGTCTCTACCCCCCAGTTTTCTGTCCACGCTATGGTGGAACGAAACCAGTGCCGGATTACGGCGCCGGAAAGATAGGATCGCTATTCCGTCAGGAGTAACCGAACATCCGACGTTGATCACTCCAGGCAAGTGGGATCTCCGATGCGCGCAACAGCTGTCGTGCCGTCAAGCCAGCGGGCTGTGTTCCTTCTAAAAACGAGGTTATGATATTGGGGGCCAGGAATGCGATCCGCGCTATCCGCGCGATATGTCGGTCGCTATAGTTCGAAGCCTCGGGAGTGGAGCCATCGCTTCCCGATATGAGCTGCTGCTTGGCAGCATTGGCCTTGAGCAAAAGTTCTATCAAGCGACCGTCGCGTTTGATGATCTTATCAGCGGCCCCTGTCGGGACGACGAGCCTGATCTCCCTATTGCGACGACGAATCGTGATGGGGATCGGCAGTGCGATGCGGTTCGCAACTTCCCGATCAACCAGCTCCCTCGGCATGCCGAGCCTAACCGCTAGACTGGCTTGATCGTAAGATGCTTCGATCGATCCCTGCCCTACCCTGACCTTCATTTTGATTGCGCACATTAGCTCGCTCAGACGAGGCACTGACATGGTGTCGAGCTCTGTGCGGAGCGTCCCAATTGTTGATGCGAACAAGGTTGCGGTGGGCCCTTCACCGTCGAGCTCGACATCGCCCATCAACGCCGCCGGGTCCGATAAAACAGCCTTGAGACCAGCGGAGATGGCTTGCTCAAGATCGCCCGAAGCAATACTTCGCACGCGCTGTCCACGCTGCTGAGGCTCAGCAAGCGCATCATCGACCGAGACATAATAACGGTAGCGCCGAACCCCTTTCACAGCATGAGTTGGCTTCATCCGTCGCCCGGTATCGTCCTCGATCATGCCAGTGAGCATGCTGGGCTCTTTGGCATTCGTACCCGATCGCCGCGCTACCCCAAACAGTCTAAGCTTGTCCTGAACCTCATTGCACAGGTCGTTGTCGACGATGGCCTCATGCTGACCGTCATAGATTTGATCCTTATGGACGATCTTGCCCCGATAGATGGGGTTCGACAGCAAATGATAAAGAGTGCCCCGTGTGAAGGGTACGCC
>JANMJZ010000056.1:0-1651 GCA_031371635.1 Sphingomonadales bacterium | reverse complement strand
GTTGGGCAATCTTTGCGCGCGCGTTAGCCACATAACCCTCAACGTCGCGGGTTTGCAGATTGACCATCAGCGCCGCGCGCCGCTTGCCGTCGTCGCGTAGGATCGGCTCGACCGCGCGGACTTCGTCGATGCGCGCCACGCGCGACAGTGGCACCATGCCGTTCATCCCCACTTTCAGTGGCAGCGATAGGATCGCGGCAGGATCGGCGCGGGCTGATTCGGGCAGGCGGATGACGATGGCATGGCGGTGGACCCCTTCTTGAATCGCGCCCGCTTCATGTCCGGCCAAGCCCATTTCGATCGCGCGGTTGACCTCGGCGACGCCGAGCCCGAGCCGCATGAGTGCGGCGCGATCGATGCGGACGATCAGGCTTTTCGTCCGCCCCTCGGTTTCGAATTCGGCTTCGGACGTGCCGGGCATAGCTTTCAGGATTTTCTGGATTTGCGCCGCCGCCTTTTCAAGGATGTCGTAATCCTGACCGAAGACCTTGACCGACAAATCAGCGCGCGTGCCCTCGAGCATCTCATTAAAGCGCATTTCGATCGGTTGTGCGAACAGAAAGCTCTGGCCGACAGCCGCTTTTGTCCCGACTCTTTCGATATCGCGGACCAGCTCTGCCTTGGTTGTCGGCTGCCCCTTCCCGGTCGGCCATTGGGTGAGTGGTTTATAGAAGATGTAAAGGTCGTTTTCGTTCGGCGGCATCGGGTCGGTTGCGACCTCGCTGGTCCCGATCCGGCTGAACACATGCGTGACCTGCGGATAGGCCTTCATGATTACGCGCTCGGTTTTCTGTTCGACGGCCAAGCTCGCCTCAAGGCTCATGCCGACCGGCTTATAGACCATTGCAGTTATGGCGCCCTCGTCGAGCTTCGGCGTGAATTCCGTGCCGAGGCTCGTAAACATGAGAGCTGCAACAGCGATCAGCGCGGCCGCGGGCAAAATGACGAAGATCGGCCGTCGCAGTGCGACAGTCAGGACCGGCGCGTAAGCCCGACTGGCCCAGCGGACGAGGTACGAGGGCTCCTCATTTAGAGGGGCGCGCAAGAACCAGCTGGCCAAGGCAGGGATCAGCGTGAGCGATACCAGCAATGAAGAAGCCAGCGCGAGCATGACCGTGATTGCCATCGGTCGGAACATCTTGCCCTCGACCCCGCTCAGCGAGAGGATTGGTACATAGACGAGCGTGATGATTGCGACGCCGAATGCGACAGGACGGACGACCTGAGCAATTGCATGGCCGATGATGTCGCTGCGCTCGCTACTGTCAAGATCGCGGCCCCGCATGGCCCGTGACGCGGCCATTTGCTTCAACGCATTTTCAACGGCGACGATTGCACCGTCAACGACGAGTCCGAAATCGAGCGCACCGAGACTCATCAGATTGCCCGACACATCGAGCTGGAGCATCCCTGCCGACGCCATCAGAAACGCGACCGGAATGACGACGGCAACGATGAGTGCGGCGCGCCAATATCCGAGGACGAACAGCAGGACGATGCAGACCAGCGCTGCCCCTTCGGTCAGGTTTTTCTGAACTGTCGCCACTGTCCGTTCGACCAGGTCGGCTCGGTCATATTGCACAGTGAGCACCATGCCCCTGGGCAGAGCCGCGCGCATCTCGGGCAGCGCCGCGTCGATCCGGCGCGCAAC
>JANMJZ010000050.1:0-21848 GCA_031371635.1 Sphingomonadales bacterium | reverse complement strand
CGGTTGTCGCGCCTGTCGCCGAAAAGCCCCAGCGCTCCCGCAAGCCAAAGGTCGCCGAAGCCGCGCCTGCGGTCGAGGCCGAACCCGCCCCGGCCGTAAAGCCGAAACGGACCCGCAAGCCCAAGGCCGAGCCTGTCGCGGAAGCGCCTGCCGAAACGCCTGCGCCGGCCGAAACGGCGCCCGCCGCCGAAGCCGCACCCGAAGCCGCATCTGAAGCCGAGGGCACCCGCCGCGGCGGCTGGTGGCAGCGCACTTTCGGCGCCGAAAGCTGAAGCCAACTGGCTGAACCCCTAACTCCTCCCCAGCCCAACGCTGGGGAGGGGCTGTTCTTCCCCCTCCCCCCCCAAACTCCTCCCCAGCGAACCGCAGGGGAGATGGCGCGCCAGCGCCGGAGGGGCGCGAGCACAGCGAGCGACGGTGTTGCCTTACGCGACACCGCCCACCGCTGAACGCGGCATTCCTCCCTGCGCGACGCTGGGGAGGAATGCCGATCCCTTCCAAAAAAACCCTGTCCTACACGCCGGACTCGCTTCAATGTTCCTGTTTCGTTCTATAAACGGAGCAACAGCATGAGCGACCCCGACACCACCCCCTCGCGCCATGACGGCTGGTCGCCGTCCCGCCAGCGCGAATTCCTCGAACACCTTGCCGTCTCCGGCCTCGTCCGCACCGCCTGTGCGGCAATCGGCATCAGCCGGGAGGCGGCCTATCGCCTGCGTCAGCGGCGTGAGGGGGCGGCCTTCGCGCTGGGCTGGGACGCGGCACTGCTGCTTGCCCGATGGGCGCTCGCCGACACGCTGATGGAACGTGCCGTCGACGGGCAGACCGAAGTCGTCGAGCGCGACCCCGACAGCCAGCGTCGCATCCGTCACCGCCACGACAATCGGCTCGCGCTGTCGCTGCTGGGACGGCTCGACCGCTTTGCTGGCGCCGACGAGGGCGGCAGCGGCGATGCGCGGCTCGTCGCCGGCGACTGGGACGCCTATCTCGACATGATCGGCGCAGGTCACGAAGGGTCGGGCGCCGCCCTGTTCCTCACCGCGCGCCGCGCCGCCGAGAAAGGGGACACCGACCCCCATGGACCGTGTCAACTTTGCGGGTCGGTCGAGGTGTCGGACGACGACGAGGCCGCGCATGATGACCCCGCGCCTGCCACGCGGACCAGCTTCGTCGAAGCGGACGACGAATGGGGCGACGAACTCGATGAAGCCGGCATGCGGGATTACCTCTCGATCTTCAGGTACCACGGACAGTGGGTCACCAACTTTCCCCCGCCACCGGCCTATCGTGGCAGTGAAAAGGGGGCTTTCGGCGATCCTGCCTATTATCGCTCGCTCACCGGCGACGAACTCGCGTCGGTCGAGGCCCCCCGCCTGGCACGCGTCACGCGCGAACTCGCGATCGCGCGCGACCTTTATGCAGAGGCATTCCCGCCTGCCGGCGAAGGCAGCGCTACCTGAGCGGCCCTCATCTGTCGCGGTGTCCGCACATGCTGCCTTTGCAGCCGCTGCGAACCCTGCCACACACGCGCATCATGGCCGGTCCCCGAACCCCGCTTTCACCCGTCGTTCATCCGCGCTCCGCAAGGGGCGGGTCGATGCAGCTGTTCCGGAAACTCATGGCGGTCGTGCTCGCCGCCACCCTGGTGGCGCAGCCCGCGCTGGCGCAGTCGATCCTGCGCGATGCGGAGACGGAAACACTGTTCCGCGACATGTCGGCACCGATGATCGCGGCGGCGGGGCTCAATCCCAAGAGCGTCGACATCGTCATGATCGGCGACGGATCGATCAACGCGTTCGTCGCGGGCGGCCAGGTGGTCTATATTCATTCGGGCCTGATCGAGGCTGCCGACAACGCGAACGAAGTCCAGGGCGTGATCGCGCACGAACTCGGCCATGTCGCGGCGGGCGACGTCCTGCGCTCGAGCGCGGGCGCGAGCGAGGCGACGGGGATCACCCTGCTCAGCCTGTTGCTGGGCGCGGCCGCCATTGCCGCCGGTGCGGGCGATGCCGGGGCGGGCATCCTGATGGCGGGCCAACAGGCGGCGATGGGCAAGTACCTCGCCTTTTCGCGCTCGGTCGAGGCGGGTGCCGACGAATCGGCGCGCCGTTACCTGTCGGCCAGCAAGATCAGCGGCAAGGGGATGATCTCGTTCTTCAAGAAACTGCGTGCCGAGGAATACCGGCTGAGCCAGGAGAAGATCGATCCCTATGCCGTCACCCATCCGCTCAGCGGCGACCGCGTCGCGATCCTGAGCGAGCGCATGGGCGCCGACCCTGCGTGGAACACGCCGACCGATCCTGCTATCGAGGCGCGGTTTCAGCGCGTGAAGGCCAAGCTTTTCGGCTTCATCAACGAGCCGAAGGACACGCTGAACCGCTATCCGCTCTCGAACCAGTCGATCCCGGCCCGCTACGCCCGGGCCTATGCCTTTCATAAGCAATCCTTTTCCGACAAGGCCGTTGCAGAGACCGACGCCCTGCTCGCGACCGTCCCGCACGACCCCTATTTCGAGGAGCTGAAAGGGCAGATCCTGCTCGAATCGGGCCGGCCCAAGGACGCGCTGCCGGTGCTGCGCGATGCCGTCCAGCGGACCAATTACCAGCCGCTCATCGCTGCGCTGTTCGGGCACGCGCTCATCGCGACCGAGGACAAGGCGAATTATCCCGAGGCAAAGACGATCCTGAAGAACGCAGTCCAGCGCGATGGCGAGAATCCCTTTGCGTGGTTCCAGCTCGGTACGATCTATGCGGCGGAGGGCGATACGTCGCGCGCCGCGCTCGCCTCTGCCGAACGCTTCAACCTGACCGGCGAAGCACCGAAGGCGCTCTACAACGCGCGAATCGCCATGGCCGGCATTCCCAAGGGGACGCCCGACTGGATCCGTGCGCAGGACATCGTGATGGTTTCCGAAAACGACATCGACAAGAACGGCAAGCGCCGCAAGAAAAATGGCCAATAGGGGACGCGACATCATGATCGGGGTTTTTGCAGCGGCGCTCGGCGCGGTGGCGACCTTTGCCGCAACGACGGCCGCCCCGCCCTTGAATGTCTCCGACAAGGCGGCGGTCGAAAAGATCATCCGCGACTATATCCTCGACCATCCCGAAATCCTGCCCGAGGCGATGGAACGGTTGCAGGCGCGCGAAACGACCAAGGCCGTCGCCGCCAACCGCAAGCTCATCGAAACGCCCTATGCCGGGGCGTGGGAAGGCAATCCGAACGGCGACGTCGTACTCGTCGAATTCTTCGACTATGCGTGCGGCTATTGCCGCGCGAGCCTTCCCGATATCGAGCGCCTGCTGAAGGAAGATCCAAAGATCAAGATCGTCTACCGCGAGATGCCGGTGCTCGGCCCCGACAGCACGGCGGCGGCCGAACTCAGCCTGCGCGTGGCAAAGACGGGCCGCTATGCCGCTTTCCATCGTGCTGCTTATGCCGTGCGACCCGATGCCGGGGCGCGGGCCCGCCTGGCCCAGAGCTTTGGCGTCGATCCCAAGGCTCCCGATTCCGGCGCCGATACAGAAATCCAGAACAATCTGCAGCTCCAGAACGCGCTGCGCCTGACCGGCACGCCGAGTTGGGTCGTGGGCGACAAGGTGCTGGCCGGTGCCGTCGGCTATGACGCGCTCAAGGCTGCGATTGCGGAAGCCAGAGCGTTGAAAAACTGACGATGAGGCAGTGCCTCGATGCCCGAATGGCTCAGGCAGCGCCCCCTGATCGGCAACGCAAAACTTATTGTGCAGTGCAGCAACCGGTCGCTAGGATGATCGTTGAGCCAGCGTAAACCTTGTGATCGGAACATCGGATGTACAATCGCGCCGGAACGGGCCTGCCGAACTGGAAACCGGGTCAGCTGCCAGGCATGGCGTCGCTGCCGGGCAGTTTCGCCGGTACCGCCTCGTCCTGCCTGACGCCCTTCGAATTCGCCCCCAATCCCGGCAATCTGGGCGCCAGGAAATTCATCCCCCCCTCGCTCGCGCCGAATGCACCGCTGGTTGTGGTGCTCCATGGCTGCACGCAGACCCCGGAAGGCTATGATCGCGGCACCGCGTGGACGATCCTCGCCGCCCGTTTCGGCTTTGCGGTGGTCTTCCCCGAACAGCTCCGCGCCAACAATGCCAACGGCTGCTTCAACTGGTTCGAGGCTGGCGACATCCGCCGCGGGCAGGGCGAAGCTGCGTCGATCAGGAGCATGATCGATCGGGCAGTCGCCGACCACGCGCTCGATCCGTCGCGCATTTACATCACGGGCCTTTCGGCGGGCGCCGCAATGGCGGGGGTCATGCTGGCGACCTATCCCGAAATCTTCGCCGGCGGCGGCGTGATAGCCGGCTTGCCCTATGGCGTCGCGACCTCGATGCCGGCAGCACTCAGTCGCATGCGCAGCCGGGGGCGGGAAAGCGATACGCAACTCGCTGATCTCGTCCGCAACGCATCGTCGCACGATGGCCCGTGGCCGACGATTTCCGTCTGGCACGGTACTGCGGACTCCACCGTGAACTATGGCAATGCCGATGCCACGGTCGCCCAGTGGCGCGGCGTGCATGGCTTGACCGACGCCATCCCGGCGGAGGATCGGCGGGGCGGTCATCCGTATCGCGCATGGCGTGACGCCAGCGGACGTGTCTGCGTCGAGGAATATCAGTTGACGGGCATGGGCCACGGCACGCCTCTCGACACGGCCGTACTCGAAAACGGCGAGAATGCCGGCGCCTTCTTGCTCGACATCGGGCTTTCGTCGACGCAGCAGCTTGCGCTGGCCTGGGGCCTGATCGACGATGCGAAGGGGGCCGATATCGCTGCTGCCCGAAATGAAGCGCATCCCGGATTATCGACGCCGGCCGGCGCGGCGCCAATTGCCAGCGTCAACATGGATGTCCAAAAGATTATCGAGGACGCACTGAGGAGTGCGGGGCTGATGCGCTGAATAGAGAACGGAGGAATCTGCCATCTTATTGACCAGCAAGCATCTTTCAGCCCAACTTGCGACCGGGAGGAGTGGGGTGACGGGAATTTGGTATGCTTGAGTATCTGACGCGCCTGCTCGCCGAGCGCGGGCTCGCGCCACATGGGTATTGCCTGTTGTGGGATCCCGCGCTGATCTGGACGCATGTCGTTTCCGACTTGCTGATCGGACTTGCCTATTTCTCCATCCCCATCGTGCTCGCCAGCTTCCTCGCACGCCGCCGCGACGTGCAGTTCGGCTGGGCCGTCTGGCTGTTCGCCGCCTTCATCATGGCGTGCGGCCTCACCCACTTCATGTCGATCCTTGTCTTGTGGGTGCCGGCCTATGGGGTCGAGGGGCTCCTCAAGGGCGTCACCGCAATCGTCTCGGTCGGCACCGCCATTGCCCTGTGGCCTTTGCTGCCCAAGGCAATTGCCTTGCCGTCGCCTGCCCAGCTCGCCGTTGCCAATGCCGACCTCATCATGCGCGTCAGCGAACGCGACAATGCGCTGGACGCGCTCAAACGCGAAACCGCGGAGCGAGAGCATGCGCAGGATCTGTTGCGGCAGGTACAAAAGCTGGAAGCGGTCGGTCAACTCACGGGCGGGGTCGCGCACGACTTCAACAATCTGCTGATGATCGTCGCCGGCAATCTTGAACGTGCCGGCCGCCTCGCGACAGGCAACGAACCCCTGAAGGCCGCGCTTGCCAATGCGATGGAGGGCGCCGAACGGGCTGCTAAGCTAACGCAGCAACTCCTTGCCTATTCCCGCCGTCAGCCGCTGATGCCGTCAAGCCAGAACCTCAACGACCTCGCAAGCGGCACCGTCGAACTTCTGAAGCGCACCATTGGCCCTGAGTTTAGTATCATACTCGACCTTGCCCCCGACTTGCCGACGGTCGTCGTGGATCGCTCGCAAACCGAAAATGTCATCCTGAATCTCGCCATCAATGCCCGCGATGCCATGGCGCAGGGCGGGCGCCTCACGATCCGTACATGGGCCGAGGCGCATGACGTGTTTCTCGCCGTATCCGATACCGGCACCGGCATCAGCGCAGAGATTCGCGACCGCATCTTCGAGCCGTTTTTCACGACCAAGCCCGTCGGACGAGGCACTGGCCTTGGGCTCAGCCAGGTGTACGGCTTCATCAAACAATCTGGGGGAGACATTGAGGTGGACAGCACGCCGGGGCAGGGTACGACAGTCACCTTGAAACTGCCTCGCGAAGAGCAGATCGAACGACATGAGGACTGAAATTTGGCAACGATTCTAATCGTTGAGGACGAACCTATGATCCTCGCCATCGCGCAGGCCGAGTTTGAGGACGCGGGTCATGTCGTGCTGGAAGCGGTCGATAGCGACAGCGCTTTGCAGGTGCTGCTCAACAATCCGGAAATCGCGCTCATGTTCACCGATGTTCGCATGCCCGGTGGCCTGGACGGCTGGTCGCTGGGGCGCGCCGCACGCATGCTGTCACCCTCGCTACCGATCATCTATGCCACGGGCTTCAGTGAGGAAACTCCCAGGCCCGTCGAGGGCGGGGTCATGTTCACCAAGCCCTACCGGCTTTCCGATGTCGTGGAGGCAGCCCACAATTTGCTCGGCGTCGCCTGATCTTGCCTCTCGCTAAGCCTAGCTCGCGATACGGCATCCCCGCACCCGCGCTACGCCGCGCAGGAAACCACGCCGCGCGATGCCCGCGTCGACAGCAGCGTCCCATTCGCGCTGGGCGGCCGCGGCGCCGGTCACCTCACGGATTACCCCGCGAAACGGGATAAAGCTCTGAACCACGGACTTGCCCACATTTGCCGCCTGGCGTCCCCGATTTGGGCGACTATCCTCTGCCGAATCGAAATCCGTACCAAGTACCTCGGAAAGCGCAGAAATCTTCTGCTTGATCGACGCGCAATTGCCGAGCCCAGTCATTTCATATGGGTTCCCGCGTGCCAGCTCGAGCACTTCCGGGATGCGCTTTTTCTTCAGGTTCGCATCTTGAAGCGGCGCCGTGATGATGTCGCCCATCGCACGGCCTGCTTCATTACCGCTTTTACCCGACTCGGGTGAAGATGATTGCGAAGCCCGCTGCGGCTCGGTTTTCAGGTTCTCGGCTGCCCGCGCATCGCTCTTTTTCGGGTCTTCCTTAGGTTGAGCGGCGGCAGCGCTGGCAACTAGGCCCAGTGCGCACAAGATCATTACGGATCGCATTATTCTTCCCTTTGTTGCCGCAGTGTAACGTCAATCGCTCGAGATGTATCCTCTTGGGTTGCAGGGCACTGCAAAGCCGCTAGCACCAACGCGTGTCGCTCACCCGCTTGTCTCTGACGGACTTTAGGTCCTACGCCGATGCACTGATAGTCCCGGGGCCGGGTTTGGTGATCCTGACCGGCGACAATGGCGCGGGCAAGACCAATGTGCTTGAGGCCATTTCTCTGCTCGCACCTGGGCGCGGCCTGCGGGCAAGCGCGTTGAGCGACATGGCACGACTGGAAGGTCCCGGCGGCTTCGGCGTCGGCGCGCGCCTTGGCGACATCGATATCGGAACCGGCACGACGGCCGAATTGCCCGAGCGACGCGTCGTCCGGATAAATGGAGCCACCGCGACAGCGACGGCACTGGGCGACTGGATATCCCTCGTTTGGCTTACGCCGGTTCAGGACCGTCTGTTTACCGAAAGTGCGGGCTCTCGTCGCCGGTTTCTAGATAGGCTGGTACTGGCGCTCGACCCGACACACGCTCGTGACGCGAGCCGCTATGAGGCCGCTATGCGACAGCGTAACAGGTTGCTTGCAGGCGAAAGGCGCGATCGGGACTGGCTGACAGCGCTCGAGGCGGCGATGGTCGTACATGGTCGCGCCATTGCGGCCCGGCGCGTGGAAGTCGTCGACAAACTCCGCGGCATGCTCTCCGACGAACCCCCAGGCCCTTTTGCACGGGCGGCGTTGTCTCTCCAGGGCTTTGACCCCGGGCGCGACTATGCAAGCGATCTTTGCTCCGGGCGTGATCGGGATGCAGCGGCCGGACGGACGCTTTTGGGGCCACACCGACAAGATTTGATTGTGGCGCATCTTGATAAGGGCGTCGCGGCCGCTTCTTGCTCGACGGGGGAGCAGAAGGCGTTGCTGATCGGAATTATCCTGGCGCACGTGGACCTCGTGGCAGAGGCGCAGGGCAGGCGACCCGTATTGTTGCTCGACGAAGTCGCAGCTCACATCGATCCTATGCGCAGGGCTGCCCTGCTCGATCGCCTTTCTACGCGTGGCGGACAAGTCTGGCTGACGGGAACAGAACCGGATCCGTTCGTTTCTGCCGGCGCGGGCACAACCTGGCTCAGCATCCAGCACGGACGAGTGATCGCATTCTAGCGAGGTGCCCGATAGGGCGTGAAGTCGCCAAGCACGCAAAACGGCCCCGGGATGCTGCCTGCGCGTGAAACCGTGCGAACCACGTCTCCGCGGCACAGTTGAGTCCCGCGCACTTCGTTTATGAAAATCGGGTCTGAATCGAACGCGCTGCATCCCTTCGACTCATTGACGTAGGTCAACCTCCGGCTGGCGCGATAAACAAGCGCGTTTTTGTAAACTTTCGCACTGCGTGCCTCGTCGAGTGGAATACAAGTCCGCGGCTTTTCAGCGACCTTCCCGGCAAGCTCATTCGCAAGATCGGCGGTGTCGTCGCGCTCGGTAGCCATGGTCGCGCATGAAGCGATCAGACCCATCAAAGGCAAGAGTGCCGAGAACCGTATCAGAGAAAGTTGTTGGGCCATATCATCGTCCGCCACATATGCGCGACCGGTGAACCATCGAAGCCCAGCCCTTGTTCCGGCTGGCGGAAACACCGCCCGACAACGTCGAGCAGCGGTTCGATCGGTGGCGTGGTCGTATCCTTGAAGAAGTAGGTATCATAAAGTGTGACGAGTCGCGCGGTCATATACCATTTGTGGCTGCGTGCTTCTTCTGCTTCGCGGCGGATGTAATCGGGCGGGACGTAATCGGGCCCGAAGAAGCGAACGTAACTCTCCGGATAGGTATAACCTGCCGCTTCATCGGCAAAGTAGCGGAGCGCCTGATGCTTCTCGACAGCCCAGGCGATTTCAGGATCGACATAGGGCGCAATCATCTGCGCCCCCCAATAACCGTGGTCGGCGCGGATCAGGCACAGGTTCGAAATGTCGTGAAGAAGGCAGGCCATGACCACCTTGTCCTGGTGCCCGTCAGCTGCAGCCCGTGTCGCGCTCGACAGGAGGTGGCGGACAGTGATGTCCGACCCACGTCTTTCGAAGAAGTCCACCAGCGATGGCCGATCAGGCATCATCGGCAGTGCGGGATTATCGCCCATCATGAAAACCGTGCCCGGCTTGAGCTTTGCGAGCAGTTCCGCCTCGTTGTTCGGTACGCCGGTCCCGGTCGTCGCAATCGGTTGCGGCATGATCAGATATTCGTCGGGGCCACACATGTTTGCTCGATCAGCCTCTAAACACGTCTTTCGCCGCCCGGCGTTCGGCGAATTGCTCGACCGAAGCCGCGCGCATGAATGGATTGGTCGCCTTCTCCTGGCCGATCGTGGTGGGCACTGTCGCTTCACCACGCGCGCGCGCCGCATCTACCTGTTCCATGCGGGCAATCAGCGCGACATTGTCGGGTTCGACAGTCACAGCGTAACGCCCGTTCGACTGGGTATATTCATGAGCGCAATAGACTGTGGTCGCGTCCGAAAGCTTCGCCAGCGTCACCATATTGTCGAACATCTGCGCAGCCGTTCCCTCGAACAGCCTCCCACAGCCCATGGCGAACAATGTATCGCCGACAAACACGGTTGCTTCGCTCGGGAAATGATAGGCGATGTGACCTGCAGTGTGCGCTGGCACGTCGATGACGATCGCTTCGATTGTACCCAGCCGGACCAGGTCGCCGCCCTTCACCATGACATCCAGCGTGGGAATCCGGCCGCGTTCGGCCGCCGGGCCTAAAATCGTGCAGCCCGTGGCGGCCTTGATCTCCGCATTCCCGCCGGTGTGGTCGGGATGCCAATGTGTGTTCCAGATGTCCGTGATCTTCCACCCGCGCGCCTCGGCTTCAGCCAAAACCGGCGCTGCAACCGCAGGGTCGACGACCATGGTCGATTTGCTCTCCGGCTCATGTACGAGCCAGACATAATTGTCGCTCAGAACGGGGATGCGAACGACCTCGATGGCCATTTTACCAATGCCCGCTGTTCGGCATGGAGGCCCAAGGCTCGGCAGGTGGCAGACTGCCGTCCTGCAGCAACTCGACAGAGATATTGTCAGGCGAGCGCACGAACGCCATGTGCCCATCACGTGGCGGCCGGTTGATCGTCACGCCGCCGTCCATCAGCCGCTGGCACGTCTCGTAAATATTGTCGACGCGATAGGCGAGATGGCCGAAATTGCGGCCCTCACCGTAACCTTTCTCGTCCCAATTGTGCGTCAGCTCGACCTGCGCTTCCTCATCGCCGGGGGCCGCCAGGAAAATCAGGGTATACCGTCCCGCCGGGTTGTCGAAACGCTTCAGTTCTTTCAATCCGATCAGCTCGAAGAAACGGATGGTCGCATCGGGATCCGACACGCGGATCATGGTGTGGAGATATTTCATCGGGCCAATCTAGAGCGTCTCAAGAAAAGGGGGAACCTCGAATATCGGGCATCGTTCGACCGGTTCGAGGAGACACCCATGACCGACCTGAATGCCGCCGAAAAAATCGTTCCGCCGACGCACGAGGAGCCTGGCATGCCCGGCAGCGAAGCCAAGCTCGATCGCAAGCCTGAATGGCAGCCGCGCTTCCCCGGAAGCGGGAGGCTGGCGGGCAAGGTTGCCCTCGTGACGGGTGCCGATTCGGGAATCGGCCGGGCCATTGCGGTCTTGTTTGCGCGAGAAGGCGCCGACGTTGCGATCGCCTATCTGAACGAGCATGAAGATGCCGAAGAAACGCGGCGCGCGGTTGAAACCGAAGGTCGTAACGCGGCGCTGTTCGCGGGCGATCTCGGTGACCCCGATGTTGCACGCGCAGCCATCGACCATGCTGTCAGCGAGCTCGGCGACCTCGACATCCTGATCAACAATGCGGGCGAGCAGCACCCTGACAAGGATATCCGGGACATTACGCCGCAGCAATTGCAACGCACGTTCCAGACCAATATCTTTGCCATGTTCTACATGACGCAGGCGGCCCTCGATCACCTCAAGCCGGGATCGGCAATCGTCAATTGCACCAGCGTAACCATGTATCAGGGCGAACCCGAATTGCTCGACTATTCGTCCACCAAGGGGGCGATAACTGCCTTTACGCGGTCGCTCTCCGAAAACCTGGTCGGCAAGGGAATACGCGTCAACGCTGTTGCCCCGGGGCCGATCTGGACGCCGCTGAATCCGTCGGGCGGCGCGTCGCCGGAAAAACTCGCGTCTTTCGGGAAGAAGACGCCCATGGGGCGCCCCGGACAACCCAACGAGGTGGCGCCTGCGTTCCTGTTCCTTGCCTGCGAGGATTCGAGTTACATGTCGGGACAGGTTCTGCACCCCAACGGCGGCACCATCGTCAACGGGTGACCGCGCTCAGGGCTTCGGGGGATCGAGGCGGGACAGGGCTTCGGCGGCTGATTTGCCCGCCTGAGTGGTAGGCCCGTTCCTGACGGCCGCCTGCCACGCCGTCCGCGCAGCATCTTCATGTCCGCCAAGGATGGCGATGTTTCCGGCCTCCAGCGCGACTTGCGCATCGTCCGGGGAGCGGCTGGCCGCCTCTGCAATGTCGGCTTGCGCGCGTACCAGCTCTCCCGACTGCCGGGCGAGCGTTGCCGACAACAACCAGGCCAGCGGGTCTGCGGGCACCAGCTTGAGCGCAGCGTCAATGTCGTCGCGCGCGCCTTTCTTGTCCGACATCGCGAACCGGGCCCGCGCCCTGTCGAGATAAATCTCCCCGAGATCGCCCTGAACCGCCTGCCCACGGGCCAATGCTGCGTCGAACGCCGTTCGCGCGCGCGCCGGATCGCCGGCGGCGAGCGCCGCATTACCGGCCTGCACCCAGAAGTTAGTCGAGCGGCCGTCGCCCTTGTTGTCGGCCTCTTTCGCTGCCGCTTCGAACGCTGTGGCGGCCGGAACCCAGCGCATTTGCGCGACATAGGCCAGCGCTTCGCAATGCCGCGCGAGTAGCCCGCCGCCATTCACCCGCCACGCGCCCGCCTGATCCAGTGCCCGTGCCGGGTCGTTGGCCACAAGCGCCGCGCAGGCATCAAATCGTTGCTGATCGTTGGCCTGAACCGCCGCAACCGGCCCTGCGCTCGCGGCCTGCGCCGCGAAAATCAGTAGCGAAATCATCATGACAGGCTTTCGATCGTCGAAATGAGCAGGGCAATATCCTGTGGGCGGGACAGGCGGTGCTCGCCGTCCTTGATCAGGGTCACCTGAACGTCCGCCGAACGCAATGCCCCGGCCAGCACCAGTGCCTGCTGCCATGGCACGTCGGCGTCGTGCTGACCTTGCAAAAGTCGAACCGGCACTTCGAGCGCAATTTCAGCGTCGAGCAGCAGGTTGCGCTGGCCCGATTCCCAAAAGCGCTGCGTCGTCACCATTGGCGGGCCATAGGGTGAAGACTCGATGATGCGCCCGTCCGCCACCAGCATCGCCTGTTGGGCGTCGTCGAATCCCCAGTCGGTAAAGTCGGGCGCCGCCGCGATCCCGACCAGTGCCGCAACCCGTCCGGGCCGCGCAAGTGCCGCGAGCAGCATGATCCACCCGCCCATCGACGAGCCGACCAGCACGACCGGCCCCTCGGTCGCGTCGATCACTGCCAGCGCATCGTCGCGCCAGTCCTCGAGCGTGAAATCTTCGAAGGCGCCCGGGCTCTCACCGCAGCCGCGGTAATCGAAGCGGACGAAAGCCCGCCCGTTGTGCGCGGCCCAGTCGTCGAGCGCGAGTGCCTTCGATCCCGCCATGTCGGAGGCGTAGCCGGGCAGGAAGACGATCGCCGGCCCGGTTCCGCTGCGACGGCGGACGGCAAGAGTCGGCGGGGTCGATTCGCTCATGGCCGGGCGATCGCGTGCGCGCCAAAGGTCACAAAGGTCCCACGAAACACAGCCGAGAGTCCGTTGAACCGGTTATTATCCGCGACGAATGGAAAGAGGCAAATCTGAATGTGGACGGCCATCTGCAAGGCGTTGGCACAAGACGGGGCTGTAGGACAGTCGGGTCAGATCACCCATTCGACGCTGAGCATTTCCATCGTGGCATCGCGCTTGGCGCCCCGCTTTTCGACCATGATCGTGTGCAGGCGACGGATGGTGTCGCTGCCGGCAGTTTCGAAAGCGTTCGGCAACACGGCGTGGACCATGGCCTTTAACCCGCCGCCGATCATGGCGACGCCGAAGCTGCCAGCGACCCTGAAATGCTCCCAATAGCTTTCGCCGACGGTGCGCGGATGCGACAGGAAAATGCGGTCGATCACGGGGATTGTCTCCTTAGCTGACACCGCCCGGCTCGCCCTCGCGGGGCGCGGGATGAGCCGTGCCGAGATGGGACGAGGGGGCGTGGATGGTATCGATCGAATCGGGCGCCTCGCGACGGTCGAGCTGGCCTTCCCATTTCGCGACGACGGCCGTGGCGACGGCATTGCCGACAACGTTGGTGCCGGTGCGACCCATGTCGAGGAACTGGTCGACGGCGAGGATGAGCACGAGGCCGGCTTCGGGCAAACCGAATTGCGCCATCGTCCCCGCAATCACGACGAGCGACGCACGCGGTACGGCGGCCATGCCCTTCGACGTGACGAGCAAGGTCAGCAGCATCGTGATTTCCTGCTCGAACGTCAGGTTGATCCCCGCGAGCTGCGCAATGAAGATCGACGCGAAGGTCATGTACATCATCGAGCCGTCGAGATTGAACGAATAGCCGAGCGGCAGGACGAAGCTGGATATGCGGTTGGGAACGCCGAATTTGTCGAGCGCCTCAAGCGTGCGCGGATAGGCGGCTTCCGACGACGCCGTCGAAAACGCGAGCAGGATCGGGTCGCGGATGTAGCGCAGAAGCTGGACGATGCGCGGCCCGATGACGAGAAAACCCGCAAAGATCAGCGCGAGCCACAGCACGCCGAGGCCGAGATAGAAGCTGCCGATGAACTTGCCGAAGGTGAGCAGCACGCCCAGCCCGTTGACGGCGACCGCCTTCGTCATCGCCGCGAACACCGCGAGTGGCGATACGCGCATGACATAGTTGGTCACAACCAGCATCACCTCGACGAGCGCGTCGATGCCCTTGACGATGGGCGTTCCCTTTTCCCCCACAGCGGATAGCGCGACGCCGAAGAAGACGGAGAAAATGACGATCTGCAGCATCGTCGTATTCGCCATCGCCTCAAAGATCGACTTGGGGAACATTTCGGTGATCGTCGTGAACATGTCGACGTGCTTCGCATCGATCCCCGAACTGCCGACTGCCTTGGCCAGATCGAGGCCCGAGTTCACGCCCGGCTGCAAGGTGTTGACCAGAATCATGCCAAGCGTCAGCGAGACGAGCGTTGCGCCCAGGAACCAGACCATCGTCTTTGCCCCGACCCGGCCGAGCGAAGCGCTGTCGCCCATGTGGACGATGCCCGCGACGAGCGTCGCGAACACCAGCGGCGCAACGATCATCTTGATCAGTCTCAGGAAGATGTCGGTGATCATCTTGAACCACTTCACCGCCTCGGTGACGGCTTCGGGCGACATTTGTGCGTGCATTACCGCACCGACGAGGATGCCGAGCACAAGGCCGATCATGATGTAGACGGTCAGGCGGTTAGCCACGCAATAATCCCCTTTGCGCCGTTCTAGGCGGAAGCGAGCGCGGCGAGCAACCCGCCTGCAAAGTCGCTGAGCGTGTCGTCGCGTGCGCCCATGACGACGATCCGGTCGCCGGGATGGGCGAGCGCGAGCAGGCGGGCTCCGCAGGCGTCGCGGCTCGCAATGTGCTCGGCCTGCTCGCCGATCGCTTCGACCAGGGACTCACTGCCGACAGTTCGGTCGACCGTGCCGCCGAAATAGGCCGGGTCGCAGACGATGAGCCGGTCGCCCTCCGCAAGATTGGCGCGAAAGGCATAGGCAAGTTCGCGCCCCATCTGCTTGAGCGGCCCGAAGCCGTGCGGCTGGAAGAACACGAGCAACCGCCCGGGAAAGGCATGAAGCGCGGAAAGCGTGGCGGCAATCTTGTCGGGATTGTGCCCGAAATCGTCGATCACCGTGATGCCGTTCGACGTGCCGACCACGTCCATGCGCCGCTTCAGGCCCGTAAAGGTGGCGAGCGCCGCCGCGGCATCAGCCATCGGAATGCCGATCGACGTGGCCGCGCCGATCGCCGCCAGCGCGTTCGCGACATTGTGGCGGCCGGGCACGTCAAGAGCGACAGGCGTGCCGTCCAGCATGAAGTCGATACCGTCGGGACGCGCGACCAGTTCGCTCGCCCGCAAGTCCGCAGGTGACACGATGCCAAAAGTCGTCGCCCCGTCCGCAAGCGAGATCGCCTCCGCATTGTCGGCATTGACGACGGCGCGACCCGCCGCTGCCAGAAACCCAGCGAAAAGCGCGCGCAACTCCTCCATCGATTTATGGTCGACCGCCACATTGTTCAGCACCGCCACCGTAGGGCGGTACAGGGCAATCGACCCGTCGCTCTCGTCGACTTCGCTGACGAAAACCTCTCCTGCGCCGACCCTCGCCCCGGTACCGTAATTCTTCATGATCGCGCCGTTCATGATCGTGGGATCGCCACCCGCCCGGTCGAGGATCCAGCCGATCATACCGGTGACGGTCGACTTGCCGCTCGTCCCGCCGACCGCGATGCTGACCGGTGCAGCGTTGAACAGCTCCGCCAGCAGTTCGGCGCGCGTCAGGCGGGCACAGCCCAGTTCGGTCGCCCGGACGATGTCGGGCACCGTCGGCTCGATAGCGGCCGACGCCACGACGATCTGGTCGGCAGACACAAGTCCGCGGCCGTCCTGCGGGTGGAGCGCGATTCCGCGCGATGTCAGTCCCTCGAACTTTGCGCTCAGCCTTCCCTGATCGAGCGACCGGTCCGACCCCGCGACGGTCGCTCCCTGCGCCGCCACGATTTCGGCCAGCGGCATCATGCCCGACCCGCCGATGCCCACAAAGAAATAGGATTTGCCCACGCGGTCGCTATCGTGACTAACGATCAGGGGAGCAAGATGCGTATCGCCGTTGTCGCACCGTCGAACACCGTTTCACCGCAAATCCCGGCGCGGATCGCTGCGGTCGCTGCCGAGCGATATGGGAAAGACGCGCCCGAGATCGTCTTTCATCCCCAGTGCTTCCTTTCGGAGGGCCATTTCGCCGGGTCCGATGGGGCACGTGCCGACGCGCTGGTCGAAGCCGCAAACGATCCGGCATTCGACGCCGTCTGGTTCGGCCGCGGCGGCTATGGCGCGAACCGGATTGCGGCGGACGCCATTGCGCGGATGAACGACAACGCGCGTGGCAAGATCTTTCTTGGGTACAGCGACGGTGGGTTCCTGCTTGCCGGGCTGCTTGCAAACGGCATCGGCAGGCCCGTCCACGGCCCGATGGCGAGCGACATTGTCCGTGAAGGTGGCGACGCCGCGATCGGCCGTGTCCTCGACTGGCTCGCGGCGCCCGAACCCGCGCACCGGCCGCAGGTCGCGTTCAACCTGACCGTCTTGTCCAATCTGCTCGGCACCCCGCTCGAGCCCGATCTGGCCGGTCGTGTCCTGATGATCGAGGAAGTCGGGGAGGAGATGTACCGGATCGACCGTATGCTTTTCCACGTCACGGCGAGCGCGAATGTGCGGGCATGTGCCGGGATGATGCTGGGGCGCTGCGCGCCCGTTCCACCGAACATTCCAGATTTTGGTATGGAGGAGGAGGCCGTGGCCCGTCACTGGTGCATGAAGTCCGGGATCGAATGGCTGGGCCGCGCCGACATCGGCCATGATGTCGCGAATGCGATCGTTCCGTTTCTTTGAGGGGCGCCGCCGCTTCCCGAAGGCGCAATCGCCATCGGGAAGGGTACGCAACGCAACTACTCGTCCGGGGGGGTGGACTCGGCCTAGAACGTCGGTTGTCGCCCCGGGTTCCGAAGTTTTTGAAAAAAAGTTGCGGGCAGTGTTTCGGCGGTCAAAGGGTGTAGCCATGCGATCGGCGTATCTCCTTATCTTTCCTGCGGTCTTTGCTTTTGGACCCGTCTCTGCCCGCTCGACGCTTGGCAGCTTCGACAGCTGGGCCGCCTTTCGCGACGAGCAGCCCCTGCGGTGCTTTGCGATCGCCCAGCCTGTGCAGGGGGGCGGCGGCAAGTGGCAGCCGTTCGCCAGCGTCGGTTCCTGGCCGCAATCAAGCGTGCGCGGTCAGTTCTATGTCCGGCTCGGGCGTGAACGACGGGCCAATGCGGGCATAACGCTCATCATCGGAGAGCGGCGGTTCGGCCTCGTCGGTGGCGCCGTCGACGCCTGGGCGCCGGACGCGCGCACCGATGCCGCCATCGTCGCCGCCATGCGCAGTGCGCGCAGCATGAGCGTGGCAAGCGTCGCGGCAACCGGGGCAGGCTTTGCCGAAACCTATCTTCTAAAGGGCGCGGCAACGGCAATCGACGCCGCCGCGCTTGGCTGCGCGCGCCGTTAGACCTACATGGGCGCGATGACGCCCCTCATGTCCAGCCCCGGCAATATCGATCCCGTGCCCGTCACGCGTCCCGCAGAACCGCGCCCCGACGGGAAGATCGACCTCGTCGGCCTCAGCAAGGCCGAGATGCGCGAGACGCTTAGCGCGGCTGGCCTCGATGCCAGGGGCGCAAAGTTGCGCGCCAAGCAGATCTGGCACTGGGTCTATAACCGGGGCGTGACCGATTTCGCGCTGATGACCGACATCGCCCGCGCGCAACAGCCGTGGCTGAGCGAGCGCTTCGTCATCGGCCGTCCCGAAATCGTCGAGGCGCAGGTCTCGACCGACGGCACGCGCAAATGGCTGTTGCGCACGCCCGACGCGCAGGATTTCGAGATGGTGTTCATCCCCGATGCGGACCGGGGTACATTGTGCGTCTCGTCGCAGGTCGGCTGCACGCTCAACTGCCGCTTCTGCCACACCGGCACGATGCGCCTCGTCCGCAACCTGACGGCGGGCGAGATTGTCGGGCAGGTCATGCTCGCCCGGGATGCGCTGGGCGAATGGCCCTCGACGCAGGATGGGCGCCTGCTGACCAACATCGTGATGATGGGTATGGGCGAACCGTTGTACAATTTCGACGCGGTTCGCGATGCGCTGAAGATCGTGATGGACGGTGACGGACTTGCCCTCGGCAAGCGGCGTATAACCCTGTCAACTTCGGGCGTGGTGCCGATGATGGCGCGGGCAGGGGACGAGATCGGGGTCAATCTGGCGGTCTCGCTGCACGGCGTGACCAAGGAGGTGCGCGACGAGATCGTGCCGCTCAACCGGAAATACGGCATCGAGGAACTCTTGCAGGCCTGCGCCGATTATCCCGGGGCCAACAACGCCCGCCGGATCACGTTCGAATATGTCATGCTGAAGGACAAGAACGACAGCGACGCCGACGCGCACGAGCTCGTGCGGCTGATCCGCAAGTATAATTTGCCGGCCAAGGTGAACCTGATCCCGTTCAACCCCTGGCCGGGTGCGGCGTACGAGACCTCGCTGCCCGAGCGCATCAAATCGTTCAGCAATATCGTGTTCGAGGCGGGGATTTCGGCGCCGGTGCGGACGCCGCGCGGGCGCGACATCGATGCGGCCTGCGGTCAGCTGAAGACGGCCAGCGAAAAGAAGTCGCGCGCCGAACTCGACCGGCTCGCCGAGGAGAAGCAGGCGGCGCTGGGGTGATTGCCGACGCCATCCGCAGTCGCATCATCGATCAGGTCCGCGCGGTGTTCAATGACCGGTCGCGGGGGGAAGTACCCATCGCGCGCTCGGACAAGGCGATGCTGCCCCCGACGTCGGTCGCGTGGCGGGTCCACGGCGATGTGACGACGATGATGGTCGGCGGCGTGTCGGGGCTGCTGCTCGAGATGCTTCACCCGACCGCGCTCGCAGGCGTCTGGGATCACAGCGATTTCCGGACCGACATGCTCGGCCGCCTGCGGCGCACCGCGCGTTTCCTGGCGCAGACCACGTATGCCGATCGCGACGAGGCGGAAGCGGCGATCGGGCGCGTGAAGCGCATCCATGCCAGGGTCACCGGCACGCTGCCCGATGGAACGACCTACCGCGCCGACGATCCCCACCTGCTCGCGTGGATCCATGTCGCCGGGTCGCGCTCGTTCCTCGACGCGTGGCGACGTTTCGGCGAGCCGGGCATGTCGCGGCTCGATCAGGACCGCTATTTTGCCGAAGTTGCCGAAGTCGCGACGATGCTGGGGGCCGATCCGGTGCCGGCCGACCGGACGCAGGCCGACCGGCTGATCGACACGTTCCGCCACGAACTCCACGCGACCGACCGGTCGCGCGAGGTTGCGCGGATCATCCTGAATGCCCGGCCCCCGGACATGCGGGCGCTGCCGGTGCAGGCAGTTATCGCGCAATCGGCCATCGACCTCCTGCCCGACTGGGCCCGCACGATGCACGGCGTCCGCAGTTCCAGCCTTGCGCGGCCGGCAGTCGACGCGGCGACATTCGGCCTGGCCAGTACGCTGCGCTGGGCCTTTGCCGCGGGCTATCGCCAGTGAGCGACCGCCGGGCGTGATCGAACAACTGGGGCTTGCCGCCGCTGCCGGCCTCGTCGGCGGCGCGATGAATGCGCTGGCGGGCGGCGGCACCTTTGCGACCATGCCTGCGCTGATCGCGCTGGGCCTGCCGTCCCCGGTGGCGAACGCAACGAGCAACGTCGCGCTGCAACCGGGCGCGATGACTGCGGCTTGGGGCTTTCGCGAGGGACTGGAGCCGCTGGGCGGCGTTTCGATCCAAAAGCTTTCGCTGATCACGTTCGTCGGCGGCCTTGCGGGAAGCCTGCTGCTCGTCGTCACGCCGACGCGGACGTTCGACATCATTATCCCCTGGCTGCTGCTGATCGCCTTTCTGGCCATCGCCTTCGGCAAGCAGGCTGCGCAGGCCCTGCGTCAGCGCGTGACCATCGGGGTACGGACCCTGATCGTCGCGCAGAGCCTGCTGGGTCTTTACGGCGGCTATTTCGGCGGCGGCGTTGGCATCATGACCACGGCGACCTACGGCCTGCTGGCGGGCATGCCGCCGCATCGGCTGATGGCGCCGCGCACGCTGATGCTGGCGATCGCCAACACGGCTGCGGCGGTCGTCTTCATCGGTTTCGGCATGGTGCGCTGGTGGGCTTGCCTGCCGATGCTGGGCGGCGCGGTCATCGGGGGCTGGCTTGGCGCAAAGGTGGGCAACAAGCTGCCGCCAGCGGCAATCCGGATCTGGACGCTGGGCGTAACCGCCGCGACGACAATTGTGTTCTTTATCCGCGCGTACGCGTAACCTTTTCGTCCTTTACCCCGAAACGATCCTGGGCGATGCTGACGCAGCGCCAACAAGGGGCAAGCCGATGATCGAAGCGACGACGGTAACGGGCGGCGAACTGGTCAAGCGGCACCGTATATCAACGCGTGTCTGGCACTGGATCAATGCCATGGCGGTTTTCGTCATGCTCATGTCGGGCCTGATGATCTCCAACGCGCATCCACGCCTCTACTGGGGCCAATATGGCGCGAACCTCGACCGGCCCTGGCTCGACCTTCACAATTATCTCCCCGGGGGACATTTTCCCGGATGGATCACGATCCCCTCGACCTATAATCTTGCCCTTTCGCGGCATTGGCACCTGGCGTTTGCGTGGGTGTTCGCGTTCGGGCTGCTCGCCTATCTCCTCATCAGCCTGTTCAACCGGCACATCGCCCGCGACATTTCGCTCAAGAAAGGCGAGCTCGCGCCGAGGCACCTGATTGAGGAAGTCGTCCATCACGCCCAGCTGAAATTCCCGACCGGGGCGGCGGCGCTGAAGTATAATACGCTGCAGAAGATCACCTATATCATCGTTCTGTTCGGCCTGTTCCCGCTTGTCATCCTGACCGGCATGTGCCTGTCGCCGGGCTTGTCGCCGCTGACCGGCTGGGCCATCGACTTGTTCGGCGGCCGCGCCACGGCACGCTCGGTACATTTTCTGTGCGCGATGGGGATCGGCACGTTCATCGTCGTCCATCTGTTGCTGGTGGTGCTGGCGGGACCGTATAACGAGATCCGCTCGATGATCACCGGCAAGTTCCGCGTGCCGCACGACCGCAAGCCGAAGGCGACGGCGGCGCCAGCCCCCGAGCTTGCAGGAGAACCGGCATGAGCGCGATCCTCACCCGCCGTGCCTTGATGGGCGGCATGGCCGTCGGTGGCGGGCTGCTGCTGTCGGGCTGCGACAAGCTTGGGCAGAGCGAGCAGTTCCGCGAAGTCCTGAAGCTGGGCGAAGACGCGAACTACGTCGTCCATCGCAGCCTGCAGGACCGCATGGCGCTGGCCAAGGAATTCGCGCCCAACCAGCGGTCGCCGATCTTCCGGTCGAACGGCACGCGGCTGCCGGTCGGCGACGTTTATGCGCGCCATATCGCGACCGAGTTCCGCGACTGGACACTGGTCGTCGACGGCCTCGTGGCGAGGCCGCAGATCCTGTCGATCAATCAGGTACGCGCCATGCCCGCCCGCACCCAGATCACGCGTCACGACTGCGTCGAGGGGTGGAGCGCCATTGCCAAATGGACGGGCGTGCCGGTCAAGCTGCTGCTCGACCGCGCCGGAATGCGTCCCGAAGCGCGCTACGTCGTCTTTCATTGCGCCGATGCCAATGACGGGACGCCCTATTACGAGAGCTTCGACCTGCTCGACGTCTATCACCCGCAGACGATCCTGGCGTGGAACATCAACGACCAGCCGCTGCCGG
>JANMJZ010000049.1:0-19949 GCA_031371635.1 Sphingomonadales bacterium | reverse complement strand
CATCAAGGATCCGGCGCGCGCCATAGACGTCGTCCAGAAACGCGTTGATCCCCTCTACCCGCTGGACGATGCCCGCGCTCAGCTTGTCCCATTCGGACTTGGTGAACATGCGCGGGACGATGTCGAACGGGATAATGCGTTCGGCAGCATCGTCGTCGCCATAGACGGCGAAGGTAATGCCCAGCTGCCTGAACGTCGCTTCGGCCGATTTCTGCCGGCGGTCCAGTTCGGCGCGGGGGGTTTCGGTCAGCCAGTTCGCCAGACCCGCAAATTCAGGACGCGGCGACTGTTCGCTGCTTGTGCCCCAGAGTTCGTCGAACGGCTTTTGTTTCATTGGGTACCAGACTGCGCGGCTTTGCGGCGCTGCACAAGAGGGGGCGGGGTTTTGCGGAACGGACTCGCGACAAGGCGCGTTCTTCCCGCCACAGCCAAGACCAACAGCCGAAACGACCGAGAATGCATCACCAGCCCTTTACGACCGACCACCCCCTTATCGACAAGTTGGACCAGTTTATCGCCAATCCGCGCTTCCCCTGCGTCGGCGCGAAATCGGCACTGGCGAAGCGACAGATCAAGGCCGTTGTTGCGCGATCTATCACCAGCGGGTGGAACGACCTGACCATCCATGCGGCGCTCATGAAATTCGCGGCCGAGTACCGCCGGAACCACAAACTGTTCCAGTCGCTTGCCGTGATTTTCGAGGGGCCGCGGACAATCGACGAGGCGACGTTTGAAGATGCGATGTGGAAGCGCATCCAGTCGGTCAGCGACAAGGACGTCTGGCTCGGCCAGAAATATGACCGGACGGTGAGTCCCGACCCGGAGAACCCGCATTTCTCGCTGAGCTTCGGCGGGCAGGCGTTTTTCGTTGTCGGCTTGCATCCGCACGCCAGCCGACGGGCGCGCCGCTTCGTCGCGCCGACCATGATCTTCAACCTGCATGACCAGTTCGAGCGGCTGCGCAGCGAAGGACGATACGAAAAGCTGCGCGGCAGCATCCTCGACCGCGACGTCCATTATTCCGGATCGCTCAACCCGATGCTTGCCCGCCACGGCGAACAGTCGGAAGCGCGGCAATATTCGGGCCGGGCCGTCGATGAGGAATGGGGCTGTCCCTTTGCCTATCAGGGAAAGCTCCGCGATGCTGCTTGAGCAGGACAGTCAGGTGAAAGGGGCGCGGATCGAGCCTCGCTCGGGCGTTGCGTTCGACATGAAGGCCGGCCAGAAGCTGACCGTGACGGACCCGATGGGGCGTCAGGTCGCCGACCTGCTTGCGTTCAGGGCCAGCGATGTCGGCGAAGTGATCTCGTCGGGCCGGACGCTCGACTATGCGTCGAAGCTGTATCTGACCACCGGGGATACCCTGTGGTCGAACCGTTCGAACCCGATGCTCGAAATCGTCGAAGACACGGTCGGGCGGCACGATTTTCTGCTGACCCCGTGTTCGAAGGACACGTTCCGCATCATCTATGGGCATAAGGAGCCCCACCAGGGATGTTTCGGCAATCTTGCCGGTGCCTTGGCGCCCTATGGGGTCGCTGAGGACATGATTCCGGTAGCGTTCAACTGTTTCATGAACGTGCCCGTTCGCGCCGATGGCACCTTCGAAGTGCTGCCCCCGCTGAGCGTGCCGGGCGATCACATCTGTTTCGTGGCGAAAATGGACCTGATCATCGGCCTGACGGCCTGTTCGGCGCTTCAGTCCAACGGCGGCAGCTTCAAGCCGATCGACTGGAGCATCGGCTGATTTTTTCAATTAGGCAAATGGCGCGTTCCGGCTAAGACCAAAAGAAAAGGGTCGCATGCATCTCTCCGGAGTAAGTCATGCTGCAGCCGTTCAATGCCCTTCAGGCCGAGTTTCTGGAGGCGATTACCGAAGCCCTGTTCCACGACGTGGACATGGTCATTTCGCCACGTCAGGTCGTCGACAATCTTCAGGGCCAGTTCGGACTCATGACGGGCGGCAAGCCCGGCCAGATCGCGTTGCTGATCGACGCCCTGTCAATCATCCTCGGCGGGCCGCTGTTCCTCCTCGAAAGCCCGTCCGAGCGCGCGGCAATCATCGACAGTCGGCTGCGGGAGACCCGGATCGACTTCCTGCAGGACCTCGCCCGAATCCGGAGCATCGTCTACGCCGGTTATTACGGGCACTGGATCGGGGTGTCGCAAGACGACAATGTCGCCAATCCGGTTCACGCGCAGATCGGCTTCACCCTGCCCAAGTTTCGCGACCGCAGCGCGCCGGGCGAAGTGCCGATCACGCTGGTGCCAGGTCGGGACCTTACACATGACGATGTCCTCGGCCCCGATGCGTTGCCGGCCGAAGTGGATGTCGTCGTCATCGGGTCGGGTGCTGGCGGCGCCGTCGCGGCCGATGGCCTGGTGGGGCACGGGCACGATGTCCTGATCCTTGAGGCAGGGCCGCATTATCCCTCTGCCAGGATCAGTCACGAGGAACGCCGGATGACGGCGCGGCTTTTCGTCGACGGCGGCATCCAGTCCAGTATCGACAATGATTTCATCGTGTTCCAAGCGCGGTGCCTGGGCGGCGGTACGGTGATCAACAACGGTATCGTGCTGCGCATGGACGAGCCGCATCTGTCGCATCCCAAGGCGCCCGACGTCTTCGCCAAGTGGCACGAGATCGGCGCGCCCGTCGATAAGGCGGCATTCGACGCGTCCTATGCGGCGGTCGAGGCGCGGCTGCAGGTCGAGCCGATCAATCCCATAAGCGGGCGCAACAATGGCACGCACCTGATCGAGGGGTGGAAAGCCTATGCAAGGGCGACTGGCGACCCCGACGATCTCGCTGCGCCTGCCGCATGGTTCAGCAAGAACTACGGCCCCAAATCGGCGGGCGCCGAATGCGCCTACTGCGGCTATTGCAACACCGGCTGCCCCTATGGCCGCAAGCACGGCATGGCTCAGTCGTACCTGATCGACGCCCACCGCAAGGGGGCACAGATCGCGGCCGAGGTGCGGGTCTCGCGAATCGAATGGCGTGACGACGCAGAAGGCGGCAAGCAGGTAGCCGATGGGGTGCACGTGGTGCTGGCCGACGGCAGGCAACGCTACGTCCGTGCGCGTAAGGGCGTGGTCGTAGCTGCAGGCACGATGGCGTCGAGCCGCATTCTGGAGGCCAGCGGCATCGAGGGGACAGGGGAGGGTATTTCGCTCAACATTGCATCCCCGGTCGCGGCGCTGATGCCTCAAGACCGGCCGGTGCGGGCGTGGGACGAAGACCAGATGGCGACCTATGTGGACCGCGGCGACTTCCTGATCGAATCGCATTTCCAGCCGCCGATGAGCATGGCGAGTCTGTTGTCCGGATGGTTCGGCGAGCATGCGCGGCGGATGCGAAACTATTCGCGGATCGCGTCGGCCGGCATCCTTTTTCCGGCCGACCGGCGCGGTCGACTCGTCGACGGTCGGCTGAGTTTCAAGCTTCAGGCTGACATCGACCTGCCGCTGATCCGCCGCGCGCTGGCGGCGCTGGTGCGGGTCCATTTCGCGGCGGGGGCAATCGAAGTTTACCCGCCCGTGCTGCGTGGCGTCACGATCTTCCCGGAAGACGACATCGAGGCAGTGCTGGAGGACGTGATCCGCGAGGCCGACGACGTCGTGCTGTCGAGTTCACACCCACATGGGGGCAATGCCATGAATGTCGATCCCGAAAACGGGGTCGTCGATGGGGACTGCCGGGTGCATGGCACGACGAACGTGCTCGTCACCGATGCCAGTGTCTTCCCCAGCTGCATTCGCGTGAATGCGCAGCTGACGACGATGGCGATGGCGCATTATGCGACGGCGCGGGCGGACCCGTTCGCCGCCTGACTGAAATCAAGCAGTGAAATCAGGCAACGTCGTCCAGGATGACGTCGTCGGCATCGCGCAGGACGTAACCACGGCCCCAAACGGTTTCGATATAATTGTCGCCACCGCAGGCAAGGCTCAGCTTCTTGCGCAGCTTGCAGATGAACACGTCGATGATCTTGAGTTCGGGTTCGTCCATGCCGCCATAGAGGTGGTTGAGGAACATTTCCTTGGTGAGCGTCGTGCCCTTGCGGAGCGACAGCAGCTCGAGCATCGCATATTCCTTGCCGGTCAGATGGACGCGGCTGCCATCGACTTCGACGGTCTTGGCATCGAGGTTGACCGCGAGCTTGCCGGTGCGGATGACCGACTGGCTGTGGCCCTTCGACCGGCGGACGACTGCGTGGATGCGGGCGACGAGTTCGTCGCGGTGGAAAGGCTTGGTGACATAGTCGTCCGCACCGAAGCCGAACGAACGGACCTTGGAATCCATTTCGCTGATGCCAGAGAGGATCAGCACCGGCGTCTGCACCTTGGCGACGCGCAGCTTTTTCAGGACGTCATAGCCGTGCATATCCGGCAGGTTGAGATCGAGACAGATGATATCGTAATCATAGAGCTTGCCGAGATCCAAGCCCTCTTCGCCAAGGTCGGTCGTATAGACGTTGAAGCCCTCAGAAGAGAGCATCAGCTCGATGGCCTTGGCCGTGGTCGGCTCGTCCTCGATCAGCAAAACGCGCATGCGACGCCCCTTTATATCGCCTGTATCCCGAACGGCTCGTTCCCCGGACCGCCCGACTTCATTAACCAAATCCTGAATGAAGGGAAAAGGTTAATTTGGCGTTAAGCCCGGAAACGCGCGAGTCGCAGGTACTCTTGCTTTTATAGAGGATCGGCGGAGTGAAATGCACTCGCTGGCGTTCGGCCCAGGAACTCGCCGAGAAAAGCGACAAGTACCTCAACGCGGCGGGGCCGCAGAAGCCCGGGGGGCGTCACCAGGTGAAGCGCAACAGGGGATGGCGACCATTCGTCGAGAATGGTGACCAGACGACCCGCCGCCAGCCCGCTGGCCACGATGAAATCGGGCGCCATCGCGACCCCGAGGCCGGCTTCGAGCGCTGCCAGCATGACATCGGCGTTGTTGGCGCGCAGCCGACCGTCGGCTGCAAAAACCGCTTCGCCGCCCCCTTCGCGCCTTAGCACGATCTGCCTGTGGCGGGGCAGGTTGGTATAGCCGAAGACGTCCGCGGGCCGCAGGTCGTCGGGCGTCCGCACTTCCGGATGACGGACGACCCAGTCGGGGCTGGCCACGATCAGGCGCCGGACGTCGCGAAGCTTTCGTGCGCGCAGGCTGCTGTCGGGCAGTGTACCAACGCGCAGGGCGGCGTCATATCCTTCCCCGACAAGGTCGATCAGGGCATCGCTCAGGTGAAGCTCTACCGTGATGTCGGGATGGGTCGCCAGGAACGCCGCGATCGCCGGGCCTACTTCCCGCACGCCGAGGCTCATCGGGACGGCCAGACGCACCGTTCCGCGCGGCGTGCCGACATCCTCGCGCGCGCACTCCTCGGCTTCGACGGCGCCGGCAAGGATGGCGTGCGCGCGTTCGACAAGGGCCACGCCGCTTTCCGTCAGGGCCAGCCGCCGTGAGGTGCGGTGGAAAAGGGTTGTGCCGAGGCGGTTTTCAAGCCGGGTGATGGCCTTCGAAACCGTGGCTTTCGAGACGCCGAGTGTCGTCGCTGCGCCGCTGAAAGAGCGCTGTTCGGCAACGGTCGCAAATACAGCCCAGCCTTCGAAATCGGGAAGCATCATAGTTCGGAGACCTCGGTTCGCAGCGTAGTTGAAGCTGCCCGAGGCGCGGCGCAACTGCCTTGCTGTCGCTCAGCGCGCGGCCCGGTTGGCGGAACTGACCCTGCGGTCCAAACGGCGCGGCGGCCTGTCGGTGGATCAGTCTCCGGCTGGGCTGCGCAAATGGAAACAATGCGTTTCCATAGTTTCCATTTAAGAGTCATTCGGCAGTGCTATCTAGGGTCCAGCTTCTGGAGACCCGTCATGCTTATTGCTGATACCCACACCAAGACGATCGACGTCCGCCCGTTCGCGTCGCTCGGCGCCGCCAACCATGGCTGGCTCGACGCGCATCACCACTTTTCGTTCGGCGGCTATCGCAATCCCGCCCGGATGGGATGGGGCAACATCCTGGTCTGGAACGACGATGTGATCGCGCCCAACACGGGCTTTCCGCCGCATCCGCACAGCGACATGGAGATCATCACCTATGTCCGTACCGGCGCCATCACCCACGAGGACTCGATGGGCAACAAGGGTCGCACCGGCGCGGGCGACGTGCAGGTCATGAGTGCCGCTTCGGGCGTGCGGCATGCCGAATACAATGTCGAGGACGTGCCGACGACGTTGTTCCAGATCTGGATCCAGCCGACGCAGCGAGGGGGCGAGCCCTCATGGGGCGCAAAACCTTTCCCCAAGGGCGACCGGTCGGGAAAATGGTCGGTTCTCGCCAGTGGTTTCGGTGATGCCGATGCGCTGCCGATCCGCACCGATGCGCGTGTCGTCGGCGCGACAGTCGATGCAGGCGAAACCCTGACCTACGAAGTCGGGGCCGGTCGTCATGCCTATCTTGTGCCCGCGACCGGCAGGATCGAGATCGACGGCGTTCCCGCCGATGCCCGCGATGGCGTCGCCCTCGGCGGCGGCAACTACACGATCCGCGCCCTCGACGACGCGGAGATCGTCCTCGTCGACGCGGCCTGAGCCACATTCATTAATTTAACGGAGTTACGAAATGGCGAAAGTACTGGTCCTTTATTATTCGAGCTACGGACATATCGAGACGATGGCGCATGCCGTCGCCGAAGGGGCCCGTAGTGCCGGCGCCACCGTCGACGTGAAGCGGGTGCCGGAGACCGTGCCCGAGGAAGTCGCGAAGAATGCGCATTTCAAGCTCGACCAGCTAGCACCGGTCGCGACCATCGCCGATCTCGAGCATTATGATGCGATCATCGTCGGCACGGGCACGCGGTTCGGCCGGATATCGTCACAGATGGCGGCATTCCTCGACCAGGCCGGTGGGCTGTGGGCGCGCGGCGCGCTGAACGGCAAGATCGGTGGTGCGTTCACCTCGTCCGCCACGCAGCACGGCGGGCAGGAAGTGACCCTGTTCTCGATCATTACCAACCTGCTTCACTTCGGCATGACGATCGTCGGCCTCGACTATGGCCATGCGGGCCAGATGGGTCACGCCGAAGTCGTGGGCGGTGCTCCCTATGGCGCAACCACGATCGCGGGCGGGCAGGGCGAACGCCAGCCTTCCGAAGTCGAGCTCGAGGGCGCGCGCTATCAGGGTCGCCGCGTTGCCGAAGTCGCAACGAAGGTGTTCGGCTAGCTTCGATGGCGCGCCAGCCCGCCCTGTTCGTCTCGCACGGATCGCCGATGATGGCGATCGAGCCCAGCCCGGCACGCGATTTCCTCGCCGGGCTGGGGGCGACGCTGGCCCGCCCTGATGCGATCGTGATGGTATCGGCTCATTTCGACGAGCCGCTGCTGACGCTGACAGGCAATGCGAAGCCGCCGACGATCCATGACTTCGGCGGCTTTCCCGACATTCTTTATCAGCAGCAGTATCCGGCTCCCGGCGCGCCGGCCCTTGCCCGTGACATCGCGGCGTTGTTGCACGACGCCGGGCTCGACGTCCGGATCGACCCCGCGCGCGGGCTCGACCACGGGGCCTGGGTGCCGCTGATGCTGCTCTACCCGGCGGCGGACATTCCGGTGTTGCAGCTATCGATCGACAGCCGCCGGGGGACCGAGTGGCACGTCGCGCTCGGTGGAGCGCTGGCCCCGCTGCGCGACCGCAACATCCTGATCATCGGTTCGGGCAGCATGACGCATAACCTGCGTGCCTTCTTCACCGAGCGACCCGCCATCGATGCGCGCGCGCCCGAATGGGTGGCGGGGTTTGCCGACTGGATCGACGCGCGGCTGATGGCGGGCGACGCTGCCGCCGTGACCGACCTCATGGCGCGCGCGCCGGACGCGCTGCGCAATCATCCCACGCCCGATCATATCCTGCCGCTGCACGTGGCCATGGGTGCGGGCGGAAAACCGCTGCACGCCCGTCGCCTGCACCGGAGTACGACCTATGGGGTGCTTGCGATGGATGCCTACGCGTTCGATTGACGTCCGCCTGACGTGCGAACTTTCGGCCAATGTAACCAAGCCGGGCGCGGCTTCGAAAAACCGAACAACAGCGGCCAACCGGGTACGTTGTGCCGGGGAAGCCAATGTCGAAATCACGTTTCGCTGTGCTTGCCGCGCTGGCACTGCTTGGTGTGGCGCTGGCTTCCGGGCGTCCCGTAACTGCTGGCCAGTCTGCATCGACGACCGAGGCCCCGCGTTATCTCGCCGATGGGAAACTGGTTCTCCCCGCGGATTACCGGGAGTGGGTATTTCTCAGTTCCAGCATCGACATGAGTTACAGCGCAACGCCGGTGCACCAGTTCGACAATGTCTTTGCCCCGCGCGCTGCCTATCGGGCCTTTCTGAAAACAGGCGTCTGGCCGGACAAGACCGTCCTCATTCTTGAAAACCGGGGTGCGGCGTCGAAGGGGTCAATCACCAAATCGGGCCAGTTCCAGAATGGCGAGGTGATCGGGCTCGAAGCGCATGTGAAGGACGTCGCGCGGTTCAAACGCGGATGGGGCTTCTTTGCCTTTGATGGCGGCAAGCCCGGTGAACTGTTTCCCTACACCGCTGCCTGCTACGCCTGCCATCAGGCGCACGCCGCCGCCGACACGACTTTCGTGCAATTTTATCCGACCTTGCTGCCGGTGGCGATGAAGAAGGCGACATTAAACCCGGCTTATGTCGCTGCCGAGGCGCACCGGTAGGAACCGTGCCATTGGCCTTCGCGGCTTTGGCTCCTAAGGGACCGCCATGCTGCTTGCCGACCGTGTCCTGTTCATCGATGCCGAAGCCATTGTCGTCGACAAGCCGGCAGGCCTGCCGGTCGATCGCCCGCGCGACGGATCGCTCAGTCTCGAGAACCATCTCGACGCCCTTCGCTTCGGGTTCGAGCGGCTGCCTATGGCCGTCCACCGGCTCGACCGCGATACGTCGGGCTGCCTGCTCCTTGCGCGCAACCCGCGCATCCACAAGAAATTCCAGCTGGCGTTCGAACGCGGCGAAGTGACCAAGACCTACCTGGCGGTGCTCGACGGCATCCCGAAGGAAGCCGACGGGCGGATCGACCTGCCGCTGAACAAGGTCAGCACTGCGCGTGACGGCTGGCGCATGATCGTCGAAAAGCGCGGTAAGCCCTCTGTCACGAACTGGGAAGTCGCGGGATTTGCCGATGGTCGCGCGCTCGTCCGGTTCACCCCCGAAACCGGGCGGACCCACCAGCTGCGCGTGCATGCGGCGTCGGGTATCGGCGTGCCGATCCTGGGCGATCCGGTCTATGGCGCAGGCGGTCCCCAGATGATGCTCCACGCCTATAGCCTGTCGGTGCCGCGGGAAAATCATCCGGCTGTCGCGGCGACCGCGCCGCTGCCGCAAAGCTTTATCGACCTGGGCTTTTCCTATGGCTGAGGGGCCGCCGCCGCTGCCCGAGGAGGCGCTGGAGGAAGTGTTTCTCGCAGGAACCGGGCCGGGCGGGCAGAACGTCAACAAGGTGGCCACCGCAGTCCAGATGCGCCTCGACGTCTTTGCCCTGCGGCTCGCCCCGCCGGTCTATGCGCGGCTGAAGGTGCTGGCGGGCAGCCGTTGGACCAATGACGGCGAGATCGTGATCATGGCGCGGGCGCACCGGACCCGCGAGGCAAACCGGGCCGACGCCCGCGAGCGGCTGGCCGAAATGGTTGCCAAGGCACATATCGCGCCGCAACGGCGCATCAAGACGCGGCCGTCGAAATCGGCGAAGGAAAAGCGCATGGTCGGCAAGGCGGTGCGCGGCGAAGTCAAACGCGGTCGGGGCAAGGTGGAACTGGACTGATGTACGATTTCAAGACTGCGGCGACTGACAAGCCAGGGTTGTACCGCGACCTGCTGGGTGCAGCCGATGCGCTGACGGGCGGCGAGCCCGATGCCGTTGCCAACATGGCCAATGTCGCGGCGCTGCTGTTCGACTGGCTGCCCGGTCTCAACTGGGCCGGCTTTTACCGCACGATCGATGGCGAGCTCGTGCTCGGGCCTTTCCAGGGCAAGGCGGCGTGTATCCGCATCCCCTTCGGACAGGGCGTGTGCGGCACTGCAGCCGCGACGGCTGCGAGCCAGCTGGTCGAGGATGTTCATGCCTTTCCCGGCCATATCGCCTGCGACGCGGCCAGCCGTTCCGAACTCGTCGTGCCGGTCATGGCGACGGGCGCAGTGGTGGCGGTGATCGATCTCGATAGCCCCGATCTTGCCCGGTTCGATGCTGAGGATCAGGCAGGGATCGAGGCGCTTGCCGCATTGCTCGCTCCCCGCATCTGCCCCTGAACGGGACAGGTGATAACGCAGCCGTTCCCTTTCGGCGTGCATGCTGGAGTGCTAAACAAAACATTAAGCAAATGGCGGAAATGCCGGCATTTTGCACGTATCCGGACGGAGCATTTACCATGGCTAGGCGCGCAATTGCTGGCATTATCGCAACGCTGACCCTGATTCCCACGACGGCCATGGCCCAGATGGACGCGCGAGTCGGGGCGCCCCCCATCCCCGCGCCGCCGCCGATGACTGCACCGATGCCGATGCCGATGCCGATGCCAAGGCCGGACATTCCGCCTCCGCCGATGCCACCGATGGGCCATCCCATGCCGCCGATGGGCCAGCCTGGGCCGGACGGCGATCGCTGGGCCTCGGTGCCCGGCGGCTGGAACGCGTATCAGGCGCCAAGCTATGGCTATACCCTGCCGCGCCACTGGATCGCGCCGAGCTATTATGTTGCCGATTACCGGAGCTTCGGGCTGCCGGCGCCGGCGCCGGGCTATGGCTGGTCGCGCTACTATAACGACATGGTGCTGACCGATCGCTGGGGCCGCGTCTATGACTGGCGCGACGGGCGGGACCTGCGCGAGGGCCATGGCGATTATCGCCCCCGCCGCCACGACCGCAGCGGCATCGTCGGCGCTATCGTGGGGGGCGCCGTCGGCGCGCTGACGGGGAATCTGATCGCAGGCGCCGGTTATCGGCTGGGGGGCTCGCTGATCGGCGGCGGCGTCGGTGCGCTGGCGGGACAGGCCATCGACCGTGACAGCGACCATCGCGGCGGGGGCGACTGGGGCTATGAGCGCGGCTATCGCCCGGCGGGACCGCACTGGTTCATGGGGGACTATAACGGCGGCTTCAGCTGCGGGTGCGGCCAGACGATCACGACGACCACCACGACCTATGCCCAGCCGATCGTCACGCACAAGGTGACCTATGTCACTGAATATGTTCGTGTTCCCGTGAAGCGGGCGAAGACGATCCGCACGAAGGACCGCTACCTCCGCGGGAGCTGACCGTTAACGGGGTGCGAGCCCGCCAAAGGTGACGAGGCTTTCCGCTCCGCCAGCCGACAGCGCCGAGACGCCGACGAAGGTGTCGTCGACGATAATTCCCTTGAGCACGTCGCTCGTCGCTGTCCCGGCAACGTCCCGCGAATCCTCCCACGCTGCCCGGTCCGCCCGGCGCCAGCGAATGCGATAGCCGGCAGCGCCCGGCACTGCTGCCCATTTCACCGTCGTGTCGGTCGCGACTGCGCCTTCGAGCACGACAGACGCCGGTGCGCCCGGTGCAGCGGCGAGTTGACGCAGGACCGCGACATTCAGCGCCGCGACTTTGGCCAGATAGGGGAAATCCATCCGGTCGACGGTGTCGCCGTAGACGCGGCCGTTTTCAGCGCGGAGATTCTGATGCTGCGCATCGTAATTCTCGACGCCGACGGTGAAGCGAACGGCGGGGTAGCCGGCCTCCAGCAGCGGGGTGTGGTCACCGCCGCGCCCGAAGCGATCCGGGCGGCGAACGAGGAAGGCGGCCAGCCCGCCCTTGTCCGCGCCCGCGACGTCGCCGACACGCTTGGCTAGTGCGCGCGAGGAACTGTCGTCCTCGCCGCCCGAGGCGCGGCGCAGCTTCGTCGCGGCCAGATCCTCGACGGCGCGTGCGCCCTCGCTGAACACGCGGACGCGATCGGAGACAACGCGGCCGTCCTGACCCCGGGTGTTGCCGACGATATCGTTGTTGAGCATTGCCGCGATATTCCATCCGCGCGCCTTGCCCGTGTCGGCGAGCAGCTTGCCGCCCCAAAGTCCCTGTTCCTCGGCCGAGAGCACAGCATAGACGATGGTCGCATTGTGCCGCTCCTTCGACAGGATGCGCGCCGCCTCCATCACGAGCGCGACGCCCGACGCGTCGTCATTGGCCCCCGGCGCTTCGCCCGTCGCGTCCATCACGTCCGAATTCCGGCTATCGATATGGCCCGAGACGATCAAGATATGGCCGGGGTCGCCAGTGCCGCGCTGGATACCGAGCACGTCCTCGACGATCAGGCCATTGGGTGCGCGCGGTCCTTCGAACCGGGCGCTCGGCCGATCGACGCTGATGCAGCCGCCGCAGGCAGTCGATAGTTTCTGGAACTCGCCCGCGATCCAGTTCCGTGCGGCGCCGATGCCCCGCTTCGGATCGGTCGTGCTCGATGCGCTGTGGCGCGTGCCGAACGAGACAAGCTTTTCGACAGTGGCGCGCAACGTCGCCGGTTGCGGGCGAATCGGCGCCGCCTGAACCGCTGCTGCAACGCTGGCAAAGGTCACGAATGTCACGCCAGATCGCAGCAATTCGACGACGGACCGTGGCGTGGGGGCGATGAATGGTGAGTTGGGTTGGCGCGTTTTCATACCGCCAAGCAAGCACAGAACGCCCGTAGTAGGACAGCGGTTTTTTAGCTCAGCCGGTCGAGCGCTGCCGTATCGAGGCCCCCCGGCACGATCATGACGGGGCAGGGGAGTGTCCCCGCCTCTCCCGCGAAATGCGATACCAGCGGGCCCGGCGCGCCGCTGGCGGCCGCGCCCAGCACCAATGCGGCGACATTGGCATTGTCGGCAATGGCCTTGCGGATCAGATGCACCGGCTCCCCGGCTTCGACGAGGATCGAGGGGTGGATGCCCTGTTCCTCGCTCAGCATGCCCGCCGCGCCCGCGACCAGCGCCTCGACATGCTGGCGCGCCTCTTCCTCCATCGTCGCCTGCACGCCGCTGAGCCCGACGAACTCGACCGGGGGAATGAGCGCTAGGATCTGCACCGACCCGCCGGTCTTGGCGGCACGCCGCGCCGCAAAGCGCAACGCAACCTCGGCCTCCGGCGTTTCGTCGATGACGACAAGATATGTGCGCATCTAAAATCTCCCCTGGAAGCCAAGCTGCACACAAGGAAGCCTTGACCGCAAGCCCCGCAATCGGGGAAGGCGGGCTTGACGCTACGGCCACAAGGAACCGCAATGCCGATCGAGCTGAAGATGCCCGCCCTGTCCCCTACCATGGAGGAAGGGACGCTTGCGAAATGGCTCGTGAAGGTCGGCGATACGGTGAAATCCGGCGATGTGATGGCCGAGATCGAGACCGACAAGGCGACGATGGAGTTCGAGGCGGTCGACGAAGGCACGGTGACGTCGATCACCGTTGCCGAGGGCACCGAAGGCGTAAAGGTGGGCACCGTGATCGCGACGATCGCCGGTGAAGACGAGGATGCGAGTGCCGCACCGGTGGTCGCAGCAGCAACGCCGGAGCCCAAGGCTGAAGCGCCTGCTGCACCTGTCGCCGAGGCTGCGCCTGCAACGCCCTCTGCGCCGGCTCCTGCCCCTGCCCCTGCACCAGTGGAAGCGGCTGCAGGCGATCGCATTCTGATTTCGCCGCTCGCCAAGCGGCTGGCCGAAGAAAAAGGCCTCGACCTGTCGAAGATCAAGGGGACCGGCCCGAACGGGCGGATCGTGAAAGCGGATGTCGAGGGCGCGACGCCCGGCGCCGCTAAGGCTGCGCCCGCCGCGTCTGCCGTTGCGCCAGCACCCGCTGCCGCGCCTGCCGCTCCAGCGCCGGCAGCGACGCCGTTCACTACCGACATCCCGCACGAAGCCGTCAAGCTGTCGAACATCCGCAAGGTCATCGCGCGCCGCCTGACCGAATCGAAGCAGACGATCCCGCACATCTACCTGACGGTCGACGTTCGTCTCGACGCGCTGCTGAAACTGCGCGGTGAGCTGAACGGGGCGCTGGAAGCGCGCGGCGTCAAGCTGAGCGTCAACGACATGCTGATCAAGGCGCTGGCGCTCGCGCTGATCGAAACGCCGGTGTGCAACGTCAGCTTCGCGGGCGATACGCTGATCAAGTACAGCCGCGCCGATATCTCGGTTGCGGTTTCGACCCCTACCGGGCTCATCACCCCCATCGTCGCCGACGCCAGCAACAAGGCGATGAGTGCGATCTCGGTCGAGATGAAGGCGCTGGCCGACAAGGCCAAGGCCGGCAAGCTGCAGCCGCACGAGTTCCAGGGCGGCACCGCGTCGCTGAGCAATATGGGCATGTTCGGCATCAAGCAGTTCGAAGCCGTCATCAACCCGCCGCAGGCGATGATCATGGCGATCGGTGCGGGTGAAAAGCGGCCGTACATCGTCGATGACGCGCTGGGCGTGGCGACGGTGATGAGCGCGACGGGGTCGTTCGACCACCGCGCAATCGACGGATCGGACGGGGCGCAGCTGATGAAGGCGTTCAAGGCACTGGTGGAGAGCCCGCTGGGATTGGTGGCATGAGCGAAACCTACGACCTCATCGTCCTCGGCTCCGGTCCCGGCGGCTATGTCGCGGCCATCCGCGCGGCGCAGCTGGGCCTCAAGGTCGCGATCGTCGAGCGCGAGCTGCTGGGCGGCGTCTGCCTCAACTGGGGATGCATCCCGACCAAGGCGCTGCTGCGGTCGGCCGAGGTGCTGCATTACATGCAGCATGCCAAGGATTACGGTCTGAAGATCGAGGGCACCGCGTCCGCCGATCTGGACGCAGTGGTGAAGCGGTCGCGCGGGGTCGCGAAGCAGCTGAACCAGGGCGTCACGCACCTGATGAAAAAGAACAAGATCACGGTGCACATGGGCGACGGCGCGCTGACTTCGGCGACCACGCTGACCGTGACCAAGGATGGCAAGGCGACCGAGCTCGCCGCCAAGAACATCATCGTCGCGACGGGCGCACGCGCCCGCGACCTGCCGTTTGCCAAGGCCGACGGGAAGCGCATCTGGACGTACCGGCACGCGATGGTGCCGCCGGAGATGCCGACCAGCCTGCTGGTCATCGGATCGGGCGCAATCGGGATCGAGTTTGCGAGTTTCTACAACGACATGGGCGCGAAGGTGACCGTCGTTGAAATGCTCGATCGCATCGTGCCGGTCGAGGATGCTGATGTCTCGACCTTCCTGAACAAGTCGCTGGTCAAGCAGGGCATCGATATCCGCCCGTCGACGGGCGTGCAGGCGATCAGCGATACGGGCAGCGGCATCAGGGCGGAGATCAAAGCCGCCGATGGCAAGGTCACGACCGAAGAATTCAGTCATGTCATTGTCGCGGTTGGCATTGTGCCCAATACCGAGAACATCGGGCTCGAGGCGCTGGGCGTCGAGATGGATCGCGGCTTCCTGAAGACCGACCCGATGTGCCGCACCAACGTGCCCGGCCTGTGGGCGATCGGCGACATCACCGCGCCGCCGTGGCTCGCGCACAAGGCGAGCCATGAAGGCGTGATCGCGGCGGAAGCGATTGCGGGGCTGCACCCGCATGCGATGGACCCGAAGAACATTCCGGGCTGCACCTATTGCCACCCGCAGGTCGCCAGCGTCGGCCTGACCGAAGCGAGGGCCAAGGAAGCCGGGCATGAAGTGAAGGTCGGCAATTTCCCCTTTATCGGCAACGGCAAGGCGATTGCGCTGGGCGAGGCCGAGGGGTTCGTGAAGACGGTGTTCGACGCAAAGACCGGCGAACTGCTCGGCGCGCATATGGTGGGCGCCGAAGTGACCGAGCTGATCCAGGGCTATACCGTCGGCAAGACGGCGGAGCTGGTCGAGACGGATTTCATGAACACCGTCTATCCGCACCCGACCTTGAGCGAGATGATGCACGAAAGCGTGCTGAGCGCCTATGGGCGGGCGTTGCACTTCTAGTGCTTACTGGCGCGGGGAGGAATAAGGGAGTTCCCCTCGCGCCAACCCCCGCTAAAGCCGGGCAAACACAAAAGGGGACTTTCATGCGCCTGTTGCTCTCTGCCGCCATCCTGTCCTGCGCAGCGCCCGCGCTTGCCGAGACCGTCCACATTACCGCCGCACGCATGATCGACGTGCAGACCGGCGCCGTCGTGCAAAACCCGATGATCAACGTCACCGACGGGCGGATCGTGGGGATCGCCGATGCGCGGACGGTGCGGCTCAAAGGTGACGAGAAGCTGATCGACCTCGGCGACCGGACGATCCTGCCCGGGCTGATCGACATGCATGTCCACCTGACGTCGCTGGCCGAGATCGGCGGCTATCGCGGGCTGCAGTATACCGACGCCTTCTGGGGCGCGGTGGGCGTGGCGAATGCGAAGAAGACACTCGACGCCGGGTTCACCACGGTGCGCAACGTCGGGTCCTGGGGCTTCCAGGACGTTGGCCTGCGCGAGGCGATCGACGGGGGCTGGGTCGTAGGGCCGCGCGTCGTGACCGCCGGCTATGCGATCGGCGCGACGGGCGGGCATTGCGACGACAACAGCCTGCCGCCCTCTTATGACAAGAAGCAGGAGTCGGTCGTGAATTCGCCCGACGAGGCGCGGGCCAAGGTGCGCTGGCTGCACAAATACGGCGCGCAGGTGATCAAGATCTGCGCGACCGGCGGCGTGTTTTCGCTGGGCGACAGCGTCGGCGGGCAGCAGCTGTCGTTCGAGGAGATGAAGGCGATCGCCGACGAGGCGCACATGCTGCACATCAAGGTGGCGGCGCATGCGCACGGCGACGAGGGCACCCGCACCGCTATCATGGCGGGCATCGACACGATCGAGCACTGCAGCCTGGCGAGCGACGAGACGCTGAAGCTTGCGGCGAGCAAGAAGACCTGGTTCTCGATGGATATCTACAACGACGACTACATCCTGGCGACCGGCACTTCGAACGGCACCGAGCAGGAAAGCCTCGACAAGGAAAAGGCGATCGGCCTGAAGCAGCGCCAGACGTTCCAGCGTGGCGTGCAGCTGGGCGTGCCGATGGTGTTCGGCAGCGACGCGGGCGTCTATCCGCACGGCGACAATGCCCGGCAGTTCGCCAAGATGGTGCAATGGGGGATGACGCCGCTGCAGGCGCTCCAGGCCGCGACAGTGAGCGCGGCCAAGGCGCTGGGGCGCGAGGCCGATGTCGGCGCGGTCGAGGTCGGCCGCTATGCCGATTTGATCGCGGTCGACGGCGATCCGCTGAAGGACGTGCGCGTGCTCGAAAAGGTCGCATTCGTCGTGAAAGGCGGGGTGGTGGTCAAGGGCCAGTGAATGCGCGAATCGCGGCGGGGCTGGCGCTGTTGGCGGCGGCCCTGCTGCTGGGGTTTCCGGCAGCGGCCGGGTGGCTCGTGGGGTT
The DNA here is from genome assembly GCA_031371635.1 of Sphingomonadales bacterium. GTDB lineage: Bacteria > Pseudomonadota > Alphaproteobacteria > Sphingomonadales > Sphingomonadaceae > Sphingomonas_O. The sequence goes on along the minus strand of JANMJZ010000049.1, from coordinate 2,531 downwards.
CGACGTGCCACTGTTCCGGCTGCTTGCGCTGACTCCCGCGTCGCCGCACTCATTGGTGGCGAGCGTCCAGTTTCTCTCGCATTTCGGCGATGTCGACGTGCGCAGCGCGGTCGTGATCCTCGTCGCGGCGGTGTTCGTCGCGCGCCATTGCTGGCGGTCCGGGGCGGCGTATCTGCTGATCGTCTCGCTATCGATTTACGGACATACGCTGGCCAAGATCCATTTCGACCGGGCGCGTCCGCATCTGACGCCGTGGCTCGATTACGCAGGGGACAAGAGCTACCCAAGCGGCCATGCAGCGGGGTCGATGGTTGTGCTGCTTGCCGCCGCGCTGCTGATGCGCGAGCGGCGGCTGCACGGGGCGGCCGTCGCGCTGTCGGTTGCCATCGGCATGACGCGGCCGATGCTGGGCATGCACTGGCCGAGCGACGTGATCGGCGGCTGGATGTGGGGTGCGGGCGCGGCGCTGCTGGGGACCGGCGTGGCGATGAAGCTGGGGCTGCCGCGCGTCAGGGTGGTTGCCGCCTAGAGCGGGGTGCACGCTTCCTCGAGCCAGGCCCTGGCCGCGCCGTCGAGCTGCGGCCCGACGATGCGCAGGACGCCGGCGTGATAGCCGTCGAGCCAGGCGCGCTCCTCGGCGCTCAGCAGGCCGGGCTCGATCAGCGTCTTGTCGATCGGCGCGAAGGTCAGCGTTTCGAAGCCCAGCATTTGCATGTCGCCGCCCGGAATTTCGCGCTCCTCGACGAGGACGAGATTCTCGATGCGGATGCCGTAATGGCCGGGTTTGTAATAGCCGGGCTCATTCGACAGGAACATGCCGGCGCGCAGCGGTTCGCTGGTCCCCGCCTGTCCGCCGGTGGGCTTGGCGATGCGCTGCGGCCCCTCGTGCACCGCGAGGAAGGCGCCCACGCCGTGGCCGGTGCCGTGCGCATAGTCGCAGCCCGCTACCCAGAGATATTGCCGGGCAAAGGCGTCGAGCTGGCCGCCGTTGGTGCCGTTCGGGAACACGGCAGCCGCAATGGCGATGTGCCCCTTGAGCACGCGGGTGAACCGGTCGCGCACCTCGGCCGGCGGAGCGCCGGGGCCGACCCAGATCGTGCGCGTCACGTCGGTGGTGCCATCGGCGTACTGCCCACCGCTGTCGCAGAGATATACCGAAGAGGGTTCGATCCGCCGGTCGGTTTCCGCGCTCGCCTTGTAATGCATGATCGCGCCATGCGGGCCCGCGCCCGAAATGGTGTCGAAGCTGAGGTCGAGCAGCTTGCCGGTTTCCTCGCGGAAGCGGCGCAACTGATCGGAGGCCGAGATTTCGGTGAGGCCGCCGGTGGGCGCCTCGACCGACAGCCAGTGAAGATAGCGCGACAGCGCGGCGCCGTCGCGGGCCTGGGCGGCGCGTTGCCCGGCCTGTTCGGCATTGTTCTTGATCGCCTTGGCGAGGATCGCGGGATCGCGCGTCTCGACGATCTTCGCGCCGCCCCTGGTGAGGGCATCGAAGACAGCGACGACCGCACCATCGGGATCGGCAGCGATCTTCTTGCCCGACATAACGGCGAGCATCGGCGCGAACGCACTGCGGTCGTGCAGCCGCACGCCATTGCCGAGCGCCGCGCGTACCGTGTCGTCGATCTTTTCGGGTGCCACGAACAAGTCGGCCGTCGCATCGGCATGGAGGATCGCAAAGGCGAGGCCCACGGGCGTGTGCGTCACGTCGTCCCCGCGCAGGTTGAACGTCCAGGCGATCGAATCGAGCGCGGTCATGACCGTTGCGTCGAGGCCCTCGCGCGTCAGCCAGTCGGCAATTTCCGCGCGCTTGTCGGCGGCGCTGCGCCCGGCGAGTTCGGTAGCGTGAACCTTGACCTTTGCCGACGACATCGCGGGCTTGTCGGTCCAGACCGCGTCGACCGGATTGCGCGAGACAGCAACGAGCTCGCTTTCCTTACGGGCAAGCGTCGCGGACGTCGCCTCCACCCATGACTTGGTATGCAGCCACGCGTCATAGCCGATCCGCGCGCCGACGGGGGCGTGCTCACCGAGCCATGCGGCGATGCTCGACTGCGGCACGCCGACATAGTCCCAGTGCGCGCTGTCCACCTGCTGCTGCACCTGCAGCGTGTAGCGGCCATCGACGAACACCGCGGCGCGTCCGGCCAGCACGGCGGCGGAACCCGCCGAACCCCGGAACCCGGTCAGCCATTCGAGGCGCTTGGCGTAATCGCCGACATATTCGCTCATATGTTCGTCGGTGAGCGGCACGACGAAGCCGTCGAGCCCATCGGTGGCGAGTTGCGCGCGGAATGCCGCGAGGCGGCGGCCGTAGTCGGGCAAGTCATGATCAGCCACGCAGAAACTCCTTCAGCGCCGAGGTCACGGTCTCGGGCTTTTCCCAGGTGATGAAATGGCCCGCGTCGGGTTCTTTCACAAGGCGCAAGTCGGCGCAGAGATCTTCCAGACCGACGAGCTGCGATGGGGTCAGCGCCTTGTCCTTCATGCCCCAGCCAGCGCGGTGATCAATTGGGCCAGCGCCCGCCAGG
>JANMJZ010000018.1:0-1986 GCA_031371635.1 Sphingomonadales bacterium | reverse complement strand
GTTGGGCGCAGTCCTCGGTGGCTTGCTCGGCCGGGAAGTTGGTCGAGGCGGCTATTACAATCAGCCTAGCACAACCGGGCTGATTCTGGGTGCGGGTGGCGGGGCGCTGGCGGGGCGGGCAATCGAACAAAACAACAGCCGCTGCAGGTAAGTAGCGAACCTATCAAAGGAGATTTGTCATGATCCGCAGATTAGCCATCGTGGCTGCCCTGGCCGCCGCATCTGCCGCTGTGCCTGCAATTGCTCAGAGCTACGGCGGGGTCACGCTGACATTCGGGAACGGCGGCCACAACCGCTACGATTACGACGAGGATTACTATTACGATCGCAGCGGCCGTCAGATTTATCGTCCACAATTCGAGCGACGATACCGGTACAACAATGCTTACGAGCAGCGATTATACCAGCGCGAGTGGGAACAGTACCAGTGGCGACTGCAGCAGTGGCAAGAGCAGCAGCGCCGATATTATTGGGAACAGCAGCGTCGCGGCCATGATTGGCGCTACGACGACGATGACGACTGATCGTTGAGAAACGAACGAAGTCCGGCGGAGCGCGGTGACATTCGCCGCGCTCCTCTTCGTCCAACTGGGCATCGGGGCTACAGTGCTACGACACCTAATGTTGCGGGAGTGAAGCCATGACTTTGTCCAAACGCCTTTATCTCATCGGCTGCCAGCTTTGCGACCGGGTCGCTAATCTGGCGGGTCACCCGCTTGCGATCCTTGTCGTGGGGGTCTTCTGCGCCGTCTGGTTTCTCGTTGGCGGCGCGCAATCGGAAAATACTCTGACATTGATCCTGTCCGTGCTCGCAATCACGCTCACCCAGATGGTCCTTAATCAGCAACGGCGGTCGGAAGCCGCCGTGCACCTCAAGATCGACGAGCTGATCATCGCCAAGACTGGCGCCCGAAACGGAATCGCCGGGATCGAGCGCAAGACCGAGGACGAGATCGAGGCGCTCCGGCGTGAGATTCCAGATGAGGCCACGGCTTAATTCGAGCAGTGCTGACTGCGGTGGCCTCGGAAGACGAGTACTTATCGACCGCCGATGAACGCCGCGATCGGTAGGACTTCGGGCGCGGTGCGAAGCGCGTCGCGCATCTCAAGCAGCCCGCAGCCATAATAAACATTGAGGTGCTGGCTGGCGCCGCTCAGCTCACTCCACACGATGTCCACACCCGACATGTCAGTGGGGGCGTTTTTGCAGAGGGGTGTGCCCGGCTGATATAGTAGCTCGCTGTGTGTCGGGCGATAGCGTGCGAGCCGTGCCGCAAATGCGCGATAGGCGTCCGGCGTGGCTTCAAAACTTCTGACACCTGTCACGGCAGTGAAGCGCTTGCCCTCGAAGGTCCCCGCACCATCCGGCGCAATGACGATCATAAATACCGGGCACGCGCCGAAGCACGGGGCGGTCTCATACCGGATCGTCTCGCTCTCGATTGCAATCGGCTTACCAGGTGGCGGTGCGAAGGATGCGCAGGCCGACAAAGCCAACGCCGCGATACATGTGGGGATCGATCGGTTTGCTATCGCCACGGAATCAAAATCCCTGCATCTTGGAGGGCGAATTGGTCGGCCCAAATAAAATGCCGGACGCGCAACGTGTATCGAGCGCCCGGCACCTGCTTATTTGACTTCGGTAGACGTTGATGTTGCTTTTACCGTCGTATGGTGGACAGTTCGATGTGCAACATGATGGTGCCGACGCGGTGTGTGGCGGACAACAACCGCGGGCTTGATAGTTGTCGTGCGCGTTGTCGACGTCTTGTGCATTTCAGTATGCGACATTGTGCCCATTTGCTGGCTGCCCGTAGCAGGTGCCATGCTATTCATCTGAGCCATGGCGGGCGTTAGCGCGGAGCAGGTTATCGTGGCCGCTTTGTCCGTCGTGATCGAGCGTTTCATTGGTGTCTCTCCTGATTCACAATTCGTCGTTGGGGTTTGGGACGTACGCGAATCAACCCGCAGATGATGATGTTCCGC
>JANMJZ010000345.1:0-2102 GCA_031371635.1 Sphingomonadales bacterium | reverse complement strand
GCGATGCTGAAGGAAATGCCGCGCAAATACTGGAAAAACATGCCCGAGACCGCGTTGGTGCCGCAACTGCTGGCAGCAGCGCAGGCACGGGAAAGCGGCATGATCGAACGGGCGAAGGACGTCGGCAGCAACAGCATGATTACCTGGGACGCGCTGCGCGAGGAAGCACTGGGCTGCACGCGCTGTGCGCTGTGGAAACCCGCGACCCGGACGGTGTTCAGCGAAGGGCCTGTCGATGCGCCGCTGATGTTCGTCGGCGAACAGCCGGGCGACCAGGAGGACATAGCAGGCCACCCCTTCGTCGGCCCCGCCGGGCAGATGTTCGACAAGGCGCTGGCCGAAGCGGGGGTGGACCGGGCGCGGGCCTATGTCACCAACGCGGTCAAGCACTTCAAGTTCGAACAGCGCGGCAAGCGCCGTATCCATTCGAAGCCCGGCGCGGGCGAGATTGAGGCGTGCCGCTGGTGGCTCGACCAGGAGCGCGACATCGTGCGGCCGCAGGTCATCGTGGCGCTCGGGGCGACGGCGGCGCGCAGCCTGTTCGGCAAGGTCATGACGATCTCACGCGAGCGCGGCCGCGCGCTCGAATTGCCAGGGGGCGGGGAAGCCTGGATCACGGTGCATCCGAGCTATCTGCTGCGCATCGAGAACCGCACGGCGGCGGCCGAGGAATATGCAAGGTTCGTCGATGACTTGCGGACGATTGGCGCGCGGGTTGCGCTGACGGCCTAAGCCGCCCACATGCAACTCATGCTGATCGAGACCGAAACCACACCGAACCCGTCGACGCTAAAATTCCTGCCCGGTCGCACGGTCATGGACATGGGCACGCGCGACTTCGCCACGCCTGAGGAGGCCGTGGCTTCCCCACTGGCGGAGGCGCTCTTCGCTTTGGGTGACGTGACCGGTGTTTTCTTTGGCCATGCCTTCGTATCTGTGACGGCCGCCCCCGGCGTCGACTGGGCGCATCTGAAGCCCGATGTGCTCAACGTGCTGCTCGATCATTTTTCGGCGAACATGCCGTTGTTCAAACCCGCGAGTGCAGCGGGAATTGCCGTACCCGCCGAAGACGGCTTTTCGGATGATCCTGCCGACGCCGATATCGTCGACCAGATCAAGGACCTGATCGAAACGCGCGTTCGCCCCGCCGTCGCGAGCGATGGCGGTGATATCGTCTATCGCGGATTCCGGCACGGCAAGGTCTACCTGCAGTTACAAGGGGCGTGTTCGGGTTGTCCCTCGTCCTCGGCGACGCTGAAGAACGGCATCGAGTCGCTGCTGAAATATTACGTGCCCGAGGTTTCGGAAGTCCTCGCGGTCTGACCCCCAAGATGCGGAGCCCCAATGCCCAGACTCGACGACGCTGCCCTCGACCAGCTTTTCCGCACCGCGCGCAGCTATAACGGCTATACCGACGAGCCGGTGAGCCGCGCCGAAATGGACGCGATCTGGGAGGTCATGAAATTCGGGCCGACATCGGCCAATTGCCTGCCCGCGCGGCTCGTCTGGTGCGATAGCGATGCTGCCAAGGCCCGGCTTGCCGCCCACGCTGGCGGCACCAACGGGCCGAAGATCCTGGCGGCGCCGGTGACCGTCATCATCGGCATGGACATGGAATTCTACGAGCAGCTGCCCGACCTTTTTCCGCCCGCGGATGCGCGCAGCTGGTTCGTCGGCAACGACGCTGTGATCGAGCGGACCGCCATGCGCAATTCGTCGTTGCAGGGTGCCTATTTCATCATGGCTGCGCGGGCGCTGGGTCTCGATACCGGCCCGATGTCGGGGTTTGACAATGCCGCAATCGACGCCGAGTTCTTCGCCGGAACGCCGGTTAAATCGAACTTCATCTCGACGCTCGGGCATGGCGACCCGACGACGATCTTCGGGCGACTGCCGCGGCCCGGTTTCGATCGGTTCAACACAATTCTGTGAGGGTTCTCGCGATCGAGACGGCCATGGCCGCCTGCTCGGTCGCTCTGATCGAGGACGGCCGCGTCGTCGCGTCGGGCCATGCCGCCATTGCGCGCGGCCATGCCGAACGCCTTGTCCCGATGATTGCCGAGCTGCCGCAAGGCGGCCGTTGCGACTCGATCCTCGTGGAT
>JANMJZ010000072.1:0-3260 GCA_031371635.1 Sphingomonadales bacterium | reverse complement strand
TGCTTCTAGACGACGCACGCGTTCTTTGAGGTCCGCAACATCGATCCGTTGGACAATCGTCGATGTCGGGACGGCAATGTCGCCGCCCATGGAAGTGCCGATTTCAGCCCGTTTCAGGTCGAGCCAGGCAGTGAAGCCCTTGAGGCCGATGAGGCCAAGCACGGTACTTCCGGCCAGCGCCGTCAGTCCCATGCCGAAGTAAAGCATCAGACTATCCATTGTCGTCGCTCCTGTTAGCGCAGCTTCTCGATCTCGCGATCGAGCTGGCGCGCGCTGTTGTCGTCGGTCGCCAGCCGTTCGAGCACGGCAATGCGCTCCTTCAGCTGGGCAATTTCCTGCTTCATCCGGCCCGCTTCGGGGTCGGGGCGGTTCAGCACTTCATTGCCGTGCTTGTCACGGGTGACGCCGTACCTGGCCTTCACCACGCTGGCGATCATCACGATGGCGACGATCATCACGACCATTTCGAACGGATTCATCGGTCTTACTCCTGGGGTGGAATGTCTAGTTCAGTGGTTTTTCGCGCAGCGCCTCGATCTCGTCGGCGAGATCGACACCCTTGTCGGTGGCGATCCGCTCGAGAACCCGGACGCGCTCTTCGAGGCGTTCCGTATGGGCCGCATATTGGGCGGTCTTTTCGGCGGTTAGCTGCGTCTGCGCTTCCATCTGGCGCTCCTTCAGCTTCAGCCATTTCGTGAACACGCTGGCAATGATGGCGACGATTGGGATCGACATGCCGAAGATCGGGATGAGCAGCGGTGAAAGGGTCATCGGTACGTTCCTTCTGAAAAAGCCGGTGACTATCGAAGGCTGTCGATTTCATCGGCGAGCCGTGCAGGTTTGTCGGTGGCAATCCGTTCCAGCACCGAGATCCTCTCCTGAAGGCGATCCACCTGGCCGGTGAGTCGCTGGTTCTCGCTCGACAGGAGCTCGATCTTGCGGTCGGTCTGGGGGGCTGTCTTCACGGCAGTTCCGCCCCACTCGCCTTCGACCGGATACCCGTGCTTTGCGCGTATCCAGGTTGTTACGATCCAGCCCAGCGTGCTCATCCCGATGATCGCAAGGATGAAATCGGGTCCATGGAAGTCCATCACAATTCTCCCCGTCTAAACTTCGGCCTAGCGCAGGCTGTCGATCTCGTTGGCCAGGCTCGAGTTGCGGCTGGTGTAGTAGCTCTCGACGTCGGCGAGGCGACGGTCGAGATCGCGGAACTTCGAGCGCACATCACGGGTCGAACGCGATGGCGACTGCCGAACGCCCTGCCAGAATTTTGCGTCTTCCGGACCTTCGTACAGGCCGATCGGCTTGGCCGGCGCCATCCAGGCAATAACGAGATACGCGATCAGCAAGGCGCCCGATCCGAAGATGGTGCCGAGAACGGTGACGATGCGAACGACCGTCAGGTCAATGCCGGTATAGTCGGCGATCCCCGCGCAAACGCCCAGCCATTTGGCATTGCCCTTGTCGAGGTAGAAGGAAGTACGGCGAGCAGACATTTCTAGTCTCCTGTGCGGGCTATCAGCCCTGATTTTTCCAGTTGGGATTGTCGGCAGTCAGAATGCGTTCAATCGTGACGACGCGGTCCTCGAGCCTGCGGGCGGTTTCGTGCATGTCGTCGAGGAGGTTCTCGTCATCGACGGACAGAACCTTGGCCTGCTTCCATTTGGTTACGTAGTGGAAGATTAGCCAAGGCAGCCCGATGAAGAGCGTCCCCATGACGACGGCAAGTCCCATGAATTCTCCGAATTCCATCTCAGCTCGCCTTTCCGGCTGCCTTGGCCTTCAGTGCCTCGAGCGCAGCATCGACCTTTTCGGACGACTGAAGTTCGGCAATTTCCTCTTCGAGCGTCTTTGTCGCGCCCATGGCGAGCGCCTCGGCCCGGCCTTCGGCAAGATCCGCACGCTTTTCGAGAATGTCGAACCGCGAGAAGGCGTCCTGAACCCGCTCGCCTGAATACGCTTCGCGGACCCGAATGCTCTGATGGGCGCTTTCCATGCGGGTCGCGATCGCCGACTGGCGGGCACGGGCGTCGCGCAGCTTCGACTGAAGCTTGGCGATGTCGGCTTCGGAAGATTTCAGCGCATCATCGAGTACGGCGATTTCCACCTGCAGACGCTCCGACATGTCGGTGGCCTTCTGCTTTTCGACAAGTGCTGCCTTGGCCAGGTCCTCACGGCCCTTGGACAAAGCCAGTTCGGCCTTCTCTTCCCAACCCGCTTCAAGCGAACCGAGCTTGCCGATGTGGCGGCGCATTTCCTTCTGGTCGGCAATGGTGCGCGCGGCGGTCGCGCGGACTTCGACCAGCGTCTCCTCCATTTCGAGGATGATCATGCGGATCATCTTCGCGGGATCTTCGGCCTTGTCGAGCAGGTCGGTGAAATTGGCAGCGACGATGTCGCGGGTTCGGGAAAAAATACCCATGGAAACGGCCTTTCTATGTGCGACTTGTAATCTAGCTCGAAATGGTTGCCGGAGCGAGCAGGGGTTGGCCCGCTCCGGCATCCCGATCAGCCAACAGGGCTGGCGGGGTTCTGCGAGGCCAGGGCTTCGCCCCTGGCGTTGACGTAGCGGCTGACCAGCGCGGCGCTTTCCTCCTTGGCGGGCTTCGGCGCATCACCGAAGCGCAGCACGACCGCGACCGTGCGGGCCTTGGTACCCTGCGGGTAGTGAACCGACTTGGCCGTAGCCAGCGCCGCCTTGTCCAGGGCGCGACGGCCACTCGACTTGGCGATCTCGGCGGAGCGGATGCTGCCATCGGCATCGATGCGGACGGCAACCGTCGCAACACCCTTGTCGCTGAACGCGGTCTGGCTGCCTTGGGCGAGCTGCGCTTCGACATTGCTGACGAAATCGCTGCTGGTCGTCGCGGCCTGAGCGGCCTGCGGGACGGCGAAGACGAGTGCGGTGCCGAGCAGCGATGCGGCGAAGGCAGTGGCGGTGACGCGGAAGTTGGGGAGAGTTGCACTGAACATTATGGTTGCTCCTTGACGGTGTTTCTATCTGGCTCTCCGTCGGGGGCGGCGGAGACATGAACAACTTTGCAGAAAGCGTGCCAGTTTCGGAAATGGCGGAAATGCGTGGTTTCCGTGCCCGACCGTCAAATTTTCTTTGCTAAAAATAGGGATTTTGCGCTAACTCTCAGGAATGGACAGGAGCAATCAGGTCGTCGGCGAATCATTCGCCTTTCTGGATTCGATCGAGCGGGCAAGTCGGGCTGCGGCGCTCAACCGGCCCGTTCTGGTCATCGGCGAGCGCGGCA
>JANMJZ010000307.1:0-8498 GCA_031371635.1 Sphingomonadales bacterium | reverse complement strand
CAGCGCTTACCCTGCTCTCACTCGCGATGGCCGTTATCTTTACCGGCGCCGGGTTTGCCGTCGCTGGCACGGGTCGCGCATCCATCGCCCGTACATTAATCGCGGGCTTGATGATGAGCGCGGGCATTGTCGCGATGCATTACATGGGCATGGCGGCCATGAGTATGGCCGGAACGATAAGCTACTCGACGCTCTGGGTTGCGGTTTCGGTGGTGATTGCGGCTGTCGCCGCAACATCGGCGATCTGGCGTGCGTCGCAGGACCGCAGCTCGTTGAACCAGATTATTGCCGCAATCGTGATGGGGATAGCGATTGCCGGAATGCACTACGCCGGCATGCAAGCGGCGACCTTCACGATGCTCGCCGACCAGACCAACTCAAGCGCCTCAACGGTGAGCCCCTTTTTTCTCGCGGCCTTGGTAAGCGCAGTCACAGTCGCGATTCTACTGATCGCCCTTGCGGCGGCGCGGTTAGAACGGGTCTTTCGGGAGATGGCACGGCGCGAAGCGCGCGCTGCCCTTCGCCTCGAAATCGCCGATCTGCTCCGAGCAAACGGCCCGCAAGCACTTGGCGACGTTGCGGCACTCATGGGCGCACACTTCGGCGTCAGCAGAACAGGCTATGGCCAGCTGGATCCGGACGAGGACGTGTTCGACTACGACATCTGCTGGACGGACGGCAGCGTCCCCGCGCTGTTGGGGCGATTTCCAGCAGCCGCGTTCGGCGTGAAAATCGTGTCAGCGCTCAGTCGCGGCGAAACCATCGTGGTGGGAGATCTGGCCCGTGACACCCTGAGTGACGAAGCTCTCACGCAGACCACAGCCCGCGAGGTGGACACGCGTGCCATTCTGGTCGTGCCGTTCGTGCGCGATGGCCGGCTACGCACGATTGTCTACCTTAACGCGCGAGAACCGCGCGAGTGGCTTCCGGCCGACGTCGAATTCATGGAGGAAATGGCCGAGCGAACTCGTCTTGTAGTCGATCGTGCCAAGGCCGAAGACCAGCTGCGAGAGCTAAATGCGACACTCGAAGCGCGTATCGAGACCCGCACCACCGAACTTCGCGAAGCGCAGGACGCGCTGCTTCAGAGTCAGAAAATGGAGGCGATCGGCCAGCTAGTCTCCGGCCTCGCGCACGACTTCAATAATGTCCTTGCCGCCGTGGTGGGTGCCTTCGAGTTGATACAGAGGCGGATCGCGGACCCCGAAAAGGTGAAGCACTACGCAGGCGCGGGTTTGCAAGCTGCAGATCGGGGGGCTCGACTGACGGCCCAGCTACTGACGTTTTCTCGTTCGCAGCGCATCCAGCTGCGCCCGCTGTTCGTTTGTGACGTCATTGATGAGATGAAGGACATGCTGACCCGCACGCTGGGTCCGATGATTGAAGTTCAATATCAGAAGAACCCCGCGCCCGTTCCCGTGCTTGCTGACCCCATCCAAGTTGAAATGATGCTGCTGAACCTGGCGATCAATGCGCGGGATGCGATGCCCGAGGGGGGCAAGCTGACTATTGCAACGACTGTACAGTCGGTGGCTGGCGACCACGAGATATCCGATGGTGAGTATGTCGAGCTGACAGTTTCGGACACGGGTACAGGCATGGATGAAACGACGCTACGCCGCGCGCTCGAGCCATTTTATACGACCAAGCCGGCTGGGAAAGGCACGGGTCTGGGTCTCGCACAGATCTATGGGAGTGCGAGGCAAGCTGGAGGCACGGTTCGGCTTGAAAGCATCGTCAACGTCGGCACGACCATTCGCGTCCTTTTGCCGGTTACGCATCTGCCTGTCGCCAGCGACAGCGAAGGGACCGCAGGAGCGGTAAAACTACGTGGTCCGACCAAGATCCTTTTGGTGGATGACGACGATAATTTGCGGGATCTGGTTGCAAGCGCGCTCGCCGCGCACGGCCATATTGTAGCCCAAACAGCTGACGGGTCGATCGCTCTTGATTTGTTGGCGGCCGACATGGCCCATATCGCAGTGATCGATTTCGCGATGCCAGGAATGAACGGAGCAGTGTTAGCAGCTAATATCGCTGAGCGCTGGCCCGATCTACCAATCTTGTTTGCAAGCGGCTTTTCCGACACGGCGGCGATCGAGCGTGCTGTAGTAAAAGAAGCCCGCATTGTACAAAAGCCCTTCCGAATCGACGAGCTCTTAGCCGCAGTGGGAGAGTTGCTCGACGCAAACGAGCAGTCGCAAGCCCGTTGAGCATGTGATTGCTGTGCGCGATGTCAACAAGTAGCGACATAGTGCCGATGTGACACCGAGGTAAACACTTGACGCCTGGCGGTTCTAGCTGCTGAACGTAATCGACGACTACAGCTGCCAATGTCTGGCGTGCATCGTTATCACCTTGTTGTTAGGTCGACACGTCTCGCGCGAGGTCGACGCGTCTCGCGCGAGGTCGACGCGTCGCGCGCGAGCTCGCCTCGATCGCCGAGCGCTGCCGTGCACCTTACCCAACCAAACTTTGGATAGGGGTCAAACACACGCCACACGTTGGCGGCATGCTGTCGAGGATCAGATATCGTAACTTGCCCGCTCGTGCTTCGGCGCGCTTTTGACGATGACGAGCTTCGAATTGGAGCGGGGGGGCCAAGGCAAAAAGCACCCCCGGCTATTGGCCGAGGGCAAAGGAGGGCCAAGAATCAGTTGTTCGACGCGTCGGCGGAGCCCGAACCACTGGCACTACCTGATGCCGACGCGCTGGTGCGTGCATTCCGCGCGGTCGCGACCGTCTTATTCGTACGGTTGGCTTCCGTGGCAACAGCGCCCTTGCCACGCTCGCCCGCAGCGACCGCCGTTGTCTTGGCACGTTCAGCAGTGGCCATGCCCGCGCCGCGTGCGCGTTCAGCGGTCGCCATTGTCGTGCTCTGCGCCGTGCCAGCAAGCGTACCTACCGCATCGGTTCCTACACCTTGGACGCCGACACTGGCATTTTTGTTGACCGATCCGCCGCCGGACGCAGAGCCATTGCCGCCTGCACTCTGGCCTATCAATGTCGACGAGGTGGCCCCGTCGAAAGTCCCCGAAACGGTGCCCGCAAGACCCGCATCGGCGCTCCCCGAGCCCGAGCGCGTGTCGACAGAACGGCTCGACGTGGCGCTGCCCGAACCGCTTACCGATCCGGTAACGCTCTGCGTCGCCGAACCGACGCGATCGAGCGTCCCCCCAAGCGATCCAGCGCCATTCAACGTGCCACCAACGGTGCCGTTTAGCGCACCGCCGAGGCCGCCTCCGGCGCCGCCGAGGAGCTGGGCCTGCGCCGGGATCGAAAAAGCCGCCGAAAGCGCCACTGCAGATGTCAGAAACATTTTCATCGTCGTTCTCCTTTGCGTGAGCGGGGAAGTTTGATCCCACTGTTCGATAAACGACGGCGGCCTTGAAGTTCATCCCGCAGGTCCGGAAAAAAAACTTAGCGTACGGCAACTGACTGGGGGAGTATGCGGCATGTGCGACAGATGATCCCCCGACCGACCCGGCCTTTGCCCGGCGAAGCTTCGGCTGCTAGCTGATCCAAATTACCCGATTGGGCGAGCCGCGCGGCGACGAGTGGCGCGGCAAACGAAGTGCCCCTGACACGGGCATAGCCTTTGCCAGGGAGAGCGGCAGCCATATCAGCACCGGGTGCCGCGAAGTCGAGGTGAAGCGCTTTCCCGGCTTCGAATAACGCGCGGTCGTGGCCATCAACGGCTGTGACCGCGATGACGTCCGGGTAGGAGGCCGGGTATTGAGGGGGAGCGGCAGGTCCGTCATTGCCGACTGCGGCCACGACAAGAATGCCGCGCGCCTGCACAATTTTGATTGCGCGTTCGAGAAGAAGGTTGGGCGGCCCAACAAGGCTGATCGTGATCACACGGGGATGACGCGAAGCGAGCCAGCCGAGAGCGCGTACGATCGTCTCTGACGTTCCTGCTGTCGGATCTCCCCCATACACATCTGCCGCCAATAGCGACGCTCCGGATGCAGCGCCGCTAAACGGTTCAGCGTTGCCGACGATAAGTGAGGCCACAGCGGTCCCGTGCCCGCTCCCGCGTACGCCGCGAGGCGTAAAGGCACGTTGCTCGATACGCGCGCTGGCAAGAGCGGGATGCGCCGCGACACCGCCGTCGATCATTCCTATCAGTGCGCCTGCGCCCGACCTTGCGGCAGCAACCGACCCGCCTGCCATCAAAGCCATGCCTGCGGGTTCGAACACGTGGTTCAATGCAATCTGAGATGCTGGGTCGAGCGTGCGAAGCTGCTTGGCACCCTTGGCGGCGCTCCGCCCGCGGGGTGGAGCTAAAACTATAGTCCGCAAGCCGAGATCGGTATTCACTGTATCGCGCAAAACTGAAAATCCAGCAGTGTTGGCAGCATCGATCAATGAAGCCGATGGTGCGATCGCAATTATTTCGTCGCGGCGAACCGGGTTTCCGTCGTCGTCGACATCAACGTCGCTGCGGTGATCGCGGACCAGGGATCTCAAACGGTTACGCCTGAGCTCGAGCAAACTGGGCGCGTCCAGGCCCTCGGTCAGCCGCTCTGTACCCAGAGAATCAACGACGCGCCCGCCTGACTGTGCAGCCTGACCCAGTGGTGAATTGCTGCCCAGGACGCCGCCAACTACTTGCCCGGGCAGCTGGCCTATCGGCGGAAGAAGCTGTGCCATTGCCGTGCTGCCGAACACGGCAGTTGCCAACATCACTGTCGAACAGAACTGCGTCTTCATGGCGGTGCCCTTTTTTAATTGTCGTCAAGGGATTAAACGACGGTTGTCGGTCGTTTCATCCAATATGGACACAAGGAAAAAAAGTGCAGCCGTTCGAAGAGGGCTTGGTCGCGCTGATCCCACGCCTTCGGAGATTTGCACATGGCCTGACGAACAGTACGGCAGATGCCGACGACTTGACGCAGACCGCGATCGAACGGGCATTGAAAGCCCGAGCGCAGTGGGAGCCGGGAACCCGGCTCGATGCTTGGTTGTACCGTATCGCGCGGAACTGCTGGATAGACACGGCACGAGCGCGCGGTCGCAAAGCAAAAATAGAAGCCCCGGCCGAAGAGGGCGACCAGATCGGGTACGATCCACGCGCGGCGACAGATGCAAAAATCGACTTGGGGCGCGCCACTGCAGCAATGGCAAAATTGCCCGACGAGCAACGCGTCGTTGTGACGCTGATCCTGATCGAGGGTTTTGGCTACCGCGAGGCCGCAAACATTCTGGAGCTTCCGATCGGGACGGTGTCGAGCCGACTCGTCCGGGGGCGCACAGCACTTCTTGCCATGCTCGGCGAAGGATAACGCGATGATTTCGGACGAGACATTTTTTGCGTGGCTCGACAACGAGCTCCCTGAGCACGAAGCGGCCATCGTTGCCGAAGCAGTTAAGAACGACTCTGGACTTCGCGCGAAAGCCGAGGCGCATCGGGCGCTGAGCAGTCAGCTTCGAGAGGCATTCGACCCAATCCTTCAACAATCAGTGCCCGATAGTTTGTCCATGCTGATCCGTAGAGACGCTGACGTGATCGACTTTTCTGCAGCCTTGAATGCACGACAGAAGTGGCAGTCGGTTGTTAGCAAGATCGCGCCATGGCAAAATTGGGGAGCCTTGGCCGCGACCTTGGTCATTGGGCTCGTTGGAGGCACATTACTGCGTGCGCCGAACGGCACAATCGTCACCACGCAAAGCGGTCGGCTCGTCGCAAACGCGGACCTCGATTCAGCTTTGAATACACAGCTCGCTAGTTCGCAGGACACCCGCGAGGTTGTGCGCATTGGCGTCACATATCATACGAAGGATGGTGTTATCTGCCGCAGCTTTGCGGCATCAGCGGCTAGCGGCGTCGCTTGCCGGAGCGAAGGTGCCTGGCAGATCCGCGGACTTTTTCCCTCAAGCGCAGCGGCAGGCGGTGATTATCGGATGGCTGGCGAGAGTGACCAGGTAGCGAATTTGATCGACTCGACGATAGTCGGTGAACCACTTGATGCCGCAGACGAAAGCGCTGCACGAGATCGTCAATGGTCGGGGCGCTAAAAACACGGCCGTTCTAGCCTTAAAGCAACGCGGAGCTAAGTATAAAACCGTCGCAGTCTCACCAGCTGAACGGACGACAGCTATCGGCCTTGATCGAGTGCTGATCGAACGTCCGGAAAGTTGGCGACAGCAGAGGGGCAGCTAGCCCGGCAATCCCGGACGCGCCCGAACAATTCCGACGGTTCCGAAATCAGTCGTTCAGCCCGCAACGACTTCAATTGCAAATCGTACACAAATCCGCTGAACCGCTGATGCTGCTCTTCACGACTCATAAGTCTTTACGATTACGAAAAAGGGGCTCCCGGCTCCCGCCGATGCTTTGGGGTCAGATATTGCCCTGCTCTTCCTGCGGGACATCATCGTCCGGACCGTAATAGAGCGAAGCGCATTCGGAAATCAGGCAGCTGCCCTCGATGCTCAAATCATCTCGATACGCGTCGCGTATGAAGTCGACGGTATCGAGGTTGCGGTCTTCGAAATACATGCGGTGAACGTCATCGCGACCCGCGCCATAAACGATCCGGCCGACCTTGGCCCAGATGCTTGCCATCGTACACATGCCACATGGTTGTAGCGTGGAGTAGAGCGTCGCGCCTCGCAATTCCATGTCGCCCGCAAGCGCACCGGCTGCGCGAAAGGCGCAGATTTCAGCGTGGGCGGTAGCGTCGTTATCCTCTGCCGTTCGGTTCGTTTCAGCCGCAAGGACAATTCCGTCGCGCACGATGATTGCCGCGATCGGGGTATCGGAAGGGTCGGTGCCCTTCGTCTTTGCAAGGGCAATTGCCTGACGCATCCATTTCTCGTCGTCGATAGTCATCTTGGTCTCCGGTTGCTGGCGTCGAAGTCTAACGCCTGCGACGCTATTTGATGCATGACTCGCTAAGCGGCCCGCAGTTGGGCACCCATCGGCCGTTGGTAGCATGGCTCGACGAGATGGTGCGCTTGGCGCGCGCATCGCCTGGCTGAGAATTGGGACAGCCAATGAAGCGAACCCGACAAACCTGTATGAGCTATCTTGGAAAGACGATCGCGGTAAGGATCCGCAAGAGGACATTGATCAAAGACCAAATGCGCTATGCCAGACGACCTTGCTTGCACCCCTCCGACATTCGCCCCTCGTTGGTGGGAAAGCGGCGTCGTCTACCAAGTTTATCCCCGCTCGTTTCAAGACAGCGACGGCGATGGGGTGGGGGATTTGGCCGGTATCGTGTCGCGCCTCGACTACATCGTCACACTCGGTGTCGATGCGATCTGGCTCTCGCCGATCTTCCCATCGCCGATGGCGGACTTCGGGTATGACGTCGCCGATTACTGCGACATCGAACCGGTGTTCGGAAACCTCAATGCGTTCGACCAGTTGCTTGCGGCGGTGCATGCGCGCGGTCTGAAACTCATTCTCGATTTCGTGCCCAATCACAGCTCGGACCGTCATGCGTGGTTCGAGGCGAGCCGGTCTTCGCGCGACGACCCCAAGCGCAACTGGTATATCTGGCGCGACGCAGCAGAAGGGGGCGGCCCGCCGAACAACTGGATCAGCGACTTCGGCGGATCGGCATGGACGTGGGACGACCTCACCGGTCAATACTATTTGCACGCCTTTCTGAAAGAACAGCCCGACCTCAACTGGCGCAACCCAGAGCTGCGCGAAGCGATGATGGATGTGCTTCGGTTCTGGATGGACCGCGGTGTCGACGGGTTTCGCATCGACGTGCTGTGGCATATCGTCAAAGCCGACGGACTGCCCGACAATCCGCTCAATCCTGACTGGACGCCCGCGCGGACCGAGCGCGACCGGGTCATCCAGCTTTATTCGACCGACCAGCCCGAAGCCCATGCCATTGCCGCCGAGATGCGCGCACTTGCCGACAGCTATGGCGCCAAGACCGGACGAGAGCGCGTCCTGATCGGGGAAATCTTCCTTCCCAACGACCGGCACGCCCGCTGGTTTGGCACGCGCGAGCGACCCGAGGTCCATCTGCCCTTCAACTTTCAGCTGATTGAAAACGATTGGAACGCAGAAACTCTCGCGCGTGTGATCGGCGATTACGAGGCATCGCTCCCGGGTTTCGGCTGGCCAAACTGGGTGTTCGGCAGCCATGACGCCCCGCGTATCGCCGCGCGCATTGGCGAACCGCAAGCGCGCGTGGCGGCCATGTTGCTGCTGACCCTGCGCGGGACGCCTACTCTCTACCAGGGCGACGAAATCGGCATCGGCAAAGTAGACATCCCACCCGATTGCATCCGAGATCCACAACATTTTCGCCAACCGACGCTCGGCATCGGTCGCGATCGGTCGCGAACGCCAATGCCATGGAATCCGTCAGTAAATGCAGGCTTCTCCACCGGCGAACCTTGGCTGCCGCTCAACGCTGACTGGCTGACACGAAATGTCGCTGCTCAGGATGCCGATGCGAGCTCGCTGCTGACCCTCTATCACCGTCTGCTTGCGCTGCGGCGCGCGTCACCTGCGCTGGCGG
>JANMJZ010000295.1:0-4884 GCA_031371635.1 Sphingomonadales bacterium | reverse complement strand
ACGCGTCGCGGGGCGCAGATGCCGCCTGGAACTTGTCGCTGGGAAGCGAAATCGACCGAGGTCTGGCCGAAGGCGAGTTTTGGCTGGCCTATCAGCCAAAGCTCGATCTGCGCACTAACCATATTGTAGGGGCCGAGGTGCTGGCGCGATGGACTCACCCCGAGCGCGGCGCGATCGGCCCCGCTGAGTTCATACCCGTCGCCGAACGCGATCATCGCATCGAACGGCTGACGCAATACGTTTTTCGCCAGGCGATGAGCGATGCAGTTCGCCTTCGGTCGATGACAGATTTGAAACTGGCTCTCAATGTGTCGGTACCCGTGCTGCGCCGCCCCGACTTTGCGAATTTCGTTATCACGCTGACGCGCGACTTCGGGCTGCCAACCGCCATGTTCACGATCGAAATCACTGAATCCGTCTTTCTTTCGGGCGATGACGATGTCGTTAAGGAGAATTTGCGGCAGTTGACAGAGGCAGGTCTGGGGCTCTCGATCGACGATTTCGGTACGGGCTTCTCGACACTCGAATCACTCCAGCGGGTGCCCGCGACGGAAGTAAAAATCGACCAGACGTTCGTGAAGTCGTTGCTCACGAACCCCGGCGACCGAATTATCGTTTCGTCGATCATCCGGATGGCACAGGGCCTGAGCCGTCGGGTAGTAGCGGAAGGTGTTGAGACAGCTGAAGTTCAAACGCTGCTCGTAGCCCTTGGGTGCGATGAAGCTCAGGGTTATTTCGTTGGCCGACCGCAGTCGCTTCGCGACTTTATGGAAACTGTAACGGCGGACGAACAGAGAGGGCGCCGTGCGAAGGGTTAATAACTTGCTAACCACTTAACTCTTTGGTAACCATATCTCGCAACCGCTTCGCGCTTGCACGATTAGGGGACCAAAAATGCGTAAGGTAAATCGCCCGGCGCGCGGTTTCTGGGACTGGCTCTGTGGAGACGGTAACTCGGGCAGCCGCAGCTAAACGGGATCATGAAAAGGCCTCGGCAATGCCGGGGCCTTTTTTGTATGGGCGGCCATGGACACGCCTGATTTTACCCTTAACCGATTCGCCAGCTTCGACGGGGAGGAGCTTGCTTGGCATGAAGCCGGCGAGGGCAGACCAGTGCTGCTCCTGCACGGACTTTTTTCGAACGCGCAGACCAACTGGGTGCGCTACGGCCATGCTAAGTTACTGGTTAGTAACGATTTTAAGGTCATCCTACCTGATCTACGAGCCCATGGTTCAAGCGCGAAATCGCATGATCCGGGGGCCTACCCGACGGATGTCCTCACCAGGGACTGTATGTCGCTGATCGCTCACCTTGGCCTGTCCGACTATGATCTCGGGGGCTATTCGCTGGGTGCGCGAACGGTTGCCCGAGCAGTGGTTTGCGGCGCTCGTCCGAGGCGTTTGATCCTGTCCGGCATGGGCCTTTCGGGCTTGACGACGACCGCCCCGCGTACCGATCACTTCAAGTACATCCTCGATAACCGGGGCACCTTCGAGAAGTTCACGCCCGAATGGAATGCCGATTCGTTCCTAAAAACAACCCGGGGTGATTCGGCGGCACTGCGGCTCTTGCTCGATTCATTTGTCGACACCTCGCCCGACGAACTGGCTGGGATCGTGATGCCGACACTCGTTTTGTCGGGAGAGGACGACGATGACAACGGTTCGGTTGGCGAACTTGCCGCCCTTTTGCCAGACCCACGTCTGGTCAGGACCCCGGGAGGCCATATGAGTGCCGTAACCAAGCCTGAACTCGGTCGGGCAATTGCCGACTTCCTCACCGCTTGATTCCCGCGGAGTGTGAGGCCAAGCTGCTCAAATAAAAGCAGTTCCGGAGGATTTCAGTGAAATCGATGCTCGTTTCCGCGCTGGCACTGGCCATCGCGACGCCCGTCCTTGCCCAACAATCGGGTCCCGCGGCCACCCCCACTGCGGCAGACGCCAACGCCTTCGTTGCCGCTGCCGAAAAAGAGGCGTTCGATTTCAGCGTGTTTGGTGGACAAGTTGCCTGGGTCAACAACACCTACATCACCGACGACACGGATGCGCTCAACGCACGCGTGGGGGCGGAAGGCACGGAAATGGGCGTGCGCTTTGCCAAAGGGGCAGCACGGTTCAACAATGTAGCCGGGCTGTCCTTCGACACGAGGCGCAAGCGCGACCTGTTGCGCAACGGCCTCGTGCTGCCGGCGCCGTCCACCCCCGGTGCGGCAACCGAACTGAACACGATCGCAACCCGCCTGAACTCGACCTATGGCAAAGGGAAGGGGACGTTGAAGGGACAACCGGTCAATGGATCCGATATCGAAGCGGCTATGGGAACCGACCGCAATCCCGACGAGCTCAAGGAAATGTGGGTAAGCTGGCACACCAATGTCGGCGCCCCGATGAAGTCGGACTATGCCCGCATGGTTGAAATCGCCAATCAGGGCGCCAAGGAACTGGGCTACAGCGATGTGGGCGCCATGTGGCGTTCCGGCTACGACATGACGCCCGAGCAGTTCGCGGCGCTCACGGACAAGCTATGGAGTGAGGTCAAGCCGCTGTACGACCAGTTGCATTGCTACACGCGCGCCAAGCTCAACGAGAAATACGGGGACGCCGTGCAGGCCAAGACGGGCCCGATCCGCGCCGATCTGCTCGGGAACATGTGGGCGCAGGAATGGGGCAATATCTACGACATCGTCGCGCCGAAGGGCGCGGGCGAGCTGGGCTTCGACACAGGTGAATTGCTCGTCGCCAAGGGCTATGACCCGCTCAAGATGGTGAAGACCGGCGTCAATTTCTATTCGTCGCTGGGCTTCGCCGAACCGGCACCGACGTTCTGGGAACGCTCTCAATTCACCAAGCCGCGCGACCGCGACGTCGTGTGCCATGCCAGCGCCTGGGACATCGACAACAAGGAAGACGTGCGCATCAAGATGTGCATCAAGGTCAATGGCGACGATTTCGTCACCATCCACCACGAGCTCGGTCACAATTACTACCAGCGCGCCTACAACAAGCAGCCCTACCTCTACCTCAATGGCGCCAACGACGGTTTCCATGAAGCGATCGGTGACACCATCGCGCTGTCTATCACCCCGCAGTATCTGGTACAGATCGGCCTTCTCGATGCATCAAAGGTGCCCAGCCCGGACAAGGACATCGGGCTGCTGCTGCGTCAGGCTATGGACAAGGTCGCGTTCCTGCCGTTCGGCCTGCTGGTCGACAAATGGCGCTGGGGTGTCTTCTCGGGCGCGATAAAGCCCGCAAACTACAATGCTGCCTGGACGGACCTGCGCCGCCAGTATCAGGGCATCGTGCCGCCGGTCGCCCGCGACGAAACCAACTTCGACCCCGGCGCCAAATATCATATTCCCGGCAATACGCCCTACACGCGCTATTTCCTCGCCCGGCTGCTGCAGTTCCAGTTCTACGAGGCGGCATGCAGGCAGGCCGGGTGGAAGGGGCCGCTTCATCGTTGTTCCTTCTATGGCAACAAGGAGGTCGGCAAGCGGTTCAGCGCGATGCTCGAGATGGGCGCGTCCAAGCCGTGGCCCGACGCACTTCAGGCCTTTACCGGCACGCGCGAGATGAGCGGCAAGTCTATGATCGCCTATTTCAAGCCGCTGATGACGTGGCTGCAGACGCAGAACAAGGGACGCAACTGCTCTTGGTAGATGCGTCAATCCGGTGGCCGGCGGGACATGCGCCCGCCGACTGCCCGGTTCATGTCGTCAACTGCATCGACATCGCCGCGCCGCCCTCTGCGGTCTGGTCGTAACTTGTCCGCGCCGCCGATTGGCCGGGCTGGTACGCCAATGCTTCGGGCGTGAAGATCGAGGGTGGTGGCTCGGACCTTGGCGACGGTGTGCGATTTCGCTGGCGCACATTCGGCGTCGGCCTGGACACGCAAGTCCGGGAATGGGTCCCAAACGAGCGGATAGCTTGGCTAGCGACTGCAGTCGGTATCCGCGCCTATCATGCCTGGCTGATCGTCCCAACGGGTGCTGGATGCAGGGTCATAACCGAGGAAACGCAGCACGGGATCGTTGCACGTCTGGGCAAGCTGTTGTTTCCGAAACGGATGTATGACTGGCACCAGAAATGGCTCGAAGGACTCAAGACGCGCTGCGAACGCGCAGCTTAGACCACGCCAGGCACGAACCGCTTCACACGGGCTGCATAGTCGTCATAGGCTGGCCCGAAATGGGCCCGGAGCATCCGTTCCTCTTCCGATGTGCGGATGAGCGTACCGATGACAAACACAGGCGCCGCTTTCAGCAGTGCCGGAACATGTCCGGTCGCGACTGAGAGTCCGAACATGAACAGCGCCAGCGCGACGTAGATCGGATTGCGGACCAATGCGAACGGGCCGCTGGTAACGAGTTGGTGGTCTCTACGCGTGCGGGCAACGATTGCCCAGTTTTCCCCCATGGTCCTCGCGGCCCAAACGAAGAGTGCGGCGCAGGCCGCCATGAGCGCTGCCACTGCCAATGTCCTTAGCGGTGCGGTCGGCGGCCAGAAGGCTCCTCCAACCATCTTCGGCGGGCCACCTGCGAGAGCCATGCCGATCCCTTGCACAACGACGCCAATGATCGAACTGGAGCTCCGCTTGTCAGCCTTTCCGGGTCCGGAAGTGCGCAAGCGAGTCACGAGCACTGCGCCGAAGAAGCCAAGCGCGCCGACGATAAACACAGTTAGGGTAATCAAATCTACCGCCTGTCCGTGCCAGAGATTCGTCATTGCAGTCGCTCCGTGTATCACGTTATTAATACAGCTTGCGACGAAACGAAGCAAGGCGCGTTGCACATGGCGGCGACAAGCCCATATAAAGGAACATGAGCGAAAATTTTCCCGTCCTCCCCCTGCGCGACATCGTTGTATTTCCGCAGTTGATCG
>JANMJZ010000191.1:0-2027 GCA_031371635.1 Sphingomonadales bacterium | reverse complement strand
CGGTTTTTGCGGCAAAGTTATAATCGAAATGCACAGGATGCGTGTTCATCGTCAGCAAGCTGAAGCTGATGTTGTCATGATCGGTGATCGTCCGGCCGGGGCGATGTTCGTAAACATCGCCGACGACGAATTCCTCGTAATAGCGTCCGTAATTTTCGCGATAGCGGCGCGGGGCCACTTCGATGACGCCGTCACGCATTGCCGAGTTCCTGCAATTCCAAAATCCTCCGGTAGCGCGCCATCACCGGCGCTTCGAGCATCTTGCCGTTGAAGCGAACTGCGCTCTCGCCTGCGGTGGCATACGCGGCCTCGGCTTCGTGAGCCTCGGCAATTTCTTGCCCGGTCGGGCGCATTACCCGGTGGACGACGTCGATATGCTTGGGGTGGACAACCGATTTGGCAGTGAATCCCATGGCTTTGACGCGGCTTACCTCATCGGCAAGCCCGTCGAGATTGTCGAGATCGAGGTAGGGCACGTCGATGGAGGGCACTTTTGCCGAAGCGCAGGCCATCGCGATGTGCGCGCGCGCCGCGTAAAGCGCGTCCCATGACATCGCGACGCCGAGTTCGCCCGCGAAGTCCGCGCCGCCGAGCATGACGCCGCCGATGCCGGGAGAAGCGGCAATGGCATCTGCATTGCGAAGCCCCTTCACCGTTTCGATCAGCGGGAGCAGGGCAATGCCGGGCAGGACAGCGTGGACAATTTCGATTTCAGCGACCGCCTCGACCATTGGGATCATGACGAACGGTGGCGCAGTATCGGCTGCGGCAATTGCGACGAGATCGGCCAGCCCCTGCCGGGTGCGAACGCCATTGATGCGGATGCCGAGATTTGCCGGACCCATAGCCGCAAGGGCAGCAGTGCGCGCAGTATCCTTATCCGCAGGGCCGACCGCGTCTTCGAGATCGATGGTCACAAGATCGGCACCCGACGCCAGCGCCTTCTCGAAACGCTCGGGGCGACTGCCGGGGACGAACAACAGGGATTGATAGGGTTTCAACACGGCTCCTTCGGTCCGCTTAATTTGTCCGGACAACTTGCGCCCGTCAAGATGTTTGGCTCAAGACGGTTTGACGACGCCGAGCCACGAGGTGACCACCAGCAGCGCATAAACCGTCCAGACCCAGTAGCGCGTGTTGTTCATGACGCGAAGCAGCGGCAGTTCGGTCGCATCGCTCGACCCTTCGCTCAGCAGACGGCCCAACAGCGGCCCGACCGGCTTGAACGTGACGTCGATCATGATCGCGGCGGCAAAGATCAGGCCGAACAGCAAAGCCTTCCACGCCAGCCAGCCGACCGCGATGGGATGACCGGTCAGCACCGATTCGGCACCGAGCCAGAGATAGGCGGCACACAGCAGGTAACGCAGCAACCCCTCCCATTTGCGGTTGCGCGTGGCGCGCGGGGTCATGTCGTGCGCGTGCGCGTCGAACACCAGCCACAGCCAGAACGCGGCGATCGCCCAGGCCGCCCAGACGATCGCGACCGGCACGTCCCACCAGCCCCCCGCATAGGACACCGTCAGCGACAGCGGCACCATCAGCGCCCAAGCGGTGCGCGGGGTCAGGTCGACGATCACCAGCAGCTTGAGCAACGCGATCCGCTGGTCGAGCGTGTAGACGCTGCGTTTCCGAAAATGCTGGCCGAGCAGGAATACGCCGACATCCGCACCAAGCCACAGCACGAACAGCAGCAGATGGACGTAAACCAGCGTCGGATAGGCGTATTGGGCAATATCCATGCCGCATGAACTCCCCTCGGTCCCTTGACAGGCGAGCCTAGCCATGAAAACTTGTCCGGACAAATTATAAAAATGATTTTGCCGGGCAGGGGCAATGACCGCATCCAAAGGGAGATTCGAACATGTGGGCAAGTTCGCTTAAAACAGGTGTCGCGCTGGTTGCGCTGACGGCCGCCTATCCGCTCTGGGCGCAGGCACCTGTTGCCGCCGAGAACGAAGGCGTCAGCGACATCGTCGTTACCGCACAGCGCCGTTCCGAAACGCTCGAACGGGCAGCGGTGCTGG
>JANMJZ010000173.1:0-5036 GCA_031371635.1 Sphingomonadales bacterium | reverse complement strand
GTCGCGCGCGATCGCCTCGATGTCGGCATAGGTCGCGGGCACGTCGCCGGGCTGCATCGGCTGGAAATCCTTGATCGCCGTCCTGCCGGTTGCCCCCTCGATGATCTCGATGAAGCGCAGCAGGTCTTCGGGCTGGCTGTTGCCGATGTTGTAGATCGCATGTGGCGCATTGCTGCCGCCGGGCTTCAAGTTGCCGTCATCGGCGGGTGACTGGTCGATACAGGCGACCACGCCGGCCACGATGTCGTCGATATAGGTGAAGTCGCGCTTCATCTTGCCGTGATTGAACACCTTGATGGGCTCGCCGGCAAGTATCGCCTTGGTGAACAGCCACGGTGCCATGTCCGGGCGGCCCCATGGCCCATAGACCGTGAAAAAGCGGAGGCCCGTAAGCGGCACGCGGTAGAGATGGGCATAGGTCTCGCTCATCAGCTCATCGGCCTTTTTGGTCGCGGCATAGAGGGAGACGGGGTGATCGACGCGGTCGTCGACGCCGAAGGGCATTTTCGCGTTTCCGCCATAAACGGAGGAGGACGAGGCATAGACCATCGGCGTGCCCGACGCCCGGGCGACCTCGAGCATGTTCAGGTGCCCGACCAGATTGGCCTGGACATAGGCGCGTGGGTTTTCGAGCGAGTACCGCACCCCCGCCTGAGCGCCCAGGTGGACAATGGCGTCGAAGAGCTGGCCCGCAAGCGCCCCTTCAAGCGCCTTGTCGTCGGCAAAATCGAGGTGATGGAAGGTGAATGCGGCACTTGCCGACGCGGCGAGGCCGGCCAGCCGGTCGCGCTTCAGCTGCACCGTGTAGTAATCGTTGAGATTGTCGATCCCGGTTACTGCATCGCCGCGAGCCAGAAGCGCTCGGCTGACGGCATGGCCGATAAAGCCCGCAGCGCCGGTGACGAGGATGTTCATGCGTTTCTTCCCGAACCTACCGCCGCGCGTCGCAGCCGGTCGTTGATCGCGATGCCGATGCCGAGTGAAGGAACCGGGGCAACCGCAATGCGCGCGGCGGGGCCCGCATCGGCCTGATGCAGCAGGTCAAAAAGGCGCGCTGCCGCTTCGGCAAGGTCGCCGGTAAGGCTCAGCGATACGTCTCCGGTGATGCTGCCGAAACCGATGTGCCATTCGCCCGTCGCCGCAGCCAGGACGTCGATCCGGAGCGGTTTTGCCGGGGCATAATGAGCAGCCAGCTGTCCCGGTGCCTCGATGCTGCGCCCTAGATTGGCCGCCGCATCCTCGATCTCGACTGGGCCCGGACGGAGCAGGCGAACAATCCCGTCCGTGACGCCGACGATCGTTGATTCGATGCCGCCGCTGGTCGCCCCGCCGTCGATCACCAGAGGAATGCGTCCGTCCAGGCTGCGAAGCACATGGCCGGCGTTGGTCGGACTGATCGTGCCGCTGGCGTTCGCACTTGGCGCCGCAAGCGGCTGGCCCGTTGCCTCGAGCAAGGCGCGCATCGCGGGGTGGGCAGGTACGCGTAAGGCAATTGTCGAAAGGCCTGCCGTTACCCTTGCCGCCAGACCAGCGCCGGGACGTAGCGGAACGACCAATGTCAGCGGCCCCGGCCAAAACTGATGGGCCAGCGCGGTCGCTCGGTCGTCGAATATGCCGAATTGCTGTGCATGGGCCAGGTCGCGGACATGCACGATTAAAGGATTGAAGCTCGGGCGCCCCTTCGCCGCGTAAATCGACGAAACGGCTTCATCCGAAGTCGCGTCCCCGGCCAGCCCGTAAACGGTCTCGGTCGGTACGGCGACGACGTCACCGGCGGCGATCAGCGCCGCCGCTTCTTCGATCGCAACGTTATCGAAGGGCAGGACACGCGTCGGCATTAGGCCGCGCCCCAGATGCCCCGCGTGTCGTAGACGATCTTCCCCGCGCGCTCATCGGCGGGAACGGATTTGAAGATGTCATGGTCGACCAGCACGACCATCGTTTCGCAGTCTGCAAGCGCCATGTCGATATCGATCAGCGTCGCGCCGGTGTCGGCAAGTGTTTTAGGCAGTTCTCCGATGTGCGGCTCGACGATCGCGACACGCTCGCCAAAACGCGCTGTAAGCGCCTCTGCGACCTTCATCGCGGGGCTTTCGCGAAAGTCGTCGACATTGGCCTTGAACGCGAGACCTAGGAGCGCGACTGGACCTGTCTCTGATTCGATCAATGCCGTCGCCCGCGCGATGACGTGGGCCGTCTTGCCGTCGTTGACGTTGCGCGCCGTGCGGATCAGCGGTGTCAGGTCCGGGGCGCTGTGGACGATGAACCATGGATCGACGGCGATGCAATGGCCGCCGACACCCGGGCCCGGCGTCAGGATGTTCACGCGCGGATGCCGATTGGCGAGCGCAATCACGTCCCACACATCGATACCCAGCTTGTCGGAAACGAGGCTCAGCTCATTGGCAAAGGCGATGTTCACGTCGCGAAAGGCGTTTTCGCTCAGCTTGACCATCTCGGCGACCCTGGCGGTCGTGGTGATGCATGCCCCGCGCACGAAGGTGCGATAGAAAGCCAGCGCCTTGCGCGCGCAACGAGGCGTGATTCCACCGATGCAGCGGTCGTTGTCGATCAGCTCGACAAGGATGCGGCCGGGCAGGACCCGTTCGGGGCAATAGGCAATAGCAACGTCCGCCGCGCCCCCCCCATTGTCTTTTGGGCCGGCATGGGGGAATTTCAGATCGGGTCGCAGCCCCTCCAGCGCGTCGCGAACCTGTTCGGTCGTGCCCACAGGCGATGTCGATTCGAGGATCACGATATCGCCAACCTTGAGGACCGGGGCGATGCTGCGAGCCGCGGTCAGCACGTGGCGAACGTCGGGGGCGTGATCGTCGTCGAAGGGTGTGGGGACCGCGATCAGAAACACATCGGACGGCTCGATTTGCGTGGACGCGCGCAGCAGCCCGCGCTGCACGACGCCTTGCACCAGCGCATCGAGGTCGACTTCTTCAATGTGGACACCGCCTGAATTGACCGTGTCGACGACATGCTGGTGGATGTCGATGCCCAGCACCGCTGCCCCCGATCGCGCCACGACGGCGGCCGTGGGCAGTCCGATATAGCCGAGGCCAAGGACGGCGACTTTGGTCTGTAGCTTGGGGGCCATGAAAGTGCTTCGTCCTGCTGTCTGACGAATGGCCTTAACCCATTTCTGTTTTACTTAGGTAAATGCGCGCGAAGGCCGCATTCAATCCTTATGGTAACTCCCATCGAGGATCCCCCGCCACCAGCTCTCGTTCTTGAGATACCAGGCGACTGTCGCGGCAAGCCCCGAACGGAAATCGTGTTTCGGCGCATAGCCCAGCTCGCCCGCAATCTTCCGCTCGTCGATCGCATAACGTCGGTCATGACCGGGACGGTCGGTCACGAACGTCCGAAGTTCGTGGGTCGAACTGCCCTTGGCGGCGGGCGCGTCGGGGAAGCGGGCGGTCAGCGTCGTGTCCGCCGCAAAAGCCGCATCGACGGCGTCGCAAATCGCATCGACGACATGGAGGTTCGGCAGTTCCTGCCCGCCGCCGACATTATAGACTTCCCCCACACGACCTTTTTCGATGACCAGATCGATGCCGAGGCAATGGTCGTCGACGTGCAGCCAGTCGCGCCGGTTCATGCCGTCGCCGTAAATCGGCAGCGCCCGACCTGACAGCGCGTTGATCAAGAACAGCGGGATAAGCTTTTCGGGGAATTGATAGGGCCCGTAATTGTTCGAACAGTTCGTCGTCGTCACCTCGAGCCCGTAGGTATGATGATAGGCGCGGACGAGATGGTCCGATGCCGCCTTTGACGCCGAATAGGGCGAATTGGGCGCATAAGGCGTGGTTTCGCTGAACGCCGGGTCGTCTAGCTCGAGCGACCCGTAGACCTCATCCGTCGAGACGTGATGAAAACGATGCGGCCGCCCGGTTCCCTTGTCGAGCCAGACGCGCCGCGCTGCCTTGAGCAGGCCGTGCGTGCCGAGGACGTTCGTTTCGATGAAGGCATCAGGCCCGGTGATCGACCGGTCGACATGGCTTTCGGCCGCGAAATGCACCAGCGTATCGATGTCGTGCTCTTCGAGAAGCCGTGCCACCAGCTGGTCGTCGCCGATTTCCCCCTGCACCAGGGTGACATTGTTATCGAGGCCGGCCAGATTGGCCCGGTTGCCGGCATAAGTCAGGGCGTCAAGAACAACCAGCGGCACGCCAGGCGCGGCTGCAGCGCGCCGTCGCACGAAGTTGGCACCGATAAACCCCGCGCCACCTGTCACGAGCATTTTAGTGGGCATGAAGTGCTTCCCTGTAGGTGAACATGTTTTCGAGTTCGGCCCGCCAATGCGTCGCCGGCGCGCCGAGAGCCGCCCAGCTACTTGCCTTGTCGAGGACGCTGTAAGCGGGGCGGCGCGCGGGGGTTGGATATTCGGCAGTGGTGATCGGTCGAAGCTCGACGTCCGTGTGCAGCACCACGCGCGCGCGCGCGATGTCATGGATCGCCACCGCAAAGTCGTACCACGAGGCGACACCCGCGTCGGTGAAATGATGCACACCCGAAACGTCCAGTTCGGCGAGGCGGAGCAACGCCTGCGCAAGACTGACCGTGTGAGTGGGCGTCCCGACCTGGTCGGCGACGACCGACAGGCTGTCGCGCGACGCCATCAGGCGCAGCATGGTTTCGGCGAAATTCTTTCCCCCAGCACCATAGACCCAGGCCGTGCGCACGACGAGAGCCTCGGGACATGCTGCCATGACGGCATCCTCACCCGCCGCCTTTGAGGCCCCGTACACCCCGAGCGGATGACGCTCTGCCGCCGGCGAATAGGGAGTCGATGCGGTGCCGTCGAAGACGAAATCGGTCGATATGTGGACCATCCGCGCGCCCGCCCGGGCAGCGCCGGTCGCGATAGCGCCTGCGGCATCGCGATTGATACGGTAGGCGGCCTCGGCATCGCTTTCGGCCATGTCCACCGCGGTATAAGCTGCAGCATTCACGACAAGCGTCGGTCTTACCTCCTCGATCCGGGCGGCAAGACCTGCGACGTCGTCAAGGTCGAGTTCGCGACG
>JANMJZ010000171.1:0-35047 GCA_031371635.1 Sphingomonadales bacterium | reverse complement strand
CACGGCGGCGCTTATTCGAACGGATCGGTGGCCGACCCGACCAACAATGGCGCCACGCTCGCGGAGCGCGGCGATGTCGTCGTCGTCACTGTCAACCACCGGCTCAACGCGTTCGGTTACCTTTCGCTTGGCCGCGTCGATCCGCGCTTTCCCGATAGCGGCAATGTCGGCCAGCTCGACCTGATCCTCGCGCTGCAATGGGTGCAGCGGAACATCGCGGCGTTCGGCGGCGATCCGGGCAATGTCACTGTCTTCGGCCAGTCGGGCGGCGGCGCGAAGATCGCGACCCTGATGGCGATGACCGCGGCGAAGGGGCTGTTCCACAAGGCGATCACAATGAGCGGGCAGCAGGTGACCGCCTCGGGTCCCCTCAATGCCGAAAAGCGCGCGCGGGCCTATCTGGCGAAGCTGGGCCTGGATCCCGTGACCGCGCCGGTCGAGGCGCTGGTTGCCGCACTCGACACGGTCGATCCGGTACTGGGCGGCGGCGTCTATTTCGGGCCGGTGCTCGATGGGCGGAGCCTGTCGCGTCATCCCTTCTACCCCGACGCTGCGCCGCAATCGCTCGGCATTCCGATGATGATGGGCAATTGCGTGGCGGAAACCCGCGCCTTCTTCCCACCCGATCACTCGAAGCTGCGCGGGATCGACTGGTCGAACCTTGCCCAGCGGGTGGGACCGGAGCTCAGGATCGACATCGACCCCGACATGGTGGTGCGCACCTATCGCGGGTGGTTTCCCGACCTGTCACCCGTCGAAATCTTCATCAAGGCGACCACCGCCGGGCGAAGCTGGCGCGGGCAGGTCATCGAGGCGGAGGAACGCGCCCGGGCAGGGGCGCCGGCGTTCGTCTACCAGCTCGATTTCGAGAACGCCAAGCACACCGACGACATCGGCCTGTCGTTCGGCACAACGCCGGAGATGACGCCCGCGCGGCAGGCGATGAGCGACCGGATGATGGATGCGTTCGTGCGCTTTGCCCGGACCGGCAATCCCGGCTGGCCGGGGTACACGCTGGCGGGGCGCGAAACGATGGTCTTCGACACCGTGTCGCGCGTCGAGCGCAACCCCCGGGCACGCGAACGCGCGCTGTTCGCCGCCGTGCCCTATATTCAGCCGGGCACCTAGTTCCGCATCGCGGCATCGCGGGGGCTGAGATGCTCCTGGATCGGACCCTTCTGGCCGGGGTAGAGCCCGGATCTGGGCTCCATCGTCGCCAGGTCCCAGTCGGCCTCGACGAAGGGCGCGCGGGTCATTTCCTGCACGGGATAAGCGCTCCAGTCCTTTTCGTCGTTGATGATCGAGCCGCGCCCCTCCGCGACGAAGAACAGCACACGGATATCATCGGCATCGCGGTCCCACGGACGCGCGCCCGCGTTGGCGAGTACGTGCGTCTCCACGTCAAGGGTCGGCATCACCGCAATCCCGGCCGGCCATGACACCGGCTTTGGGCTGACGATCAGCCTGGCGCGCGTCTCGCCATAACGGCCGAGCATCGGCAGCGGCGCGCCCCATTTGTCGACGGCGATATTGTCCTTCGCATAAAATTCGAGATCGCCGTCGCCACCGAGCATCATGAAGGGCAGGCCCTGCGCGGTCGACGGGCCGCCACGCATGACGTTGCCGACCGCGCTCATCTGGCCGGTCTGGTACGCCTGACCCGCCCATTCGAGCGCCATGAGGTTGTAGTGCATCGCGCGCTGGCCGGGATCGTAGATCAGATTGTTGATGACGGCCCCGTGGACGCCGCCCTTGAACAGCGGATTACGCTCGACATTGTGCGCCCAGATGTTGCGGTAGAACAGGATGTTGGTCGCGTTATCGTGGACCAGTGAGCCCTTGCTGTGCTCGCCCTTGGGGTGGCTCGCGTCGGCCAGTCCCTCGCTCGCCAGATTGTAGGAAAAGGTGACGTTGTGTGTCGTGTTCGCGCGCCACTCTTCGGGCGTCTTGCCGTTGAAGCGCGGGCCGCTCGCCGACATGTTTTCGTCGATCGCCCAGCTGAAGGTGTTGTGGTCTATGACGACGTTATAGGCGCCGACGGTGGAGAAGGCGTCGGCCTCCCACCCGCTGCGCTTGGGCTGGTCGTCGGCGCCCGTGCGGACGCGGATGTGGCGGATGATCACGTCATGCCCGTGCACGTCGAGGCCGCCCTTGATGATTGTGATGCCGGGGGAGGGCGCCGTCTGGCCTGCGACGGTAAGGAACGGCTCGCGGATGGCCAGCGTCGTGCGTTTCATGTCGATCACGCCCCCGACCTCGAAGACG
Organism: Sphingomonadales bacterium; assembly: GCA_031371635.1. GTDB lineage: Bacteria > Pseudomonadota > Alphaproteobacteria > Sphingomonadales > Sphingomonadaceae > Sphingomonas_O. Next base: position 32,782 of record JANMJZ010000171.1, on the reverse strand, counting down.
ACGATGCGCGGTCCCTTGGCCTCGACCGCCGCCTTGAAGGACCCGGGACCGTCCGCCGCCAGCGTCGTGACGCGGATGATGCGCCCCCCACGGCCGCCGATTGTTTCCGATGCCCAGCCGACAGCGCCCGGAAAGCTCTTTTGCGCGAAAACCGCGCCCGGCAACGTCAGGGCGAGCGCCGCCATCAGGGTCGTCAGCTGCCGCATCACATTCTCCTTGGAACCGCCGTCTTGACATCGGCTTGCTTTGGTCGCTAATTCTTATGACACCGGTTACTTAGACGCAAGTCCGCCGGAAAATCGATTGTCGCAAAAGGCAACGATCTTGGGATTCGAGGAGGCTGAGGGTGAATTTCCAGCGGGAAATCCGTCACAGCCTTAAAAATGCCGGCTCGAAAGACACCGGTGTCACAGGGAGGTTTCGACAATGACGACGACCATCGCGCGCCGCGCGGCAATGCTGCTGGGATCGACCGCGCTGCTGACCTTGGCGACAGGCGTAGCCCATGCGCAGGCAGGGGCCACGCAACCGCAGACGCCGGCCGCAGCACCCGAGTCGGAACCGGCCGAAATCGTCGTCACTGGTTTTCGCCAGTCGCTTGAGGCCGCGCTGAACCTGAAGCGCAACTCGGTCGGGGCCGTCGATGCGATCGTCGCCGAGGACATCGCCAAATTCCCCGACCAGAATCTGGCCGAGTCGCTGCAACGCATCCCCGGCATCTCGATCCAGCGCGACGCGGGTGAGGGGCGTGCGATCACCGTCCGCGGCCTTGGGGCGCAGTTCACACGCGTCCGCGTCAACGGCCTTGAAACCATTGCGACCTCGACCGACGGCGCTGCTTCGAACCGTGATCGCGCGTTCGATTTCAACGTGTTCGCGTCGGAACTGTTCAGCAGCATCGTGGTCCACAAGACCGCCGAAGCGTCACTGGATGAAGGCTCGCTCGGCGCCGTGGTCGATCTCAACACCGGCAATCCGCTGGCGGGCAAGGCCGGGCTGCACGGTGCCCTGTCGGTCGTGGGGTCGTACAACGACCTGTCGAAAAAGCTCGGACCGCGCGTTGCCGGGCTGCTCAGCTGGCGAAATGAGGACGACACCTTCGGCGTCGCGGTGTCGGCTGCCTATTCGAAGGTCAAGACACTCGAACTCGGCAACAACTCGGTGCGCTGGGCGCAGGCGCGCTTCGACAGCGTCAACGGCACGCCGTGTTTCTACAACACGACGGGCAGCCTGGCGACGAACAATCTGGTTTACACGACCCCGCGCGCGGACAGTGGCGGGACCTATCGCCCGAGCGCTGTATGCGACGCTGCGACGTTGTCCTTCCACCCCCGCATCCCGCGGTATGGCGAGATCAGTCACGACCGTGAGCGTCTCGGCCTGACGGGGTCGATCCAGTTCGAGCCAAGCACGAGCACCAAGTTTTCGATCGACGGCCTGTATTCGCGATTCAAGGAAACTCGCGAGGAGAAATGGGGCGAGGTGCTGCTGCGCACGCTCGAGCGACCGATCGACGTCGTCAATCCGGTCTACGACGCCAACAACAACATGATCGCGGCGACGCTGAACGACGTCTATGTCCGGACAGAGCATTATCTGCGCCAGTCGAAGACCGAATTTTACCAGTTCGGCGGCACTTGGGACCAGTCCATCGGTGACAAGTTCCGCTTCACCCTGCTCGGCGGCATCTCCAAGTCGAACGCCGACATCCCCGTCGAAACGACGATCCTTTTCGATGACCGCGATGCGCAGGGCTATTCCTACGATTATCGCAACATGGCGACGCCCAAGCTGACGTTCGGCACCAGCGTTACCGATCCTTCGGTGTTCCAGCTCGCGGAAATCCGCGACCGTCCGTCGAACGTGACGAACAAATTCCGAACTGTTCAACTGCGCACCGAATGGGACGTTGTCGAAGGCTTCACGATCAAAGTAGGCGGTGTTTATCGGCGGTTTAACTTTAACACCGTTGGGTTCCAGCGTGATACAGTCGTCTGCGGCAATGGCGGCACCAGCCTGGTCACGAGCACGAACGGCACGATCGCCTGTTCGCCTTCAGCGTTGTTCGGTCCGACGGCAATCTATGGCTTCCCCGTCACACCGGCGCTCTCGGAAACGTTCAACATTGGCAATGGCGGGCAGCCTTCTGGCACAACCAGCACCTTCCTGATCGCCAATCTCCCCGCTGCCGCCGCCTTTACCGGTCTCTATTCGCGGACGCCTACGCCGGACCTCGGCAATACGCGCTCAGTCCAGGAAACCACCAAGGGCGGTTATCTCGAATTCGACGCCAAGGGCGAAATCTTCGGCCTGGAATATGCAGGCAATGCTGGCGTGCGTTACGTGCGCACCGAACAGAGTTCTACCGGGATCCTTACATCGACGGCTGGAAACCAGACCGTAACGGTCCAGAGGAGCTATGAAGACTGGCTCCCGTCCATGAACATTGCACTCTATCCCACGCGCAACCTCATCATTCGTGGCGCGATAGCGAAAGTGATGACGCGGCCATCATTCGGTAATCTGACGCCTGGCGGATCGGTGGATGGCTTCAATTTCAGAATTAGCTTCGGTAACCCGCTGATCAATCCCTATCGGGCCACGAACTTCGATTTGGGGATCGAATGGTATTTCGCACCGCAAGCCATCCTTTCCGTTTCCGGTTTTGTGAAAAAGGTGGAGAGCTTCCCGATCTCGAACAGCTTCACTGCGACTCTGGCGCAGGTTGGGCTGACTCGCGATGCGCTGCCGCCGAGTTCTCCGGCCTATATCGCCAATAATCCCGACCAGCTTTACACGGTCACTGGCAATGTGAATGGTACGGGTGCGACGTTGAAGGGGGTCGAGATCGCACTGCAGCTTCCGTTCAGCGCTTTCACTTCGACCAATATCATCAAGAATTTCGGTATTCTCGCCAACGCGACTTTCATTAATTCTGACGCGTCTTACGGCGTGCAGGGACCGATCGTGCAGGCGTTCGTACCGACGACGGGTGCTCTCGGGCCATTGGTCAGCACGACGCGGACATCCACGCTTTTCGGTGTTTCGCGACAATCGTACAATGGAACGCTGTACTACGACGACGGCAAGTTCAGCTCGCGCGCATCGGCCAGCTATCGCAGCCGGTACGTCGATGCCAACTCGGGCACAGGCAACATTTTCGAAGGCTATGGCGCGACGTGGAACGTCGACGCCTCGATCCGCTACAAGTTCACCGAATGGCTCGAACTGTCGGTGGAGGGCAACAATCTCCTCGACACTTATCGCTATCGCTACACCGATTTCGATGCAGACCGGAATTATGAGAACAACCATTTCGGCCGCACGATCCTGTTCGGCGCCCGGTTCAAGATGTAGCTGACGGACGATGTTCACCCGCCGCGCCGGATTGATCGGAGCCGGGGCGGCGGGGCTGACGCTCGGCATGCCGCTGGGCGCGCAGGGGTCGGCGGCGACCTCGTCGCTCGACCCGTATGACGGGATGCGCTGGGGCAGGGGCTATGAGGGGCAGCGCAGGGCCGATCTCGGCGACGGGCGCTTCATCAATCCGGTGTTCGCGGGCGATCATCCCGACCCGACGATCCTTCGCGACGGCGACGACTATTACCTGACGTTCTCCAGCTTCGATGCCTATCCGGGCATCGTTATCTGGCACAGCCACGACCTGGTGAACTGGACGCCGGTAACGGCGGCGCTGCGCACACCGATCGGGTCGGTTTGGGCGCCCGAGCTGACGAAGCACGGCGGCAAATTCTATTGCTACATCCCGGCCAGAACCGCGGCGCGGCGGTCGATCTATGTCATCACGGCAGACAGTATCGCTGGGCCATGGTCGGACCCCGTCGACCTGAACCTGCCTGAACATATCGACCCGGGACATGCCGTCGATGCGCAGGGGCGGCGCTGGCTGTTCCTGTCGGGCGGAGACCGGGTACCGCTGCGCGACGATGGGCTGGCGACCGCAGGGCGCGTCACCCATGTCTACGACCCCTGGCATTATCCCGCTGACTGGGTGGTCGAGGGGTTCTCGCCCGAAGGACCCAAGATCGTGCGGCGCGACGCGTTCTATTATCTCGTGACTGCGGTCGGCGGCACGGCGGGGCCGCCGACGGGACATATGGTCATCGTTGCGCGCAGCCGCTCGCTGGACGGTCCCTGGGAGAACGACCCGGCCAATCCGGTCATGCGCACGACCTCGGCGCGCGAAAAATGGTGGTCGCGCGGTCATGCCACGTTGTTCGAGGGGCCCGGCGGCAAGTGGTGGTCGGTGCTGCACGGCTATGAAAACGGCTATTGGACGCTGGGGCGCCAGACATTGCTCGTGCCCGTCGAATGGACTGCCGACGGCTGGCCCCGGCTCGGCGGCGGCGACCTGTCGCGCCCCCTCTCAATGCCACGCCGCATTGCCGGTGCGACGCACGGCCAGCCGCTGAGCGACGACTTTTCCCACGACCGTTTCGGCACGCACTGGGCTTTCTACGATCCCGGCGTGGGCGAGCAGGCGCGCGTCAGCTATTCGCCGGGCGCGATGCGCCTGAAGGGCAAGGGCACGACCCCCGCCGACAGTTCGCCGGTCTGCGTTCTGGCGGGCGACCAGCGCTATGCCGTCAGCGTCGAGATCGAACTGGAGGGGGAGTGCGAAGCGGGCTTGCTGCTGTTCTATAGCCGCCGCCTCTATGCCGGACTCGGCTTCGGCCGGGACGGCCTCGTGATGCAGCGATACGGGGTCCGGCGGGCGCGCGCGAAAGCAGCGTCTCCCATGCGACGTCTTTGCATTCGCGTGACAAACGATCGCAACATCGTGACCATCCATACCCGCCCGACACCGCAAGCGCCTTGGGAGAAGTTCGACGTGCAGATGGAAGTCAGCGGCTATCATCATAATGTCGCGGGCGATTTCCTCAGCCTGCGCCCGGCGCTCTATGCGGCGGGCAGCGGTGCGGCGCATATTGCGAATTTCACCTACGAGGCGCTTTCATGATCGACCGGCGGACATTGGTGGGCGCGGGCCTGATGACCGGACTTGCCGCCCGGGCGTCCGCCGAGACGCCGCCCCCGGTGAAGGGCGGCGCGCTTCCCGCCGGGCTGCCGCAACCGACCGAGACGATCGATCTCTGGCCCAAGGGTGCGGCGGGTATGCCCGCGACCGCCCTTATGGAGACCGTCAACGAGCGCAGCACCGACCCGCAACTTACCGACCGCGCCGTCTTCGGCATCAGCCGTCCCCGCATGGCGGTGTTCCGGCCCGATGTGCCCAATGGCGCGGCCGTGATGATCACGCCCGGGGGCGGCTATCGCTGGGTGGTGATCGACAAGGAGGGCTATGAGCTCGGGCGCTGGCTCTCGGCGCGCGGCTTCACGGTGTTTGTGCTGTTCTACCGCCTGCCGGGCGAGGGCTGGGCGGCAGGGCCCGACGTCGCCCTGTCCGATGCGCAGCGCGCGATGCGGCTGATCCGCCAGCGTGCGGGCAAATACGGCGTCGATCCGGAACGGATTTGCGCCATGGGCTTTTCGGCGGGCGGGCATGTCTGCACCGATCTGGTCGCCCGCTTCGCCACAAAGACCTATGCGCCCGTCGATGCCGCCGACACGCTGTCGCCGCGCCCGTTCTGCGCCGCGCCGATCTATCCCGTGGTGTCGATGGATCGCCGCAACGCGCATCCCGGATCGCGCAAGCTGCTGATCGCCGACGACGACGCGCTGGAGGCCGCGCACTCGCCGCAGCTTAACGTCGCTGCCAACAGTCCGCCGTGTTTCCTCGTCCATGCCGAGGACGACGACACCGTGCCCGTCGCCAACACGCTGATGTTCCGCGACGCGCTGAAGGCAAGGGGCATCCCGGTCGAAACGCATCTCTTCGCGAACGGCGGCCATGGCTTCGGGCTGCGCAAGGCGATCGGCAAGCCGGTGGCGCTCTGGCCAGAGCTGTTCATGGGCTGGGCGAAAAGCGTCGCCCTGATCTAGCCGCGTTCGACCATCCGCGTGTAGAGGTGCCAGGTCGCATAGCCGAGCGTCGGCAGCACGACCGCAAGGCCGATGAAAGCGGGCAGCGCGCCGAGGACCAGCAGGAAGCCGACGCGCAGCCCCCATTCCGCAACCGGCCCGGGGTTTGCCATGACCGCGCGGAGCGAGATCTGGACGGCGTGTCCAGGGTCCACGTCGCGATCGACCGCCATCGGGAAGGAAATCAGCGTCGTCATCAGCGTGACCACGGCAAAGACCGCACCGACGAGATTGCCGACGATGATCAGCATCCACCCCTCGGGCGTGGTGAAGACCCGTCGGAGGAAGCTCGCGACGCCGGTCGGGAGGTCCGGGCCCATGGTCGCGGCATAGATCGTGTAGGCGGCACCCAGCCACAGCAGGAACAGCACGCCAAGGCCGATCGTCAGCATCAGGATCGTCGACCCCTGCCGGCCCCGCATCGGATCGAAGAAGTGCCGCCAGCTCGCATCGAGCCCGGCGTCGCGCCGCCGGGCAAGCTCATAGAAACCGGAAGCGGCGGCGGGGCCGAAGATCGACAGGCCGGCAGCAAACGGAAAGACGAGTGGCAGCGCCGCATCGTTGAGCGCGAAGGCAGCGGCGATCAGGCCGATGGCCGGATAGAGCAATGCGACGAAGATCAGGTCGCCACGCTTGTCCTGGAAATCGCGCCACCCCTCGCGCAGCGCCCAGTTGAGGTCCGCCGTCGTGATGTGCCGCACGGCAAGGGCGGCAGGCTGTGCAGCATTTGGCTGTTCAACAGTCGAAAGAGTCGCAGACATGGTCGCTCTCCTTGGTTGACGTAGGGGAAAGCTACGCCTCTTGTGCGGATTTGCAACCGCGTTGCGCTGAGGCGACTTGCCGACTGTCCAGCGCGTGTTACACACCCTCCACAATGCGGGTGGCCTTTCCATTTTCGGCGATCGTCGGTCAGGACGAGATGAAGCGCGCGCTGCTTATCGCAGCAGTGGACCCGAAGATCGGCGGCGTCATGGTGTTCGGCGACCGGGGGACCGGCAAGTCCACCGCAGCGCGCGCGCTGGCGGCGTTGCTGCCGCCGCTGGGCAAGGACAAGCCCGTGCCCTTCGTCGACCTGCCCCTCGGCGCGACCGAGGACCGCGTGGTTGGCGCGCTCGATATCGAACGTGCGCTGGGCAAGGGTGAAAAGGCGTTCGAGCCCGGACTGCTTGCCAAGGCCGACCAGGGCTTTCTCTATATCGACGAGATCAACCTGCTCGAGGATCACATCGTCGACCTGCTGCTCGACGTGGCGGCCTCGGGCGAGAATGTCGTGGAGCGCGAAGGGCTGAGCGTGCGGCATTCGGCGCGCTTCGTGCTGATCGGCAGCGGGAATCCCGAGGAAGGGGAGTTGCGCCCGCAATTGCTCGACCGGTTCGGGCTGTCGCTTGAAGTCAGAACGTCGCAGGACCTCGACACACGCGTCGAAATCCTGCGCCGCTGCGACGCGTTTGAGCGGACACCGGAAGCCTTTGCGGCGGACTGGGCCAAGGCCGAGAGGAAGACGCTCAACCGGATCGCCAAGGCCAAGAAGCTGCTGCCCGAACTGGCGGTGCCCGACGCGATCCTGCGCAGCGCTTCGGAATTGTGCATCGCTGTCGGTGCCGACGGTCTGCGCGGCGAACTGACCCTGATGCGCGCGGCGCGGGCGGCGGCCGCGCTGGACGGCAAGGATGTCGTCGGCCTCGCCCAGTTGCGCTCCGTGGCCCCGATGGCCCTGCGTCACCGGTTGCGGCGAAGCGTCCTCGACGAGACTGGCTCGACGGTCCGGATCGAGCGCGCGCTGAGCGAATTGTTCGGCTGATGGACCCGTTCGGCGACGCCTTGCTCGCCGTGCAGCTCCTGAAGCGCGACCCTGCCGGGCTTGGCGGGATGATACTGCGCGGCGCAGGGCCAGCGCGCGACGCCGTGCTTGCCAAACTCGGGCCGATGCGGCGCCTGCCGGTCGCGATCGATGACGAGGCCCTGATCGGCGGGCGCGACCTGGCCGCGACACTGGCGGGGCAGGGCGGCAGCGTACGCCCGGGACTGCTGGCACAGGCGGACGGCGGGCTGCTGCTCGTCTCGATGGCCGAACGCATGAGCCACGCGGTCGCGGCGCGGATCGCTTCGGTAATGGATACCGGCGAGGTCGTGATCGAGCGCGACGGCGCCACCGCGCGACACCCGGCACGCTTCGGGCTGGTGCTCCTCGACGACGGGCAGAGCGACGAGCGCGTGCCGGACCGGCTGGCCGAAAGGTGCGCTTTCCGCTTCGACCTGAGCGAGGTTCGGGCAACCGGGGAGACACGCGTCGCCCCGGCCTCGGGCCGGGATCCCGCTTCTTCAAGTGAAGCTGAGACACAAAGCGGGATCCCGGGTCAAGCCCGGATTGACGGGGTTCAGGCTCTTGCGTCGGCTTCAATGGTGCTTGGCATCGACTCGGTGCGTGCGTCCATCATGGCTTTGCGCGCCGCCCACGGCCTTGCTTTGCACGAGAATCGCGAAGGGCCCGGCGAAGCGGATCTCGCTATCGCCGCCCGTCTCGTACTTGCGCACCGGGCAACGCGGATGCCGAGCGACCCCGACAGCGAGCCCGCGCCGCCGCCGCCCGCCTCCAGCGATGCGCAGCCCGAGGTCGGCGACACGCTCGACGATGTCGTACTCGCCGCCGTGACGGCGGCGCTCCCGCCCGACGTGCTCGCCGCGATTGCCGCAGGTGCGGGACGAAGAAGTTCGAACGGCAGCGGTGGCGGCGAGCGGCGCAGGTCGTCGATGCGCGGTCGGCCGCTGGGCGCACGTGCCGGCCTGCCTCGCGGCGGCGCGCGGCTCGCGCTGATCGATACGTTGCGGGCCGCGGCGCCCTGGCAGAAGATGCGCGGCGCCGACCTGGCTTCCGGTGACCGTATTGCCATCCGCCGCGACGACCTCAGGATCAAGCGGTTCGAAACGCGCGCCGATGCCACGACGATCTTTGCGGTCGACGCGTCGGGCTCTGCCGCCGCTGCACGGCTGGGCGAAGCCAAGGGCGCGGTCGAGCTGCTGCTTGCCGAAGCCTATGTGAAGCGCACCGAAGTTGCCCTGATCGCATTTCGGGGCGACAGTGCCGAAGTGCTGCTGCCGCCGACCCGTTCGCTTACCCGCGCGCGCCGCTCTCTGGCCGATCTGCCGGGTGGGGGCGGCACGCCGCTAGCCGCCGGCATCGATGCCGCACGGCTGCTGGGCGAAGCCGTGAAGGGGAAGGGCCGCACACCGTTCGTCGTCCTGTTGAGTGACGGCCGGGGCAATGTCGGTGCGGAGGGCACGATGCCCGCTGCAAAGGCCTTCGGTGCCAGCGGCCTGGGTGCCGTCTTCGTCGATATTTCGAGTCGGCCACGGCCCGAGGGCGCCCAGCTCGCTGCCGCGATGCACGCTCGCTATCTGCCGTTGCCCCGCGCCGACGCCGCCGGCCTCGCGGGTGCGGTGAAGGCCTTCCAGTGAGCCTGCCTCCCGCCGACTGGCCCAATCGCGCCGACAGCCGTTCGATGCGCGTCGGCGGGATCGACTGGCACGTGCAGGAATCAGGTTCCGGCCCGGTTCTCCTGCTGCTTCACGGCACAGGCGCCGCGACACACAGCTGGCGCGACTTGCTGCACCCGCTGGCGCAGCATTTCCGGGTCATCGCGCTCGACCTTCCCGGGCATGGCTTCACGCAAGGACGCCCGCCGAACGGCCTGACAATGCCTGGAATCGCGCGGGCAATCGTTGGCCTGCTGGTTGAGCTAAAGGCCGAACCCGCGTTGATCGTCGGCCATTCGGCGGGCGCCGCCATTGCGCTGCGCATGGCACTGGACGGGCTGGTGCATCCCGCCGGCATTATCGGGATCGCCCCGGCACTGCTGCCGTTCCCGGGCGTCGCCCAGCATCTGTTTCCGACCATGGCGAAGCTGTTGTTCGTCAATCCATTCGCGCCGCACATCTTCGCCTCGGTCGCCCGGGGTTCCGGTGCCGTGCAGCGGTTCCTCGCCCGCAGTACCGGGTCGACGATCGATGCCCCCGGGGTCGCGGCCTATGCCCGCCTGTTCGGCACCTCGAGCCACTGCGCCGGCGCAATCGGCATGATGGCCGATTGGGACCTCGTGCCGCTCAAGCGCGACTTGCCGAAGGTCGCCATGCCGATTCTCGTCCTGCACGGCGAAAAGGACGCGGCCATTCCCGTCTCGGGCGCGCTCGACTCGGTGGCCCTGATCCCCGGCTGCGCGCTGGAGGTCCTTCCCAACCTGGGGCATCTTGCCCATGAGGAAGCGCCGCATCTCGTGGTCGATCGAATCGAGACCTTTGCGGCGAATCTGGATATCTTTGTCGGCGCGGAGGTGGTGCCATGATCATGAACAATCTTGGACTCGTCGAGGCGGCGCTGACTTTCCTGATCGTCGTTGGCTTCTGCGTATACCAATATGTGTCGGTCAGCCGTTCGCAGGTTCGCGATCGGGCCAAGGCAGGGGTCGAAGAATCAGCTCCGGCGGGGCATGCGGAAGGGCAGCATCCGCTGCACGATCGGCGAGACGAAGCGGTCGAGTGACAGGCTTTCGTGGACGCCTTCGCCGTCCGCGCCAAAGAGGCGCGTCGAGATCGACGATCGTGAGTAGAAGGGTGTGTCCTCCCAGGTTTTCCTGACCCGGGCGCGGTAGCCGGGATCGACGCGGGTCGCGCGTGGCATGGCGAAGACCGGTGTTCTCGACAGGATATGTTGGGGCGGCAGTTCTTCGTCCACCCATTTGCCGGTCCGGTCGCAGCGCAGTGCCATGGCGAACTCACTGCCGTCGCGACGGTTGCCCTCGTAGATCACGCCAACGTCCTTGCCAACGTGCGCGCGCGACCATTGCCACGTGGAAAAACCTTCTTCGAGCGATTCAGACCCACGGTTCGAGTCGAGATAGCCATTACCCGACCAACGCAGGTCGGGCGCGTCGAAGCGGGCCTCGACCCGGGCGCGGGGGGCGATGGGATGCCATACGTGGCGGCGACCCGGCGTCAGCGCGAAGCCGGTCGTGCCTAGGATCTCGGGCTCGATCCGCACGCGGCCGCGCACTGGAAAGGGCAGGGGCATCGCGCGTTCGTCGATGTCGACGATCAGCGCGGTACCGTCCCAGCGCACGGCGCTCGGGCCGATGGCGAAGCTCGACGTGTCGCGCGATACGAAGCGCGCACTGCGCTCGGTCATCGCCCAGCGACTCGCGCGCGGGCCGTAGAGCGCGACGTTCAGGCTGCAATGGTTCAGCGGATTGCCGCGTCCCGATGCCTTGTAATAGGGCGAGAAGACACTGCCGATGAAGGCAATGATGGTCAGCCCATGGGTGCCATCGTCGCTGATCGCGTCGATGTACCACCAGCTGTAGCCGCCGGATGGAACGTCCGCGTCGAAGCAAGGTCCGAGAGCAGGGAAGCGGCTGCGAGTTGTCCCGACAGTGCTGCCATGGGGACGCCCGCTCCCGGGTGCGTCCCGCCGCCCGCGCAATAGAGCCCAGGGATCCGCGTGGACGAGCCCGGCCGGCGGAAGGACGCCGCCCACCCGTGCGAGGCCCGACCATAAAGGGCTCCACCCGTCGCGGGGTATCGCCGGTTGAATTCCGTCGGTGTCGTCGCGTGCAGAGGGCCCTCCAGTTTCAGCCCGCCCCGGCTCAGCGACTCCAGCATATGGGTTCGGCACGACGCGATCTCCTGTTCGCTATAATTGTGGGTGTCGCCGTTGGCCGGCGCATTGACGATGATTTGCACGCGTTCAGGACCGGACGGCGCGGAGCCGTCAGCGCCCCGGTCCTGCGCGCAAAGGTAGACGCTGGGCGCGGTGGCAAGCTGGCCGTGCTTGATCGAGTCGAACTCGGCCCTGTAATTGTTCGAAAAGAAGACGTTGTGATGCGAAAGGTCAAAACCCGATGCAGCCACCTGTCCAAGGAAAGTGACAGCCGAAAGCGAACGGTCGGCGGAGCGCAGTGCGGGCACAGCGCGTAGGGCGTCGTCACCGAACAAGCCCGTCGCCAAGGCGCTTGGATCGCAGTTCATCACGATGCGGTCGGCGCTCAGCCGTTCCCCCGATGACAGAACGACGCCTGCGGCACGCCCCTCTTCGACCAGAATGCGATCGACCTTGCATCCGTAACGAAACCTGGCGTGATTGCGTTTGCCGAGGTCCTCGAGCGCACGGGACAGCGCCGACATGCCGCCTTCGACCAGCCATACGCCCTCGGCTTCGACGTGTGCGATTAGCATGAGTGTCGCCGACGCCTCGAAGGGGGAGGAGCCGCAATAGGTTGCATAGCGGCCGAACAACTGCCTCAGCCGCGGATCATGGTAGAAGTCGCCGAGCACCGACCACAGGTTTCGTAGCGGGCGGATCGCCAGCATGTCGCCGCTGCGGGTGAGGCCGATGCGGCCCATCAGCCCGAGCGGCGATGTCTTGCTGGCACGCATGAACGTCGGGTCGAGTGTATCGTGCGCGCGCTTTGCCGCGGCCTTGAACCGTGCATAGCCGCGCGCTTCGGCAGGTCCCGCAAATCGAGCGATCGCATCCTCGCTTGCGGCGGGATCTGCAAAAAGGTCCAGGCGCTCGTCGGCCGCCCACGCATGACGTGCGAGGATATTTGCCGGTCGTAACGTGACGGCATCGTCGAGCGACCCTCCGCAGCTTTCGAAGATCCGGGCAAATACGTCGCGCTTGGTGAAAACCGTGGGTCCTGCGTCCACCGCGACGCCGCCCACGTCATCGCGACGCGCCTTGCCACCGGGTCCGTCGGCCATGTCGCAAACCGTGACGTCGCAGCCTTGCGCTGCGAGCAGCGCTGTGCTGGTCAACCCACCGATCCCGGCCCCGACAACAATTACGCGCGTTTGCGCCAATTCCCACACTCCGGCTTGCAGCGCCCAAGTATGTCCACCACACTGGACAGATGCAACCGTCCAAAATTCAGATAAAGTGGTTGAGCTGGCGCAACGGCCTGCTCGGCAGCGCCCGGTTCCGCACCTGGGCCGCAGCATTTCCTCTCACGCGGCCCATCGCGCGCCGCCGTGCAAAGGCGATGTTCGATATCAACGCCGGCTTTATTCACAGCCAGATCGCCATGGCCATGGTCGAGACCGGACTGATCGTACGTCTCGCGGACGGCCCGCTAAGCGTTGGCGATGCCGCCGCGCACGCCGATCTACCCCTCGAAGCCGCAGACCGTTTGTTGAAGGCGGGCGCTTCGCTCGAACTCGCCCAGCGACTCGTGGACGGCCGCTACATGCTGGGGGCGCTTGGTGCTGCGCTGCATGGCAATCGCGGTATTGCCGAGATGATCGATCATCACCGACATCTCTATATCGACCTGGCCGACCCGGTCGGCCTGTTGCGGCGCGGTGGCGGCGGCGGTGCACTCGCGCGCTACTGGGCCTACGCCCGGTCCGAGGACCCCGCCTCAAGCGCCGATGGCTCGGTCGCTGCCTATTCGGAGCTGATGGCCGCTTCGCAATCGATGGTCGCCGAGCAGGTTATCGCCGCCTATGATTTCGGTCGTCATCAGCGGCTTCTCGACGTGGGCGGCGGGCAGGGCGTCTTCGCGCGCTCCGTGAAGTCAGCCCGGCCGGGAATCGACATCGCGCTATTCGACCTTCCCGCTGTCGCCGCACGTGCCGGCGACATGAAAGCCTATGGCGGCAATTTCTTCGAGGATGATCTGCCTTCGGGCTATGATCTGGTCAGCCTCGTACGCATCCTGCACGACCACGACGACAACGCCGCAATGATTTTGCTGCGCAATATTGCCCGGTCGTTGCCTACGGGCGGGCGGTTGATGATTGCCGAACCGATGGCGGGAACGCCGGGCGCCGAGTCGATGGGGGACGGCTATTTCGGCGTCTATCTTTGGGCGATGGGCTCGGGCCGACCCCGTACAAAGGCCGAGATCGGTGCCATGCTGCATAAGGCTGGCTTCGGCGAAATGCAGGAATATCCGACGAATCTGCCGTTGATCACGCGGGTCGTCACAGCGGTGCGATCAAAAGCGTAAAGAAAAATTGACAACCCAATCTGTCCAGTACAGATTACACCTCGAGCTTCAAAGCCGCGGCATCTTTCGCGGCGGGGGGCTGAAGGGGACGCATGAAAGCAACCGCGATCATACTCGAACAGCCAGAACGGCTTTCGATGCGGTCGCTTGCGCTGACAGCTCCCCAAAGCACCGATGTCGTCGTCGACATTGCCTGGAGCGGGATCAGTTCCGGCACGGAGCGGCTGTTGTGGGAGGGGCGCATGCCGAGCTTCCCCGGCATGGGATACCCCCTGGTGCCTGGCTACGAGTCGGTCGGCCGAATTGTAGATGCCGGTACGGACGCCCGCAGCCGGATCGGCGAATGGGTCTTTGTTCCTGGTGCCAATTGCTACGAAGGTGCGCGCGGCCTGTTCGGCGGATCGGCGAGCCGCGTCGTCGTGCCGTCGGCGCGAGTCCTGCCGGTGTCGGAAAGCCTCGGTGAACGCGGGATATTGTGTGCACTGGCTGCAACCGCGCAACACGCCATTGCCGGTCATGCTGCACCTGACTTGATCGTCGGGCACGGCGTGCTCGGACGTTTATTGGCCCGCGTCACCATTGCCTCAGGCGCACCAGCGCCGACCGTGTGGGAAACCAACCCCGTGCGGCGCGATGGCGCGCAGGGTTATGTCGTTACCGATGCCGAGCACGACGAGCGCCGCGACTATCGCGCGATCTACGACGCGAGCGGTGCCGAGGGCTTGACCGACATGCTGATCATGCGGCTTGCCCGGGGCGGTGAGCTCGTGCTGGCCGGGTTCTACACCCAGCCGATCAGCTTCGCCTTTCCGCCCGCATTCATGCGCGAAGCCCGCCTTCGCATCGCGTCTGAGTTTCTACCCGCCGACATGGCGGCGGTGTCGGCGCTGCTTGGCACTGGGTCCCTCGATCTGGGCGGCCTTGTCACCGACGTCCGTCCGGTGGGTGAATTCGAAGCAGCCTATCCGCAGGCTTTCACCGATCCGGCCTGTCTGAAAATGGTCCTCGACTGGAGTTCGCTATGAGTATGTTCGATCCAAGCGACCTGCGTGAAGAAGCGAGCCATGAGCCTGACCCCGTGCATTCGGGACCGGTGACGAAGGAAACGCAGATCATTGCCATTTACGGCAAGGGTGGCAGCGGAAAGTCCTTCGCGCTCGCCAATTTGAGCTACATGATGGCGCAACAGGGCAAGCGCGTGCTGCTCATCGGCTGCGACCCGAAGTCGGACACCACCAGCCTGTTGTTCGGCGGCAAGTCGACGCCCACGATCATCGAAACATCGTCGCGCAAGAAGCTGGCGGGTGAGGAAATTGGCATTGAGGATGTCTGCTTCCAGCGCGACGGCGTATTCGCCATGGAGCTTGGCGGGCCCGAGGTCGGCCGCGGATGCGGCGGTCGCGGGATCATCCACGGATTCGAGACACTCGAAAAGCTCGGCTTCCACGAATGGGGTTTCGACTACGTCCTGCTCGACTTCCTGGGCGATGTGGTCTGCGGCGGCTTTGGCCTGCCGATCGCGCGCGACATGTGCCAGAAAGTGATCGTCGTCGCATCGAACGATCTCCAGTCTCTCTATGTCGCCAACAACGTCTGCAAGGCGGTCGAATATTTCCGCAAGATGGGTGGCAACGTTGGCGTTGCGGGCATGATCCTGAACAAGGACGACGGCACTGGCGAGGCGAACGCCTTCGCCGAAGCGGTCGGCATTCCGGTCCTTTGCGCGATCCCGGCGAACGAAGACATTCGCAAGAAGAGCGCTAACTACCAGATCATCGGCAAGCCCGGTGGGCAATGGGCCTCGCTGTTCGAGGAACTGGCGATCAACGTCGCCGAAGCGCCGCCGCTGCGCCCCGCCCCACTCGACCAAGACGGGCTGCTCGGTTTGTTCAGCGCCGACATAACCGGCGCCGATTATTCGCTGAAGCCTGCGTCCCAGGCCGACATGCGCGGTGTTGAATTCGTGGCCAAGCCCAGCCTCGAAGTGGTCTACGACGCTGTCTGAGATCGCGCCTCCCGTGCCCGAAGGGGGCTGCTCGAGCGCCGACACGCTGCGTGCTGCTGCCGTGCAGGCAGGCAAGTCGGACGTACTCGCGCGCTATGCGGCAGACTATCCGCAGGGGCCGCACGACCAGCCGCAATCCATGTGTCCGGCGTTCGGCTCGTTACGTGTGGGCCTCCGCATGCGCCGCACGGCAACCGTGCTCTCGGGCTCGGCCTGTTGCGTGTACGGCCTGACTTTCACGTCGCACTTCTACGGCGCGAAACGGTCGGTCGGGTACGTCCCGTTCTCGTCGGAGACCCTCGTCACCGGCAAGTTGTTCGAGGACATCAAGGAAGCGGTCGAGCAACTCGCCGATCCGGCGAACTATGACACTATCGTTGTCACCAACCTGTGCGTGCCGACCGCATCGGGCGTGCCGCTTCAGCTCCTGCCAAAATCCATCAATGGTGTCCGCATCATTGGCATCGACGTGCCGGGCTTCGGCATTCCGACCCACGCCGAGGCGAAGGACGTGCTCGCGGGGGCCATGCTGAACTATGCGCGCCTGGAGGCCGAAGCCGGGCCCGTGGCCGCGCCGCGCGAGCGGTCAGCACTGCCGACGGTCACGCTACTGGGTGAAATGTTCCCGGTCGATCCGGTCGGCATCGGCCAGATGCTCGCGCCGCTCGGCCTTGCTGCGGGCCCGGTCGTCCCTACGCGCGAATGGCGCGAGCTCTATTCGGCACTCGACTGCGCAGCCGGTGCCGCCATCCATCCTTTCTACACCGCCAGTGTCCGCGAATTCGAAGCTGCGGGACGGACAGTCATCGGATCGGCCCCTGTGGGCGCGGACGGGACGGCGGCGTGGCTCGACGCCGTGGGCAGCGCGTGCGGTATTGCACAAGCAAAGGTTGATGAAGCGAAGAACCGCTTCGTGCCCGCCATCCGCGCCGCGCTCGCCGCCAAGCCGATCTCGGGACGGATCACGGTATCGGGCTATGAAGGATCCGAGCTGCTGGTCGCGCGCCTGCTGATCGAGAGCGGCGCCGATGTGCCTTATGTCGGCACGGCGGCACCCCGCACCGTATGGAGCGATCCCGATCGTGAATGGCTCGTCGCGCGGGGCGTGCACGTCGAATATCGCGCGAGTTTGGAGAAAGACCTCCAGGCGGTCGACGCATTCGAGCCGGACCTGGCCATCGGCACGACCCCGGTCGTGCAGCACGCCAAAGCAAAGGCAATTCCCGCACTTTATTTCACCAACCTGATTTCCGCGCGGCCCCTGATGGGCGTCGCCGGCGCAGGGAGCCTCGCGCAGGTCGTCAACGCCGCCCTTGGCAACCAGGCGCGCTTCGACAAGATGAAGACCTTCTTCGAGGGCGTCGGCGAAGGTTATAGCGCGGGCGTCTGGGAAAAGGCTCCAGTCGACCGGCCCGAATTCAAGGCGAAATTTGCCGCCAAGCGCATTGCCGCTGCCAAGGCGGAAGAGGCGGTGGGCGTATGACGCTGATCCTCGATCACGACCGGGCAGGGGGCTATTGGGGGGCGGTCTACGCGTTCACCGCGATCAAGGGTCTGCAGGTCATCATTGATGGTCCAGTGGGGTGTGAGAACCTCCCGGTGACCAGCGTGCTGCATTATACCGACGCGCTGCCGCCGCATGAATTGCCGATCGTCGTCACCGGTCTCGGCGAGCAGGAGCTTGGCCGCGACGGCACCGAAGGCGCGATGAAGCGCGCCTGGAAGACGCTGGATCCCGATCTGCCCGCGGTGGTGGTCACCGGCAGCATTTCAGAGATGATCGGCGGTGGCGTGACGCCCGAGGGGACGAACATCGTTCGCTTCCTGCCCCGTACCATCGACGAGGATCAGTGGCAGGCCGCCGATCGTGCGCTCACTTGGCTTTGGACGCAGTTCGGACCGAAGAAGGTGCCGGGGCCGCGTATCCTGCCCGAAGGCGCCAAGCCCCGCGTCAACATCATCGGCGCGCAATATGGCCAGTTCAACTGCCCGAGCGACCTCGCCGAGATCCGGCGCCTGATCGAAGGCATCGGGTGCGAGGTCAATATGGCCTTCCCGCTGGGCAGCCATATCGCTGACGTGCGCAAGCTTGCCGATGCCAGCGTAAATGTGTGCCTTTACCGCGAGTTTGGGCGGGGTCTCTGCGAAACACTCGAGCGGCCCTACCTTCAGGCACCCATCGGGCTGGAGAGCACGACGCTGTTCCTGCGCAAGCTGGGGGAGCTCACCGGCGTCGATCCCGAGCCATTCATTCAGAACGAAAAGCACACCACGATCAAGCCCTTGTGGGACCTGTGGCGCAGCGTCACGCAGGACTTCTACGGGACTGCCAGCTTCGGCATCGTCGCAGGCGAAACCTATGCGCGCGGCATCCGCTCGTTCCTCGAGGACGACATGGGCATGCCCTGCAACTTTGCGGTAGCGCGGACTGCCGGGACCAAGTCCGACAATGCGGCGGTACGCACCGCTATCCACACCAATCCGCCGCTGGTGCTGTTCGGCAGCTTCAACGAGCGGATGTACGCGGCGGAAGCTGGCGGGCGCAGCATGTTTGTGCCTGCGAGCTTCCCCGGCGCAGTCATCCGTCGCCACACCGGCACGCCCTTCATGGGCTATGCGGGGGCGACCTACCTGATCCAGGAGGTCTGCAACGCGCTGTTCGATGCGCTGTTCAACATCCTGCCGCTGGGCACCGTGCTCGACAAGGTTGAAGCGACGCCGGCGCGTAACCTGACCGAATTGGCCTGGGACGTGACAGCCAAGGACAGCCTCGACGCTGCCGTCGAGCGCGCGCCGGTGCTGGTCCGCATTTCGATGGCCAAGCGCATTCGTGACGCGGCCGAGCGCGCCGCCCGGCGCGCAGGCGAAGCAGTCGTGACGCAGGCCCGCGTCGACGAAGCCATGCAGGAGGCGAACGCGTGAGCGTGCCCCCAAACCTTTCGGTCCTTCGGGACCTCACCCAATCCTCGTGGATATCCCCACGCGGATGCCGCCCAGGGGCGCACCCGTCGCTCCATAATTCGAAGGGCAAAACGGAGACGGTAACATGAGCGATAATAGAGACGGGGTCGGGACGTACCTGACCGAAGCTGAGGCGAAGGAGTTTCACAAGCTCTTCGTCATGAGCATGGGGTTCTTCGTCACTGTGGCGGTCATCGCACACATTCTCGTGTGGGCATGGCGGCCGTGGTTCCCGGGGACTGCTCCCTATGAGGCCGCAAAAGTTGCGGTCGTGGCACCTGCTGCTGTCGCCACCGGGCGCAGCTAGACTCTAACTGAAAGGAGCGTTCCCATGTGGAGAACGTGGATGATGTTCGATGGCCGCCGCCTGTTGACGGCACTTGCGGTCTTCTTGTTCGTGCTCGCAATCTTGATTCACTTCATCTTGCTCAGCACCAACCGGTACAACTGGCTCGACGGTGCGCACTCGGCTCCTGCCGTGGCGACAGCGCCAGCGACGACTACGCCGTAGCGATACGGTTCGGGGAAGCGGAGCGGGGTCGGGCGCGACACCTGCCCCGTTCCGTGACCCGGAATTTATTTGCGATTTAAAAGGGACTTCGCCCGACGATCGGGTGAAGCACGCGGAGACGTGCCATGGCGCTGTTGAGCTTCGAAAGAAAATACCGGGTCCGGGGAGGCACGCTGATCGGCGGCGACCTTTTCGACTTCTGGGTAGGACCGTTCTACGTCGGCTTCTTCGGGGTGACGACGGCCTTGTGTGCGTTGATCGGTACAGGCCTGATCCTGTACGCAGCCTCTCTGGGCCCGACGTGGAACCCATGGCTGATCAGCATCGCGCCGCCCGACATCTCCTACGGCCTCGGCCTGGCGCCGCTGAAGGAAGGCGGCTTCTGGCAGATCATCACGATCTGCGCGATCGGGGCATTCGTGTCCTGGGCGCTGCGTGAGGTCGAGATCTGCCGAAAGCTCGGCATCGGCTACCACGTGCCCTTCGCGTTCGGCGTGGCCATCTTCGCTTATGTATCGCTCGTGGTCGTCCGCCCGGTGCTTCTCGGTGCCTGGGGCTTCGGCTTCCCCTACGGGATTTTCAGCCACCTCGATTGGGTGTCGAATACGGGGTACCAGTACCTCCATTTCCACTACAATCCGGCACACATGATCGCCGTGTCGTTCTTCTTCACGACGACGATGGCCCTTGCGCTTCACGGGTCGCTGATCCTGTCGGCGGTCAATCCCGGGAAGGGCGAAGAGGTCAAGACGCCCGAATATGAGGACACGTTCTTCCGCGACACCATCGGCTATTCGGTGGGAACGTTGGGCATTCACCGCGTCGGCCTGTTCCTGGCTCTAAGCGCCGGGTTCTGGAGCGCGGTCTGCATCATCATTTCGGGTCCGTTCTGGACCCGCGGCTGGCCCGAATGGTGGACCTGGTGGCTTAACCTGCCGATCTGGTCCTGACGGGGGAGGGAAGCGAAATGGCACAATATCAGAACATATTCACCCAGGTGCAGCTCCGCGGCGTCCCCGAGATGGGACCTGAACTGCCCGCCGAAGACTCCCCCCGCACGGGAAAGGGCAGCTTCAATTACTGGCTCGGCAAGATCGGCAACGCGCAGATCGGCCCTATCTACCTGGGTTATCTGGGCGTTACATCGATGGTGTGCGGCCTGATCGCCTTCGAGATCATCGGGCTCAACATGTTGGCGTCGGTGGGCTGGAACCCCATCCAGTTCGTCCGTCAGCTGTTCTGGCTGGCCCTCGAACCGCCGGGACCTGAATATGGCTTCTCGCCCTTCGTGCCGCTCGCCAAGGGCGGCTGGTGGATCCTCGCCGGCGCTTTCCTGACTGTGTCGATCCTGCTCTGGTGGGTCCGCATCTACCGCCGGGCGCGCCAGCTCAAGATGGGCACGCACGTTGCCTGGGCCTTTGCCAGCGCGATCTGGCTGTATCTGGTCCTGGGCTTCATCCGCCCCTTGCTGATGGGTAGCTGGGCCGAAGCAGTGCCGTTCGGCATCTTCCCGCACCTTGACTGGACTGCCGCTTTCTCTATCCGGTACGGCAACCTGTTCTACAACCCGTTCCATGCGCTCTCAATCGCCTTCCTCTATGGCTCGACCTTGCTCTTCGCGATGCATGGCGCGACCATCCTGGCCGTCGGTCGCTACGGCGGCGAGCGCGAGCTGGAGCAGATCACCGACCGGGGCACGGCAACCGAGCGTGCCGCCCTGTTCTGGCGCTGGACCATGGGCTTCAACGCCACGATGGAATCGATCCACCGTTGGGCATGGTGGTTCGCCGTGCTGACGACGCTTACCGGCGGCATCGGCATCCTGCTGACCGGCACGGTCGTCGACAACTGGTACCTCTGGGCACAAAACCATGGTTATGCCCCAAGCTACCCGTCGACGGGTGTCGTTGACCCTGCAACGCTTCCGGGAGCTGTCAAATGACGAGCAAGCGCATCATCATCGCATCGGTGGCTGCGCTGCCGATGCTGCTCGCCGGGTGCGAGATCGGGCCGAAGCAGTCGACCCAGACCGGCTATCGTGGCACGGGCATCGATCAGGTCGTCAACCCCAGCCTGGTCAAGGCGCAGGTGCCGATCCCCGCCAATGTGTATGAAACTCCTGGCGACACCGGTCCGCGCGCCAGCGAGACATACCAGAACGTGAAGGTTCTCGGCGGCGTCAGTACCGATCGGTTCAACCATTTCATGGCGCAAATGAACAACTGGGTGGCGCCGCAGGCAGGCAAGGACCCGAACGAGGTCGGTTGCAATTACTGCCACAATCCCAACAACATGGCGTCCGACGAAAAGTACACCAAGGTGGTGGCGCGTCGCATGATCCAGATGACGCAGAACATCAACGCCAACTATACCCAGCATGTGCAGGGAACCGGCGTGACTTGCTGGACGTGTCATCGCGGCAATGCGGTACCCCAGTATAAGTGGGCGTCGGCCACACCCGAACCCGACACCATTTGGGGCAACAAGCACGGCCAGAACACGCCGACGCCGGGCACGGCCTATGCGTCGCTGCCTTATGACTCATTCTCGGCGTATCTGAAGGACGGTGGCGTCAACAACATCCGGGTCGCGTCCAGCGTGCCGCTGCCATCGGCCAACCATGTCGTTTCGATCAAGACCGCCGAGAAAACCTATGGGCTGATGATGCATCTGTCGCAGAGCCTGGGCGTCAATTGCACCTATTGCCACAACTCGGCATCGTTCCGCGCATGGAACATGAGCAGTCCCAAGCGTGTGTTGGCCTGGTACGGCTTGCGCATGGTGGCGACCAATAACGCCGAGTATATGACACCGCTCGCGAGCGTCTTCCCGGCGGTGCACCCGGGTGGCGGCCCGAGCCCGTGGCGCAAGGGTCCGATGGGCGATGTGTACAAGATCAACTGCGCGACCTGTCACCAGGGCCTCAACAAGCCGATGAACGGCGTGTCGATGCGCGCGGAAAATCCAGTATTGTGGCCGGGCGCTGCTACAATCGCTCCGATGGTGGCACCGGCAGCGGAGATGCCAGCCGGCGCACCGGCGACGCCCGATATGGCAGGCACAGCCGCAGGCAAGTAAGCGACTTGCGGGCAGGGTGCCCGCAAGCGCCAACCCCTCGACACGTGGGTGACGATGCACCTGTTCGAATTCATCGTCGTGCTCCATGTCCTGGCCGGGGCCACCGGACTGATCTCGTTCTGGGTACCGATTGCCGCGCGCAAGGGCGGCAATCGCCACAGGGCCTGGGGCAGGATCGCCTGCCGTGCCTTCACGGGCGCGGGATTTCTGGCGATTGCCATGGCGCTTCTGTCGCTCTTTGGCCCCGAGCAGCGGTTGCCGATGATCAAGGACCGTGTGCTTTTCGACGGCCTGTTCGGCTGGATGATGCTTTATCTGGGCATGCTTACCATCGGTTTCGCGCATTACGGGCAGGCGGTCGTCCACCATCGCGCCGATCGGCTCGCCTTGCGGCGCTGGCCGCATCAACTTGTGTTCGTGCTGGTAATCCTGCTCGCCGTGAATTGCGGCATTTACGGACTATCGACCGGCCAGCCCCTGATGGCGCTCGTCGCACTGATCGGGCTGGTCGCCGTCGCTACGCAGATGACTTATATCTGGCGCGTCCGCGTTATGCCGGGCAGCCATGTGCCCGAACATTTCCGGTCGCTTCTCGGCATGGGCATTTCGGCCTATACCGCGTTCCTGTCAGTCGGCATGATCCGGCTTGTGCCGGACCATGTCTTCAACCCGCTGGTGTGGGCTGTCCCGAGCATCGTCGGGGTGAGCCTCATCATTCGTTACACGTTGGCCGCCCGAAGCCCGGCAAAAAAGCCCGCCTGACGGCGTTTAGCGCTTGCCGAGACGTTGCTTGCGCGCCGCATATTTGGCGTCGCGGATCGCCTTCTGCTCTTCGGGCGTCAGCTTCTTGGGCGGTGCCGGCGCAGCAGCGGCCGCTGCGGCGGAGCGTTCCTTGCGCGCGACTTTTTCCGCTTCGAACGCCGCACGCTTTTCCTCGCTTGCCTTTGCCAGGGCAGCTGCCTTGGCGGCGGCTGCTTCCCGCCGCGCGGCCAGTTCGGCTTCATCGACCGGGGGCTTGGCCTTCAGCTTTTCCAGCGCCGCCTCTTTCGCTTTGGCGGCGAGCGCGGCTCGCTCCTGAAAAGTGGGCTGTTTATACGCTGCCATGTAAATCGGTTCCGGTTGATCGAGGGTGAAGCGCGCTGATAGGCCCGCAGCGATTTCGCGCAAGTCCGGCGTGACGCATGGCCTTTTGCCGAAGGGGTCTTTATCGCCGCCCGATGCAGCCTCGCGAGCTTCTCGACACAGCCAATGTCCCCGGGGGTGAGCCGTTGCGGTTGTTCCGCCGCGGCGACGATTTCATGATCGTGCTCGATCGCAATGAGCTGATGAACAGCCGCATGAGTGGGTCGGAAGAGGCGCTGGCGGTCATGTCCTGTGAGCGGCTGGGACCACGCGGTGCACCGCATCTGCTGATCGGTGGCTACGGCATGGGATTCACGCTGCGCGCGGCGCTGGCGTTGCTGCCGACCGGCGCGAAGGTCACAGTCGCCGAGCTGGTGCCTGAAATCATCGACTGGGCACGTGGACCGATGGCGACGCTGACGGCGGGGTGCCTCGATGACTTGAGGGTCGGTCTCGATATGCGTGACGTGGCCGAGGTGATCGGCGAGGCACGGGCGCGCTATGACGCGATCCTTCTCGATGTCGACAACGGACCCGACGGCCTGGTTCGGGCTGAGAACGATCGACTCTATTCGCGGACAGGGCTGGCCGCCGCGAAAGCGGCCCTGGTGCCGGGCGGAATCCTCGCGGTGTGGTCGGCTGGTGCCGATTCGGCATTTTCCCGGCGCCTGATCGATGCCGGTTTCACCGTCGACGAAGTGACGGTGCGGGCCCGCGCCAATGGCAAGGGGCCTCGTCACCATATCTGGTTCGCGGTCGCGCGTTAGGCCGCGATTGACGTCCTCGCGAGGGCGCACATCCCCCAGATCTCGCTCAGTGCCGTCGTCAGCCGCTCGATGTCACCATCGGTGTGTACGGGCGATGGCGTGATACGCAGCCGCTCGGTGCCCTTGGGGACGGTCGGATAATTGATCGGCTGCACATAGATGCCGTGGTTGTCCATCAGCCAGTCGCTGATCATCTTGGCGTGGTGCGCGTCGCCGACCATCACCGGGATGATGTGGCTGGGGTTGTCGAGGTGCGGGATGCCCATCGCGTCGAGCCGTTCGCGGACGATCTTCACCCGGTTCTGGTGGCGGACGCGCTCGATCTGGCTTTCCTTGAGGTGGCGGATCGAGGCGGCGGCCCCTGCGGCGATCGCCGGGGGAAGGGCCGTCGAGAAGATGAAGCCGCTCGCAAAGCTGCGGACGAAATCGCACAGGTTCTTCGACGCGGCGATATAGCCGCCCATCACGCCGAACGCCTTGCCCAGGGTCCCTTCGATCACGTCGATCCGGTCCATCAGCCCTTCGCGTTCGGCAACGCCGCCGCCACGGGGGCCGTAGAGGCCGACGCCGTGGACTTCGTCGATATAGCTGAGCGCGCCATGCTTCTCGCAGACGTCGAGGATCTCGGCGATGGGGGCGATATCGCCGTCCATCGAGTAGACGCTTTCGAATGCGACGAGCTTGGGCCGGCCGGGCTCGACCTGGCTCAGCAGCTCGTCGAGGTGCGCGACGTCGTTGTGGCGAAAGCGAAGGCACTCGGCGCGGCTGTGGCGGATGCCCTCGATCATCGAGGCGTGATTGAGCGCGTCGGAGAGGACGACGCAGTTTGGCATGCGCGCGGCAAGTGTGCCGAGCGCGGCCCAGTTCGACACATAGCCGCTGGTGAAGAGCAGCGCGGATTCCTTGCCGTGCAGGTCGGCGAGCTCGCGCTCGAGCAGTACGTGCTGGTGGTTGGTGCCGCTGATGTTGCGGGTGCCGCCAGCGCCCGCGCCGCAGCTGTCTAGCGTGTCGTGCATTGCCTCCAGCACCTTGGGATGCTGGCCCATGCCGAGATAGTCGTTCGAGCACCAGACGGTGACTTCGCCGATCTCGCCATTCGCGTCATAACGGCGCGCACGGGGGAATTCGCCTTTCTTGCGTTCGATTTCCGCAAACACCCGGTAGTTACCGGCTTCGCGCAAGCCATCGAGCTGTTCGGCGAACAGGGCATCGTAGTTCATTCTAGCCTCCCCTCAGAGTTCTTGTACGGGCGCTGCGGACCTGCCTTGCGGCATGGCCCAGCGCCAGAGCGCACTGTCGCGGAACGGCAGCACGAGAAACAGATGTTCGACCACGCCCAGCAGGGCGAGACCGGTCAGCAGCGACCATATCACCGCCGCGTCGCCCGTCGAGGCCAGCGCCGTCCGCGCCAGCAGCAGAGTGACCGCGGTCCCCAGCGCGAGCGACAGCGGCATCAGCGCATTGAACGGGCGGTTGCGGAAATAGCTTTTCAGATAGGCCAGTTGGGCCGGAAGGATGTCGGTCGAAAAATTTGGCACGCCCAGGAACACATTTAGCTTCGTCGACAGCCTCATCCCGAACAGTATGGCAAATGCATAGGCGCCGGTTGGGTTCGTGCTGCCCCAGGTGAGCACGATCAGCAGCGCCAGCGTGGCAACAAGGGCAAGCTCGTGGTGTATCACGGTTGCGGCAGAAAGGCGGAACCGCTCCCAGCCTTTCGCGTCGGCGGGGCAGGGCTCGCGGCGAGGACCAGTCGTGGTGCCGGTCAAAAAGCTCAGCTCGTGCCAGCCCCAGATGGCGAAGGCCGCTACGAACGAGGCATAGGTTGCCAGCAGCGTCGTCGAGTTTGCGGCTGCGGCGATGATGCCGACGCCGAAGAGCGCGGCCATGCCCGTGATCGTCAGGCTGTTGGCGAAGCTCACGCGCGGCCGGTTGTCCAGCCACACCACCAGCGCGGTGGAGGCAAACCAAAGCAGCGCCACGAATAGAAGCGGCAGGATATGACCTGTCGTGCTCACCAGGCGGGCACCAGCCGGACCTTGGCGGGGCACCGCGTTGCGCTCCGTCGGCATGAAATAGAGCCGCACCATGTGATAGCCGATGCGCAGCTTGCTCGTCAGCCGACCGAGCGCGCCTGCGCTCTGGCCTTCGACATGGGCAATGCGGATCGCTTCCATCCGGGCGCGGAAGACAGGATTGTCGCTGTCGAGCACGACCGGAAAGACCTGGCGCGTGATCGTCGAGCAGGTGCGGAACACCGTGTAGTCATACTCTGTCGGGTCGATGCCGAGCGCGGCGTGGAAATGCGGCCGGGCATGGTCGCGGACGTACATCGTCGCGTAGACGGCAACGAGAAAGAACCGGATCCACAATTTGTTGAGGCCCGTCAGCAGCTTCGGGTCCGAGCGCATGACCAGCGCAAACGCCTCGCCGTGGCGGAACTCGTCGTTGCACCATTGCTCGAACCAGTTGAAGATCGGGTGGATCATCCGGTCCGGGTTGCGCTGCAGGTGGCGGAAGATGGTGATATACCGCGCATAGCCAATTTTCTCGGACAGATACGTCGCGTAATAGATGAACTTCGGGCGGAAGAACGTGTATTTCTTGGTCTTCGTCAGAAAGCTCAGGTCGATGCCAATCCCGGCATCCTTCAGGCTGTCGTTAATGAAACCGGCGTGGCGGCTCTCGTCGCGCGCCATCAGCTTGTAGAGCGCCTTGGCATCCGGGTTCTTCGTGCGCTTGGCGATCTCGGCATAGAGGATGCAGCCCGAGAATTCCGACGTCAGCGACGACACCAGGAAGTCGACGAATTCGCGACGCAAATTCGGCTCCATCGCGTCGATCAACCCCTCGAAGCTCTCGCTCTTCTTGAAATGCTCCTTGTTCGGGTCCGCCGTCATCTCCGCGATCAGCGCGTCCCATTCGCGGCGCACAAGCGAGACATCCAGCTTGTCCATCGCGTCGAAGTCGGTTGTGTAGAAACGCGGGCTGAGCACCGTGTCCTGCGTCGCGATCGCGTGCGCGTCATCCTTAGTGAAATTGTGCGTCATGTCGTTCATCGCGCGCCCCTCAGGTCGGTAGCGTTGGAAAAGCTGAGTTCGTATAGTTCGGTGATCTCGAACCGCGCTTTGAGCTTGGTCAAGAAACGCCCGATCGGCGTCGCCCGCGTCACCGTCGCCATCCGGTGCTCGACCAGCCGCTCGCCATAGGGCAGCCGGATCGACGCGCCATGCACGCGCACCTTGTCGCCGGGATAGATCTGGACGTCGCCATCCAGTTCGACATGCGCATGCAGATGGTCGAAGCCATGCTCGACCTCGACGGTGCAGGGCGTGTCGAAGCTGCGCTTCATTTCAGCAACCGGGCGAAGGAAGCGCGATTGTCGGGGCCGAAGGAATTCAGCTCGATGACGCGGCCCGTGAACGTGTCCGTCAGCGACAGTTCGCCATCGGGCCAAGATGCCAGACGGAAGGGCGCGGTGGCGCCGACGTGACGCATGCGCCGTTCCCTGCCCATGCTGCGGACGACGCCGCGGATGAAGCCGCTCGGCTCACCGGGAACGATGATCTTCACGATCCGACCGTTTCCTGCATCGGTGATCTTGAGCCCGCCGCCTGCCTGATCGGCGAAACTTATATCGCGAGTCACGAGCGGCTTGAGGTGTTCGGATTGCCGCAGGAGCACCGGCGACGCCGAAACCGGCGCGTAGCCGAGACGGACCGCGCCTGCCGACATCATCGTAAAGGTCACCATGACGGCGACGAACCAGAGCGCCCCCTTGGGAAAGGGCCGCTCGTGATGATTGTGGACCAGGCTCATGCCGCCACCGCCAGGACCGGCGCAGATGCCGCGACAGGGGTTCCCTGCGCCGCTGCGACTGTGCGCGCCAGCAGGCTGGCAACCTTGTCCGCATCGGGAATGCTGCGCAGCATCGGCTGGACTTCGGCAAGCTTCCAGGGCCGGGCATGCGGCCAAAGTTGCATCCAGCCGAGGCGCTGCTGCTCGGTCAGCCGCAGCACGATGTCGCCCGTGCCGTGGCCGTGTATGGCAAGGTCAGCCGCCTTGATCGTCGTCAGCGGCAGGTTGACGCACTTGGGAAGCGCGATGCCGAAGCGCAGCACGATCCGCTTGTTCGTCAGCGTATAGACGGTCGTGCGCGAGGCCCCCCAGGCAATCGTCCCGATCACCGCAAGGCCGAGCGCGCCGATCCCCAGCGTGACGAGCGTGCCCAGCCAGCTGTTGGTCCCGGTAAGGGCGCCAATCGCACCCCATCCGGCGAGCAGCGCGAAATAAATCGCCACGCCCCGGATATGATAGGCGCGCACGGCCAGCTGCCCCGCCTCCGGCGATCCCTGCCACAGGATCCGCTCGCCCTGGGGCAGGTCGCCCGGGAGCCCGCGGATCGGCTCGACATCATATTCGATGATCATATCAGCGGCTCCTGCCGGGCGGCCGTCGCGTAAAGATAGCCGCCACCGAAATAGGCCTGCGCCCGTTCTTCTTCATAGAAGGTGATCGTGCCCGTTGCCGGCGCGAGCGGGGCTCCGGCAAACTGCGCACCCGTCAGCGCGTCACAGACGATGCGGTTGCGACGCCGTTCGATCGTGGACATCGCCATGGGGACGAGCACATGCTGCCCGGCAACGCCGTCGATGGCGACTTCGAGATAACGGATCAGGCGTTCGGCGCGGTCGACCCAGATGTCGGTCACGGTGCCACCGGGCTGTCCGTCGAGCCCGACGACGACCATGCCGCGGGGGTCGGCGTCCTTGCCATCGATCCACAGCGTGTCGATCGACGACAGCGGCACGATGCGGGCATGCCCCTCCATGTCGAGGTCGGGCACCTTCTGGCGGTTGGCGAAAGAAGCCGGGCCAATGCCATCGGTCAGCGGATTGCCGGTCGGCCGATACGGCGATCCGGGGAAGCGCTCACGCGTTGCCGGCAAGTCGACGGGTTCGCGGGCATAGTCGGCGGTCGAGCGCGTGCCGCGGCCAAAGGGCATGCGGAACGTCTTCGGGCGTGGGGCATCGTTGATCAGTGCTGGTGAATCCAGACGCCCGGTCATGTCGTCCTCGAGCGGAAATCCTTCGCGGCGGCTTTCACGGTTGAGGTGAATGACGAGGCCGACGAAGAACAACACAAACGCGTAGAAGGTGATCAGTGCCACATCGATGTTCCCAGCGAATACGGGTGACATGGGCGTTTCCTTTCGTTTTCAGGCCGGAAATTCGGCGAGGCCGAACGGCCGGTTGGTACGCGCGACGAACTCGGAGGCGGGGCGAACGAGCGGCCCCACCGCAACTAGGGTAAAAATCAGGAGCACGATCTCGGCGCTGTAGACGGCAGCATATCCCTGCACGCCGATCCAGTCGCGCGCGAGGCCGCCGACGACGATCGCGGTGCCGGCGCTGCTGGCCTGCACGGCGCCCCACGCACCCAGGGCCAGGCCCGAACGCTCGCCGTCTTGTGAAAGCCGCATCGTGGCCGTGAGCGTGCCGACCGAAAACAGCCCCCCGCCGAAGCCCATCAGCGTCGCGCCCGCGGCCAGCAGAGCCGGGCTCTGGGCGGGCGCGGCGAAAATGATCATGGCAAAGGCGGCGACCCCGGCAACGCAGCCGAAACCCGCAACGCGATGCGGTTCGCCATTTCCCGACAGCGCCCGCGCGGCGAGCGCGAAGGCACAAAGCGTTCCCGTCGCCCAAAGCGCGGTCAGCGACGTGGTCGCTCCGACCGACAGGCCGAGCATCTGCCCGCCATAGGGTTCGAGCAGTACGTCCTGCATGGCGAATGCCGCCGCGCCGAAGCCGACCGCCACGAGCAGCCGGAGGTTGCTGCCTTCGCGAATGAACTTGCGCCATTCGGTCCGGAAGTCCGGGCTCGGAGCCGCGACCATCGTCGACTTCGTACGGGCTTCCTGCTTCCACAATGCGGCGACGTTCAGCACCACGGTCAGCACGGCGGCACCCTGGACGACTTGCGCCAGGCGTGTCGGCGTATAGTCCGCAAGAACCCGGCCCATGACGAGCGCGCTGATCATCATGCCGATCAGCAGCATGACGTAAAGCAGGGCGACTACGCGCGGCGCATTCTCTTCCTCGGCCAGATCCGTCGCCAGCGCCAGGCCCGCCGTCTGTGTCGTGTGCATGCCTGCACCCACAAGCAGGAAGGCGAATGCCGCCGCGATCTCGCCCAGCAGGACGCTTGTCGTGCCCATCGTCATGACCAGCAGCGCGAATGGCATGATAGCGAGGCCACCGAACTGCGCCATCGTGCCGAACCAGATGTATGGCACCCGCTTCCAGCCCAGCACCGATCGGTGATGGTCGGACTTGTGACCGATCAGCGCGCGCAACGGCGCGAACAGCAGCGGCAACGAGACCATTGCAGAAACCACCCAGGCGTGCAGCCCCAGCTCGACGATCATTACGCGATTGAGCGTGCCGGTGAGCAGGACGGCGCACATGCCGACCGAAACCTGGAACAGCGACAGCCGCAGCAGGCGCGACAACGGCAGCTCTGGCGTGGCCGCGTCGGCAAACGGCAGGAACCGCGTGCCTAGCGCATTCCACATCGCGGGGCGACCGATCGCTTTCATGCGGGCATCACCTCGAGCGCGTGGCTTTTGTAGAAGCCGCTGCTGATCCGCTGGCCACGCTGCGCAGAAGCGCCGAAATGCGCGCGCAGCTTGCCCTCGGTCACCGGGATGATTGCCGGTGCGCGGTCGCTGCGGGGAAACATCAGGCCCGCCGTGTGCATGACCGTGAGCATGGGCGTACGCGGGGCGAAGGTGAAGACCACCGAACCGCTGGTGCGCGCGCGCAGCGTTTCGACGGCCGCGATGATGTCGCCCGTCTTGTAGTGGATCAGCGAGTCCATCGCGATGACGTGGTGGAAGGCACCAAGGCGGGGGTCCAGCATGTCGCCGACCTGCCAGTCGATATCGAGGTCCGCGGGCGCCCGGTCGCGAGCAATGTCGACAAGGCTTTTGGACACGTCGATCGCGACGACGCTGGCACCGCGCTTGGCTGCTTCGACGGCAAGGGCTCCGGTGCCGCAACCGCCGTCGAGAACGCGAAGGCCCGTCATGTTCTCGGGCAGCCATTCCATCAGGGTCGCATGCATCGCATCGCGGCCCTTGCGGACGGTGGCACGGATACCGCTGACCGGGGCGTCCGACGTCAGGCGAGCCCATGCGTCCATCGCCGTGCGGTCGAAATAGGTTTCGAGCCGCGCGCGATAGAGGTCGTAGGTCGCCGAAGCCATTATTCGAACCCCAGGAATTCGAAGATGTCGCGGTCCTTCATCGGCATCGCGTCCAGCGCATCGGTGCCGGCCCACAGCGTGGCGGCGAGGCGAAGATATTCGGCCTTCACCGCTTCGATCTCGGGCGTCGTGTCCATTTCGAAGATCGTGCACTTCTTCAGGCGCGACCGACGGATGGCGTCGAGGTCGGGGAAATGTGCCAGCGTCTTCAGGCCGGTCGCTTCGTTGAAGCGGTCGATCTCGTCGGTGGCCGCGCTGCGGTTGGCGATGACGCCAGCCATGCGGACTTCGTAGTTCTTCGACTTTGCCTTGATGGCGGCAACGATGCGGTTCATCGCGAAGATGCTGTCGAAGTCGTTCGCCGCCACGACGACGGCGCGCTCCGCATGCTGGAGCGGGGCAGCAAAGCCGCCGCAAACGACATCGCCGAGCACGTCGAAGATCACCACGTCGGTTTCCTCGAGCAGATGGTGCTGCTTGAGCAGTTTGACCGTCTGCCCGACGACATAGCCGCCACAGCCGGTGCCGGCGGGCGGTCCACCCGCCTCGACGCACATGACACCGTTGAAGCCTTCGAACATATAGTCCTCGGGCCGCAGCTCCTCGTGATGGAAGTCGACGGTCTCGAGCACGTCGATCACCGTCGGCATCAGCTTCTTGGTGAGGGTGAATGTGCTGTCATGCTTGGGGTCGCAGCCGATCTGAAGCACACGCTTGCCGAGCAGGCTCAGCGCAGCGCTCAGGTTCGACGACGTCGTCGACTTGCCGATGCCGCCCTTGCCATAGACGGCGAATACCTTGGCGTTGCCGATCTTGTCAGCGCCGTCGAGCGCGACCTGTACGCTGCCTTCGCCGTCCAACCCCTTTTTGAGATTGTCCATCAGGCGATCGGGAACGCGAGCCGGTGGGTCCATCAAAGCCATGTTACATTCCTCATGCCGCGATACCTTCGAGCCGGTCTTCGATCGCGTCCGAAGCGGCGTGGAGCGCGGCGAGGGTCGCCGCGTCGGGAGTCCAGTAGTGGCGGTCGCTGGCTTCGAGCAGACGCCCGGCGACACGGGCGGTCGCC
>JANMJZ010000150.1:0-3760 GCA_031371635.1 Sphingomonadales bacterium | reverse complement strand
CCGTTCGCCGGCATCCATAATTTCCGCGACTATGGTGGCTATGGAACCGGCGGCAGCCGATTGAAGACGGGCTTGCTGTTCAGGTCGGGGCAGCATGTCGGGGCAACGCCGGAAGACCTGGCGGCCCTCTCAGCGCTCGATATCCGGACCGTCATCGACCTCAGGGGAAACAGCGAACGGCGCAGCTACCCCTGCCTCCGGCCCGAAGGGTTCGATGCACAGGTCTATTTCCATGACGGCGAAACTGCCGGCCGTGGTGGCGCACCCCACGTCGAGGCAGCCCGCGAAATCGTGACAGCGGCGGACGCCCATCGCGCGATGGTCGACCTCTATGCGTTCATGCCCTTCAGGCCCAATCTGATTTCCGTGATGCGCATGTACTTCGACACACTTGCCCGGCGAGAGGGGGCGAGCCTGCTTCATTGCCTCGCCGGCAAGGACAGGACCGGCTTGGC
Source organism: Sphingomonadales bacterium (assembly GCA_031371635.1). Lineage (GTDB taxonomy): Bacteria > Pseudomonadota > Alphaproteobacteria > Sphingomonadales > Sphingomonadaceae > Sphingomonas_O. The sequence goes on along the minus strand of JANMJZ010000150.1, from coordinate 3,305 downwards.
GGCCGCACTTTTGCATGTGTTGCTCGGCGTGCACCGCGACGACATGATGGCCGATTACATGCTCACCAACACGGCAGGTAATTCGGAAGCGCGCATTGCGGCGGGTGCCGCGTCGATCCGGGCAAGCCGGGGCGCGCAGATCACCGACGACGCCGTCCGCACCCTGATGGCCGTCCGTGAGGAATTCCTGGGCGCTGCACTGGCAGCGATCGCTCACAAGCACGGCGCGGTCGAGATGTATGCCCGCGATGTCCTCGGCGTCACGTCCGAGCAGCTGGGACAGATGGAGGCGCGGCTCGTCAATTAGCGTCGCACAGCTTGTGTCGCGGCAGCGAATGGCGGAAAGCGGGTGTAATATTCAATCATCGTACCGGAGTCGATCATGGCCACCGTTCATGCTGTTCCCCTAGCCCACGCAACGGCGCCGAAATGGCCGTCGTTCGACTGGACCGATCCCTTCCTGCTCGACACCCTGCTGACCGATGAGGAACGCATGGTACGCGATACGGCGCGGGCGTTCTGCGACTCCGAACTTGCGCCCATTGTCCGGGAATCGAACCGCAACGAAACTTGCGACCGTGGCCTGATGGCAAAGTTCGGCGCGGCAGGACTGCTGGGGCCGACGATCGAGGGCTATGGTTGTCCGGGCGTCTCTTATGTCGCCTATGGCCTCATCGCCCGGGAGGTCGAACGGATCGATTCCTCCTACCGCAGCGCCATGTCGGTGCAGTCCAGTCTCGTGATGTATCCGATCTGGGCCTATGGTTCGGAGGAACAGCGTCAAAAATACCTGCCACGGCTGGCCACCGGCGAATGGATCGGATCGTTCGGCCTGACCGAGCCTGACGCCGGCTCCGACCCCGGCGGGATGAAGACGCGCGCGTGCAGCGTGGAGGGCGGCTATGTGCTTTCGGGCGCCAAGATGTGGATCACCAGTTCTCCGTTCGCCGACGTGTTCGTTGTGTGGGCGAAGTGCGACGACGGCCAGATTCGCGGCTTTATCCTTGAGCGCGGCGACAAGGGCCTCTCGACACCCAAGATCGAGGGCAAGTTCAGCCTTCGCGCCTGGGTGACGGGTGAGATCGTGATGGACGAGGTGGCAATTCCTGCGGACCGTCTTCTTGCCGGGGTGCATGGCCTGAAGGGGCCGTTCGGCTGCCTCAACAATGCCCGCTACGGTATTGCGTGGGGCGCCATGGGCGCCGCTGAATTCTGCTGGCATGCCGCACGTCAGTACACGCTGGATCGCAAGCAATTCGGGCGACCGCTGGCTGCGACGCAACTTGTGCAGAAGAAGCTTGCGGACATGCAGACAGAGATCGCACTGGGACTGAACGCGGCGCTGACCGCCGGTCGCCTGATGGACACGCATAATCTGGCGCCCGAGACGATCAGCCTCATCAAGCGCAACAATTGCGGCAAGGCGCTCGATATCGCGCGGGTCGCCCGCGACATGCACGGCGGCAATGGCATCAGCGACGAATATGGCGTGATCCGCCACGTCATGAACCTCGAGGCGGTAAACACCTATGAGGGGACGCATGACGTCCACGCGCTCATCCTTGGTCGGGCGCAGACCGGGATACAGGCGTTTAGCTAACGCGGCGGCTTGACCCATGGTTCGCTGCGCTGCAGCATCGTGCCATGGCTTCAGACTCGATTTCGCAAAATCCCGATATTCGCTTCCTGGGTCGCGTCCTTGGTGATGTGATCCGCGATCTCGGGGGCGACGGGCTGTTCCGGCGGATCGAGTATATCCGGTCGACGTCGGTCGATCGGCATCGCGGCATTGAAGGTGCACATGACGTGGACCGAGGCCTGAGTGCGCTCAACCTCGATGACACCTTGTCGTTCGTGCGCGGATTCATGCTGTTCTCTTTGCTCGCTAATCTGGCCGAGGACAGGCAGGGGCTCGCGAGCGAGGAAGGCGCAAATGTCGCTGGCGTCGTTGCCGACCTCGACAAACATGCCGTCATCGAGATGCTCGGCCGCGCCAACGTCGTCCCGGTGCTGACCGCGCACCCGACCGAAGTCCGGCGCAAGAGCATGATCGACCACAAGGCGCGCATCGCGGCGCTCATGCGGCTGCGTGATGCGGGAATCGCCGAAACGCCCGACGGTGACGCCGTCGAAGCTGCCATCGTACGGCAGGTTGCCCTTCTTTGGCAGACCCGGGCGCTGCGTCGCGAACGTCTGTACGTCGCCGATGAGGTGGAAAATGCGCTTGCCTGGCTGCGCGATATCTTCGTGCCCGAATTGCCCGCGCTCTACGCGCGCTGGGATCGGGTCCTCGGGGCGCGTGCGCCGACCTTTCTGACCGTCGGGACCTGGATCGGGGGCGACCGGGACGGCAATCCCTTCGTCGACGCCGACGCGCTGCGCCTTGCAACCACCCGTGCCGGCGAGACAATCCTGCTCCATTATCTCGACGCCGTGCACGGCATCGGGGGCGAACTGTCGATCTCGACCGAACTGGCAACGATGGATCCCGCCGTCGTCGCGCTTGCCGATGCCAGCGGCGACAATGCGCCGAGCCGCGTCGACGAGGCCTATCGGCGAGCGATGACGGGCGTCTACGCGCGACTTGCAGCGACATTTGCCGATCGCATCGGGCGTCCCCCGCCGCGTCCAGCATCGGTGCAGGGCGCGCCTTACGCCGGACCCGCCGACTTTCGCGCCGACCTAGTTACCATTGCCGAGGGGCTTGCCGGCAATGGACTTTCGAGCCCCGGCGCACTCGCCCGGCTGATCCGCGCGGTGGACATTTTCGGTTTCCACCTCGCCCGGCTCGACCTGCGCCAGAACAGCGACATTCACGCTCGTTGTATCGCCGATCTGTTCGCAGCGGCCGGCGTCGAACCGGACTATGAGGCCATGGGCGAAGAGGCGCGCGTGGCATTGCTGCGTCGGGAACTCGCCAACCCGCGCCCACTCACCGGGCCCAGCCTGCCACAGTCTGAGGAGACGCGTTCCGAACTTGCCATACTCGCCGCTGCACGCGAGGCGCGCAAGAAGTTCGGCAAGGGCGTGATTAGTACAGCGATTATCTCCAAGACTGACGCGGTATCGGATCTTCTCGAGCTCCTGCTCCTTCTCAAGGAAACCGGGCTGTACGTTGCGGGTAAGCCCTTGGCGTCGCTCATGCCGGTGCCGCTTTTCGAGACGATCGGCGATCTTGAGGCGGGGCCCGAGATCATGTCAGCATTCTTCGCCATCCCCGAATTCGGCGACCTGGCACGTGCCCGGGGCTATCAGGAAGTGATGGTCGGCTATTCCGATTCCAACAAGGATGGCGGCTATCTGAC
>JANMJZ010000148.1:0-1778 GCA_031371635.1 Sphingomonadales bacterium | reverse complement strand
TACAGCACGGGCTTGGCCGTCAGCAATTGAGCCTGATCTAGCAGCCGTCGCTCTTCGGGATCGTTCGCGACGGTCAGCCGCGCTGCTTTCCCCTCGCGGAGCAAGTCGAGCGCGCGGCCGAGCACGGCGGCGGCGGCCTTGGCCTCCTTGTCGCCTTGCGCACCCTTCTTGAGCAGGTTTGGCACGCGCTTTTCGAGGCTCTCGAGATCGCTCAGCATCAGTTCTGTCTCAACCGTTTCGGCATCCGCAATCGGATCGATCTTGCCCTCGACATGGGTGATGTCGCCGTCCTCGAAGCACCGCAGCACATGGACGATCGCATCAACTTCGCGGATGTTGCCGAGGAACTGGTTGCCCAGCCCCTCACCGGTGGACGCCCCGCGCACGAGGCCCGCTATGTCGACGAACGCCAGCTGCGTCTCGATCTTCTTGGCCGACTTGCCGATCTCGACCAGCTTGTCGAGGCGCGGATCGGGCACCGCGACGTTCCCGACGTTCGGCTCGATCGTGCAGAACGGATAATTCGCCGCCTGCGCAGCCGCGGTCTGCGTCAGCGCGTTGAACAGGGTGGACTTGCCGACATTAGGAAGCCCCACGATCCCGCATTTGAAACCCATAATGTTCTTTCTTCGATTAGTTGGAGCGGCCTTAGGGGGCGTTGCCCAATCTTGCCATCCAATGATTGAGTTCGGCTGGCGCTTTCAGCCGGACGACCTTGGTCTCATGGCCGTTCAAAGCACGCTCGGTCCGCACGCGGGGGCCGCTGTTCCAGCGAATCAGATACCATAGGAAGGCAAAGTCCAGCCGCTCCGGGCAGCCCTCGGGCATGTCGGGCCGACTACGCCCGCGATAGGTCCAGATGCGTCGCAGCAGTCGCGCAACGCACAGGGTTACAGGATAATCGAGATAGACGACGGTGTCCGCGCGCGCCAGCCGCTCGGCCAGCGTGCCACCGTAATTGCCATCGATCAGCCAGCGGTCCGTCGTGACGATCTCGACCAGTCGTGCGCGGATTTCGTCCTTGCTACTTTCGACCCAACCCGGCCGCCAATTGAGCTGATCCATATGGAAGACCGGAAGCGCCAGCCTACTGCCGAGGTCTCGCGCCAGCGTCGATTTGCCCGCGCCACATGGGCCAATGATAAGCACGCGCTGCATCGGGTCACGCGCTCGTCCGCATCGCGACATCAGTCATGAACCGCACGTCGTCGCCCTCGGCCAGCCATTTCGCCTCGGCCGCAATCGCACCCAGCAGATGCGCCAAGTTGTCCATCTCGGCCTTTGCATAATTGCCCAACACATGACCCGTCACCCGATCCTTGTGCCCCGGATGGCCGATGCCGATGCGCACGCGCCGGAAATCCTCGCCGATATGCGCCATTGTCGAGCGGATGCCGTTGTGCCCCGCCGCACCGCCGCCCACTCGGACCTTCACCTTCATCGGAGCGAGATCGAGCTCGTCGTAGAACACGGTCACTTCGCCGGGGGTCAGCTTGTAGAAGCGCATAGCCTCGCCCACGCTGCGGCCGCTGTCGTTCATGAACGTGGCGGGCTTGAGCAGCAGGATCTTCGCCTCGCCGATCCGCCCTTCGGTCAGGCTCCCCTGGAACTTCGCCTTCGACGGGCCGAAGCGCCACTCCTGCGCTATGGCGTCGGCCGCCATGAATCCGACATTATGCCGGTGGAGCGCATATTCCGCGCCCGGATTGCCGAGGCCGACCCAGAGTTGCACATTCTTCTCCCTCTCCCCGCTGGCGGGGAGAGGGCAGGGGAGAGGG
>JANMJZ010000118.1:0-4638 GCA_031371635.1 Sphingomonadales bacterium | reverse complement strand
GACGGCGGTGTGGCTGGGACCGGTAGCCGGGCCCGAGCGTTACCGGTGGTGCTGGCCGTTCGCGCCGCTCCAGCCCCAGGCCCGGCCGTAGAGGCTCTCGCCATTCCGGTTCGGGTCGTAGTCATGCTGACGCGTGGTGCCCTCGACCCGACCGTCGGTTGCCACGGCAGCTGCCCGATCGCGATGTGCGACATCATTGTCCAGCCGGTTGTTCAGCGTCGTGCTCGTACGATCAATGTCAGTCATCGAAACCTCCTGCGAATTTCCATGCTGTTTCGGTACGACGATGTTCAGATCGCCGGTCCCGCCGCAGATGATGCGCCCACGCCGTCGCCGAGATCGTCCTCGTCGTCGTCGTCACTCGACACCATGCGACCGTCCTGGTCCATTTCCTCGCCGTTTTGCTGGCCGCCGGTCGAGCCGCCCATGCCGCCCGACTGGTCGCCATAGCCGGTTTGGCCCGTCGACCCGTAGCCCGGCTGGGTCTGCTCCATGCCGCCACCGATGGTCGCACCTGCGGCCGATCCGGACGTGTCGGCACTGCCACCGACGCCGCCGGCGATGTTGCCGAAATCGCCGAGGTCGTTGGTACCGTTTTCACCGATGCCGTTGAAGTTCTCGCCCGACTGTTGCTGGGCGGGGCTGTGCGGCTGCAACCGGTCGTTACCGTCCTGCTGGCCATGCTGGGTCGTTGTGCCCTGATCGATAGCTTCGCTCATCCTAACCTCCTGAAATTCCACCCGCTTATGGCATTCAACGAGGGCAGGGCGATTCGCGTTCCGTCCTAATCATCCTCATCTTCATAGCCGACGAGATCGAGCGCGCGGGCCTTGATCTGGTGGGTCATGCACCAGTGGAGCAGCGCATCCTCGCGGCCGTGGGTGATCCACACTTCCTTGGGCGAAACGTCGCGGATCGTGGCCGTCAGTTCGTCCCAGTCGGCATGGTCGGACAGCACCAGGGGCAGTTCCACCCCGCGTTGCACCGCGCGCTGCCGGACGCGCATCCAGCCGCTCGCCATCGCCGTGATCGGGTCGGGCAGCCGGCGCGACCAGCGGTCGCCAAGGGCCGACGGCGGGGCGATGACGATGGCCCCCCGCATCTCTTCCTTCGACGCGACCAGCGCCGGACGCAGCTCGCCGAGATCCACGCCCCAATCGGTGTAGAGATCGCACAATTTCTGCATCGCGCCGTGGATGTAGATCGGATCGTGGTGGCCCAGCGCGCGCAGCTCGGCAATCACGCGTTGCGCCTTGCCCAGCGCGTAGGCGCCCACAATCACGCAGCGCTCGGGCTCGGCCTTTAGGGCATCGAGCAGCTTTTGCATTTCGCCCGGCGTATCGGGATGGCGGAACACCGGCAGACCGAAGGTCGCCTCGGTAATGAAGATGTCACAGGGCACCACCTCGAACGGCGGGCAAGTGGGATCGGCGCGGCGCTTGTAGTCGCCTGACACGACGACCCGTTCGCCGGCATGTTCGAGCAGGATCTGCGCCGAACCGAGGACATGTCCCGCCGGCACGAAGGTTGCACGCACGCCGTTCAGATCGACGCTGTCGCCATAGGGCACCGCGATTCCGCCAGCCTGTTCGCCATATCGCGCGGACATGATCGCGAGCGTCTCGGGCGTCGCCCAGACCGCGCTGTGGCCGCCGCGGGCGTGATCGGCGTGGCCGTGCGTCACCAGCGCGCGTTCGGTCGGGCGCGAGGGATCGATCCATACATCGGCCGCGGGAATGAAGATGCCGTGCGGATGCGGTTCGATCCAGGAGCCTAGCCGTGCCATCGTCCCTATATGGATGCGATGCCTGCCGATTCCCACCTGCCGCACGTCCTCGCCGACTGGTTCGCGGCAAAGGGTTGGGCGCCGCGCCGGCACCAGTTCGACATGCTGTCCGCCGCGCGAGCCGGGCGCCACGCGCTGCTGGTCGCACCGACGGGGTCGGGCAAGACGCTGTCGGGGTTCCTGCCGACGCTGGTCGAGCTGGTGGAACGGCCTTCTGCCGGTCTCCACACGCTCTACATCTCTCCGCTCAAGGCGCTGGCGGTCGACATCCGCCGCAACCTGTTGACGCCCATCGAGGACATGGCGCTCGACATCACGGTCGAGACGCGCACCGGCGACACGCCATCCGACCGCAAGAAGCGGCAGCGCGAGAAGCCGCCGAATATCCTGCTGACGACGCCCGAGTCGCTCAGCCTTCTGCTCAGCTATCCCGACTCGCTCAAGATGTTCGGCGACCTCAAGACCGTCGTGATCGACGAGGTCCATGCCTTTGCCACCGGCAAGCGCGGCGACCTGTTGAGCCTGTGCATGGCGCGGTTGTCGGCGATCAATCCGCAGCTGCGGCGCGTTGCACTGTCGGCGACCGTCGCCGACCCCGACATGTACCGCGCGTGGCTGGGGCCCAATGGCGACATCGATGCGGTGACTTTGGTGCGCGGGGAGGCGGGGGCGGATCCCCGGATTTCGGTCCTGCTGCCGCAGGGGCGCGTGCCCTGGGCCGGACATTCGGGCCGCTATGCCGCGCCGCAGGTTATGCAGGAGATCGAGGCGCACGAAACGACGCTCATTTTCTGCAACACGCGCGCGCTGGCCGAACTGATCTTCCAGGACTTGTGGAAGGCAAACGAGAAGCAGTTGCCGATCGGCATTCACCACGGGTCGCTCGACATCGAGGCGCGGCGGCGCGTGGAGGCGGCAATGGGCGACGGGCGGCTGCGCGCGCTGGTCTGTACCTCGAGCCTCGACCTCGGCGTTGACTGGGGCAGTGTCGATTGCGTCATCCAGATGGGGGCGCCCAAGGGGTCGTCGCGCCTGCTCCAGCGGATCGGTCGTGCCAACCACCGGCTCGACGAACCTTCGGAAGCGATGATCGTGCCCGGCAACCGCTTCGAATATCTCGAGGCACGTGCCGCGCTCGACGCCGTCGAGGCGGGCGAACTCGACGTCGATATTTTTCGCAGCGGTTCGCTCGACGTGCTGGCGCAGCATTTGATGGCCTGCGCCTGTGCCGCGCCGTTCGACGAGGCGGCGATGCTGGCCGAAGTCCAGGCGGCGCTTCCCTATAGCGCGCTGGCGCCCGAACTCTTTGCCAATGTCCTCGATTTCATTGCGACCGGTGGATACGCGCTGCGTGCCTATGACCGCTTCCGGCGGCTGGTGAAGGGGCCAGACGGAACATGGCGGATCACGCATCCCCGCGTGATGCAGCAGCACCGGATGAATGCAGGCATCATCGTCGAGGCGGCGATGTTGACGGTGCGGTTCAAGAACGGGCGTCGCTTGGGCCGCGTCGAGGAGGGGTTCGCCGCGACGTTGTCGGTCCGCGACACGTTCTTCTTTGCGGGTCTGAGCCTCGAGGTCGAACGAATCGATACCGAGGACGTGGTCGTGCGCGCGACGAGCCGTCCGGCGCGGATCCCGAGCTATGGCGGGGCGCGGATGCCGCTGACGACGCGGCTTGCCGAACGCGTGCGGCACTTCCTCCACGAACCGTCGCAATGGTCGCGCTTTCCCACCGAGGTGCGCGAATGGCTCGAGATGCAGCAGCGGCGCTCGCGCCTGCCGGCGCCGGGCGAACTGCTGATCGAGACGTTCCCGCGCGAGGGGCGGCATTACATGGTCGCCTATCCGTTCGAAGGGTGGAACGCACACCAGTCGCTGGGCATGTTGCTGACCAGCCGGATGGAGCGGCGGGGGCTGAAGCCGCTGGGCTTCGTGGCGAACGACTATGCGCTCGCCACCTATGCGCTCGAGCCGGCCACCGACCCGCGCTCATTGTTTTCGGCCGATATCCTGCGCGATGAATTCGATGACTGGGTGGAGGGTTCGCATCTGCTCAAGCGCGCATTCCGCGAAGTGGCGGTGATCGGCGGGTTGGTCGAGCGGCAGCATCCGGGCAAGCGCAAGACTGGCAAGCAGGTGACGTTCTCGACCGACCTGATCTACGACGTGCTGCGCCGGTACGAACCCGACCATCTGCTGCTGAAGGCGGCGTGGGAGGATGCCCGGGCCAAGATGACCGATGTCGGGCGGCTGGCGGCGCTGCTCGACCGGGCTGAGGGGACGATACTGCACGTCGACGTGCCGCGCGTCACACCGCTTGCCGTGCCGGTGCTGGTGATGATCGGGCGGGAGAGCGTGCCGCAGGGGACGGCGGACGATGCTCTGCTGGTCGAGGCCGAAGGGCTGGCGGCGGAGGCGATGGCCTAACTTCACCTGAAAACAAAAGGCCCGGCAAAGCCGGGCCTTCGTTGGTCGGGCTTTGGGCCCGATGTCGGATCCAGTCGGTGCGGGATTGCGCGTCTGCGCAGCCCCGCACCGGATGGATGTTGCTGTCTTACGACTCGGGCGTCAGGTTCACCGCAGCATGCTTGCCGCGACGATCGACCTCGAGTTCGAACGACAGTTTGTCGCCTTCGTTGAGCGAGCTCATGCCCGCCCGTTCGACGGCCGAGATGTGAACGAACGCATCGGGCTGTCCATCGTCGCGCTGAATGAAGCCGAAACCCTTCATCGCGTTGAAAAACTTGACCGTGCCGGTCGCCTTTTCCCCGGTCAGCGTGCGCTGCGGCGCGCCGCCGCTGGCGCCTCCATAGCCACCACCGGCAGGGCCGCGCAGTGCGGCATCACGG
>JANMJZ010000111.1:0-4784 GCA_031371635.1 Sphingomonadales bacterium | reverse complement strand
GCTGCCCGTGTGGAACATGGCCTCGGCGGTCTCGGTGACGAGGACGATGACCGGCGTCGATCCGGCTTCGATGCCATGTGCTGCTTCGAACGCCGACAGATAATGATCGAGCCGGTCGACATCGGCGCGGCCATAGACCTTGGGCAGCATGATGCCGCCCGGCCGGGCGGGCATCACGGCGGCGAGGTCGTCGAGCGTCCAGGGCCCGTCGAGCGGATTGACCCGCACCCACAGGCGACGCCGGTCGCCCGCATAGCCCTGCAGAAAGTCACGCACCATCGTGCGCGCCAGCGGCTTATTTTCGGGCGTGACGGCGTCTTCGAGATCGAAGAGGGCGATATCGGCCGCGCTCCAGGCGGCCTTGCCCATCTTCTTGTCGCTGTCGCCTGGCGCAAACAGCCACGACCGCATTCTCAAGGGGTGGGCAGCATGGATGGGCGCGCTCATCGTCGCATCGTAATGCGAATTTCTGCGTTCGCGAACCGTCTTTGCCCAAAAGCGCCGTTTCCGTACATTAGTCGAGGTGGGAAGGTTCGCGCCGGAACGCTGGCCTGGGCTTTTTCAGCACCAAGGCGAGCGGCGCGATCGCCAGCAGCAGCCAGAACAGCATGTAGAAATTGTCGAGATAGGCGATCATCGCGGCCTGTCGCGTCACCTCGCCGTTAAGAACGGCCATCGCCGCGTCGCCGACACTCCCCAGCTGGCCGGCAACCGAAGCGGGATCGACGGGCAGGTTATAGGACGTGACGCTGGCGGCAATGTCGGCATGGCTCGTCTGCATGTTACGCGCCAGCACGGTGACGATGGCCGAAATGCCGAAGCTCGCGCCGAGGTTGCGAAACAACGTCATCAAGGTCGACCCGTCGGTGCGGTGACGCGGCAACAGCGTGGAAAAGGCCAGCAGGTTGATGGGCACGAAGACGAAGCCGAGGCCCAGCCCCTGCAGAAAAGCCGACAGAACGATCTGCTGCGCCCCCATGTCGAGCGACCAGCGTGTCATTGTCCACATCGAGGCGGCGGCGAGCAGGTAACCGGTCGTGATCAGCAAGCGTGTATCGACCTTGCCCATCAGCCGGTTCGCGACGAACATCGTGATCAGCACGCCAACGCCGCGCGGCGCCATCAACATCCCGGTGTCGATCACATCAAAGCCATAGACGTTCTCGTACATCGACGGCAGCACCGACGAGAGTGCAACATTGGTGACGCCGAGCACAACCATGAAGCCGAGCGCGACAAGGAAATTGGGATCGCGCACCATCGCGCTTTCGAACAGCGGATGATCCACCGTGCGCGTGTGCACGAAAAACACCCAGAAGCAGCTGAGCGCGAACAGCAACTCGATCACTGTCTCGCGCGCCTCGAACCAGTCGTTGTGCTGGCCGCGGTCGAGCATCAGCTGCAGGCCGCACAAGGCAAGCCCCAGCATCACTGCACCGAAGACGTCGAGCCGACGGCGGACGATGGGGCGTGACGGCAGCAGCCACCAAAGCAGCGCGAGCGCGGGGATGCCGATTGGCACATTGACATAGAAGACCCAGCGCCAGCTGAACGTCTCGGTGAGGTAGCCGCCGAGAAACGGCCCGCTGATCGGCGCGATCATGACGGTCATGCCCCAGATCGACATGGCATTCGCCTGGCGGCTGGGACGATTGATATCGAACATGATCGTCTGCGACAGCGGGCCGATAAAGGCGGCGGCGACGCCCTGGAGTGCGCGGAAGACGACCATCTGCGTCAGCGATGTCGCCGCGCCGCACAGCATCGAAGCCAGGACAAAGCCGATCGTCGCGCCGATGAACAGGTTGCGCGAGCCCAGCCGGTCTGACAGCCAGCCCGTCAGCGGCAGCGCGAGCACTCCCGCTATGATGAAGCTCGTCAATACCCAGCTGATCGACTCCATCGAGGCGCCGAGACTCGTCTGCATGTGGGGCAGCGCTACATTTGCGATCGTCAGGTCGAGAAACTGGCAGATGGACACGCCCATTACGGCCACCATCAGCAGGCCGGTATGGCGGCTCGGCAGCGTCGCAACGTCCTCGACGGGCGACCCGGCGGCCGCGCTATTTCGAGGTATCGATGCGGACATGCGTCGACAGGCCGGCGATCAGGGGGCGGTCGGTCCGGCTGTCGATGGCGATGCGCACCGGCACGCGCTGCGTCACCTTGACCCAGTTTCCATTGGCATTCTGCGCCGGGAGCACTGAGAATTCGGAGCCCGTCCCCGCGCCGATACTAGCGATATGCCCTTTCAACGTGACATCGGGATAGGCGTCAAGTGACAGTTCGGCCGGTTGCCCCACGCGCATGTTCTTGAGGTCGGTTTCCTTGAAATTAGCCTCGACCCAGCTGCGATTGCTGACAACGATGCTGACCGCAGGCAGGCCCTGCGTCATCATTTGGCCGACCTGTAGCCTGTCCGCTTGGCTGACGACCCCGGCAACAGGCGCGCGCGCTTCCGTCTTGGTCAGGTTGTACGCCGCTTGACGCTTCTGCACCTGGCCCGCGAGCACGGCGGGGTTAACGCCAGGGGCCGCCGACCCAGTCGCAAGCGCCGCGCGCGCCTTGATCGCGTCAGCCTGGGCATTGGCAAGCTTCGCGCGGGCGTCGGCCAGCGCATGCTCGGCGGCATCGAAGCGCGCGCGGGTGGTGAAGCCGGTACGCATGAGTTCTGCTTGGCGACGGTATTCCTCGGTGTAGAACGCCACCCCCTCTCTCGCGCTAGCGATGTCGACGCCCGTCGTCTGATATTCGGTTTCGGCCCCGATGACCTTGACCTGCGCGGCTGCGATCGTCGCATCGGCTTGCGCAATGGCGATTCGATAGGGTTCAGGGTCGATGCGGAATAGCATCTGACCCACCCTCACAGGCTGGTTTTCCTTGACGCCGACCTCGACGATCCGGCCGCTGAGCTCGGCGCTGATCGACACCTTGTCCTGGCGGACATAGGCGTTGTCAGTCGATATATAATGGTCGTTCGCCACAAAATACCAGCCGGCAGCACCTGCGAGCAGTAGAGGCACCGCAGCCATGAGGGCGATTTTGTGCAGCCGCCGGGCCGGCTTGCGCGCTTCGGGCGCGGTCGAATCCGCCCGCACAATGCCGGGGTCCGCGTCAGCCATGCGACACCATCGGTTCCGGGGGGCGGCGCGTCAGGTTGAGGCGCATGCGATCGAGCGTCGCCATGAGACGCGCGCGCTCCGTATCGTCGATACCGTCAAAGGCCAAGTCGATCGTTTCTTCGACAAGCGGGCGCAGCTGGCCGAGCGGTTCATGGGCCTTGGTAGTCAGGAAAAGCCGCCACGAGCGGCGATCCTTCGGGTCGGTGCGGCGCTCGACCAGGTTGGCATCCTGCAGCCGGTCGACCATGCGGCACACCGTAATCGGCTCGACGTCGAGCAGCTCGGCGAGCTTTCCTTGGTTGATCCCTTCATGACGGCGCAATTGCGACAGCACCTGCCATTGCGGGCGCGTCACCCCAATGCTGCGCGCGCGTGCGTCAAACGACCGCCGCATCAGGCGCGATACGTCTGCCAGCTTCGACCCCGGATTTTCTTCCATAAGGGCAGCGGTAATAACGATAGTTATAATGCAGTCAATTTATGGTCTACGGGATCGTTTCCAGTGGTGACGACAAGTGCGAAGGCACTCCCCCTAAAGAAGACTTTACTTGAACCCATGCCGCCGGACGCCGATGACGTGGCGATCCCGTTACGCAGGCGGCAGGAAGGAATGGCGGCACGGTTTGCCATAGGGGCGCGACGAACAAGGTTATGACCAATACCCTAACACACCTCGAACGGCTCGAAGCAGAGAGCATCCACATCATGCGCGAAGTGGTGGCCGAAGCGGAGAAGCCGGTCATGCTCTATTCGGTCGGCAAGGACTCAGCCGTCATGCTCCATCTGGCGCGCAAGGCCTTCTACCCCTCGCCGCCACCCTTCCCGCTGCTGCATGTCGACACCACTTGGAAGTTCAAGGCGATGTACGAGCTGCGCGAGAAGGTGGCGCGCGATGCGGGCATGGAATTGCTGGTTCACCAGAACCCCGAAGCCGCGGCGCGCGGGATCAATCCGTTCGACCATGGCTCGCTCCACACCGACATGTGGAAGACCGAAGGTCTGAAGCAGGTGCTCGACAAATATGGGTTCGATGTCGCCTTCGGTGGGGCACGGCGGGACGAGGAAAAAAGCCGCGCGAAAGAGCGCATCTTCAGTTTCCGCACCGCGACGCACGGCTGGGACCCGAAGAACCAGCGGCCTGAACTCTGGAACCTCTACAATGCCCGCAAGGCAAAGTGGGAAAGCATCCGCGTCTTCCCGATCTCGAACTGGACCGAGCTCGACATCTGGCAATACATCCATCTCGAGGGCATCGAGATCGTCCCGCTGTATTTCAGCGCGCCGCGCCCGACCTATGTCCACGAGGGGCAATTGTTCATGGCCGACGACATCGATCGGCTCGAACGCGTGATTGGCCGACGCCCCGAAATCACCGAACGCTCGATCCGCTTTCGCACGCTCGGCTGCTTTCCCCTGACGGGTGCCGTCGAAAGCGGCGCCACGACCTTGCCCGAGGTCATCCAGGAAATGCTGCTGACCACGACGAGCGAACGCCAGGGCCGCGCGATCGACCATGATCAGGCAGCGAGCATGGAAAAGAAGAAGCAGGAAGGTTACTTCTGATGTCAGACGTCATCTACAAAACCGATGATCTGATCGCGTCCGACATCGATGCCTATCTCGACATACATCAGCACAAGAGCCTGCTGCGTTTCATCACAT
>JANMJZ010000100.1:0-14115 GCA_031371635.1 Sphingomonadales bacterium | reverse complement strand
CCGCCATAAAAACCGCCGGGCTGAGGCGTCACCTGTTCTCCGCCGACCAGGCAGGCATCGAAGGACTGGGCATAGAAGGCAATGTAATCCCGCAAGATTTCGAAGTCGGCGGTGGGCGCGGGATATGACCACGCTGCTCTCGACGAAGTCTGGCCGTCGACGACGACGTCGAAATAACGGGCATGGCCTTTCCACTCGCAGAAACTGGAGCCGTCGACGGGCCGGAGCGCAGACATAAGAATGTTTCCGGGCGGCAGATAATAGGTCGGCGGGTGACTGGTCTCGAGCGTGCGAACGGCCTTTGTCGTATCGGCGACCGTGACGCCCCGGTGGATGATCAGGATAGGTTTGCCAAAGGGAACGGCGACGGGCGGTCGTGGATAGTCCCACACACTCTCCTGGCCCGGGCCCTGAGGATCACGCGTGACGGTCAAGGACATAATCCCTTCACAAAAGCTGAGTGGCAGTGCCGGCAACGACGTACCATGTCACGAACAGCCCGCAGAGCAGACCGCCGGGAACGGCGCTGCCCGTGCGGTTCCAGGTGAAGGTGCCGATGGCGGCCGTTATTGCCAGGAGCGGTACGAACTGGAGTGCGATCACTGTCGTCAGCGGGTCGAAGGCCGTCGGCAGATGTCCGGTCGCAAAGAATATGCCGTAATCGACGACCAGCAGCAGGACAAATCCTGCTGTCAGCGCCAAAATGGCCGCGCCATAGCGCCGGACCCAGCCATCGCTTGCCACAACCAGTCGGCCGAGCGCATCCAGCGTTACGATCTGGGCAAAGGTAATCGGCACCAGATAGACCAGCGATGATCGAAACTGATCGGCGCTCAGTGGCTTGAGCGCCACGATCCAGAAGCGGAAATCGACCGTGAACATTGCGCTCATGGCGAGCAGCAACGCGTATCCAAATGAAGCGGTTGCCAGCGCCAGGGCTGCGGCAAGCAACCAATGCGGCGCGACGCGCGACGACCCGGAGCGACCGAACCGTGACAGCAGAAGGGTAACCGCAGCGTTCAGAAGGGCCCAAACCATCACCTGTGTCGTCACCGTTTGCGGTAACAGCGAAGAAGGCGGCACCGCCAATGTCACAAAGATGAAAGCCGGAAAGAAGGTGACCGCAGGCACCAGTGCGCTGGTGGCAAATCGCCGCCACCAGCGCACATCGCGCCGGGGAAACGCGACCGTCGGCCCATGGCGTAGCGGAGCAAAGAAGGGCAGCGCCAACAACAAGTCGAAGCTGCCCATGAGGACAGCAATGAAACCGATAAGTGCGACGCCGGTAGCCAGTTCCTTGCCGAACCATAGCTGATCGTCGGCAGGCAAAGGCTGCCCCCCTTTGAGCGTCTTGCCGAACCAGTCGATGGCATCGCCGATTGCTGCCTGGCTGATATGATCGCCGGGATGCGTGGTAACAGGCTGGGTGAGCCGCCTGGCCGTGCCCTCGGCGATGCTGCCATAGACTGCGCCCGGGGCGATCGTTCTCGTGCCGAAAACCGCCTGCAATTTAGGGCTGCCCGCTACGTCCTGTGCCCGGTCGACGTCCCACATGATCTTCGAGAACTCGTCGAAGCGACTGAAGACGAGTGCCAGATTCCGTGGCCATGTCGGCGTACCTTCCTGAGCGAATGGCTTGCCCGTCGACGACCCTTCCAGCACGATCGCGCGATAGGCATCGGGCATTGCGGCAGCGGTGGCGAGCACGGTCCAGCCACCCATGCTGTGGCCTTCAAGTCCGATATTGTCCTTGTCGACCATCGGCAGGCTGCGCAGATAGGCCAGCCCTGCCGGCCCTCCAAAGCCTTCGGAAAATGCTGGGCCGCCCGAATAACCGTGGCCGGTCTGGTCCAGCGCCAGCACGACATAGCCGCGGCGCGCAAATTCGATCGCAAAACCGTCCTGCGTTTCCCGGCTGTTGATATAGCCGTGAACGGCAAGGATGGCCGGGGCGGGTTTGGCTGCCATGGCGTTCAACGGGACGTAAAGCAGCGCACTCATCGGCGTGCCGGCAGCAGATCGAAAGCGGATGTCGTGGATGGCGATCCCGCCTGTGGTTTGTATCCGACTCGCCTGCCACGAGCCGCCCAGCACCAGCACCAGTCCCAGGATGAACAGCCAACCACCCTTACGCATCTTCGCCGTCCCCCTGAGTCGCGTCCCGTGTTGGGCGGCAGTTCCGGCCGCCCGTCATGTTACCACGGGACATCCATGCCCTAACTTACTTTAGCTGAACCACGTAACCGCGCTTCAACCAAGCGGCGTGCGCATGGGTCCACGCAGAAGCCGATGACTATCGGCAACGTCTCCAACGCAGACAGTTCGATAGTATTCGCAACAAGCGCCAATTTCACGTCGCCGTCGGCGCGGTCGTCCAGCCAAGGGCTGGGATCGAAATCGATCGGCGCCCCGACAAGTCCGTGCGCGATACGACGATGTCACGCTCTTCCATGTAGCTCAATACGCGCCGGGCACGGCCGAGCGAACTGGTCCCATAAACGCGCGCTAGCTCCTGGTCGCTCGGCCCCGGAAGGTTTTCGCTGGCGGCGCGGGCAATCAGCAGAAACGTGCCCAGCATTTCATCTGGCACCCTGCCGCCAGCCTCGATCGCCGGCGCCCATTCGGCGTCAAGCCCTTCGAATATGCCTGCGCGTGCCGCCGCAAAACGGCGCGTGAACCCTGCCAGGTCCAGCGGTGCCTGACGTAGTCCGGACATCCTGCAGCGAACCTGAAAATCCTGGAAAAGGACAGCGCTCGACTTGCCGGTGGCGTCGTCGTCTTCGACAATCGCCCGCAGCGCACTAACCATCACGGCTTCGGGATCGGCAGCCGCGAATTGTTCGTCCGCCGCCGGGGAAGCGGGCTCCCGTGCAAGTTCCTCTAGCAGGGTAGCAGCGGCCTGAGGTCGCGGAGCCCGAACAGGCGCGATCGTCGGCGTTTCCTCCATCCCCGCAAGCAGGAACTGGCGCATGTCACCTGAGGGCGCTGCTGGCAGCGGCACCAGTGTCGGGCTGCTGCTGCGCGCCGATGTGGCGACGGGGCCGATCTTGAGCATCACCGGCCGCCGCGCGATAGCGGGACCGAGCCCAAGGAAAGTACCCCGCGCCAGATCGCGGATCGCCTCGGCCTGACGGCGCTCCATGCCCAGCAGATCCGCGGCGCGCGCCATATCGATATCGAGGAATGTTCGCCCCATCAGGAAATTGCTCGCCTCTGCCGCGACGTTCTTCGACAGTTTCGCCAGGCGCTGGGTTGCCACGATCCCGGCCAGTCCGCGCTTTCGGCCACGGGACATCAGGTTGGTCATCGCGCCGAGCGACGCGCGCCGGACCTCTTCGGTCACCTCAGCGCCGGCGGATGGCGCGAATATCTGCGCTTCGTCGACAACGACGAGGGCCGGAAACCAGTGTTCCCTCGGCGCTTCGAACAGCCCGGAAAGGAACGACGCGGCACATCGCATCTGTCCTTCCATCTCGAGCCCCTCGAGGCTTAGGACAACCGATGTGCGATGTTCGCGGCACCGTCGGGCAAAATGCGAAATCTCTGCAGCTGAATAGTCGATCGCTTCGATCGCGATATGGCCATAGGGTCCGGAGAGCGTCACGAAATCGCCTTCCGGATCGATGATGATCTGCTGGACCTGACCGGCGCTCTTTTCGAGAATCCGCCGCAGCAAGTGGGATTTGCCCGAGCCCGAGTTGCCCTGAACGAGGAGGCGGGTCGCGAGCAGTTCTTCGAGGTCGACATGCGCGACGGCGCCGCCTGCATCGAACCCCATATCAATCTTGAATGTCATCCCCGGGCGCATGGTCGATATATGCACGGAGGAGCAAGCGTCCAGATCCGAAAGCAGCTTTAAAAGCTTTGACGTGATGCATTCTCGATCTGGAGCCATCCGCAGAAGCGGCCGGTTGCAACCGATGCTGCTGGAACGGTCGGCCTCGCCTTGCTATCGGCGCGCCATGTCGATCGTTGCCACCATCATGAACTCGACCACGGGTCAGCCAATACAGAAGTTTACCTTTGGCCGAATGCCCAAACCATGGGCCAGCTTTACGCTTGCAAGCGGCGAACTGGTCAAGGCAGATCGCGTGGACGTGGGCAAGCCAGCGCCGGGCAAAGTGATCGTACCTGTGTCGGTCTGGGTGACGCCCAAGCAATAGGCGGCGTATCCGCGACGTAATTTCATTCTCCTGCGTCCGTTCGGCATCGTTCAGCAGGCGCTCCGATGAGCCACCAGAAAAGGGCGCGTGCGCCAGACCGTAATTTGCCCGGGACAGCCCATGATTTAGTCCTTATCTCCGCGTCCAGTACCCGTTGGGGTCCACCCGGGGACCGGTCTGGCAACGAAGCAGGATCGGCCCCTCGGCTGGGCATCACGGACACCGAACAACAGAAAAGCGCCTAGGACCTGCTCCAAATGACCGATTTCGACTTCGCGCTCGGCGAAACTGCCGACATGATCCGTGATACCACCCGCCGCTTTGCCAGCGAGCGCATTGCGCCATTGTCGGCGGAGATCGACGCGAACGATCGATTCCCGATCGAACTATGGCCCGAAATGGGTGCGCTCGGGCTGCATGGGATGACCGTCGGCGAAGAGGATGGGGGCCTGGGTCTCGGTTATCTCGAACACGTCATCGCGTGCGAGGAAGTGGGCCGCGCCTCGGCATCGGTCGGGCTCAGCTATGGCGCGCATTCGAACCTGTGCGTCAATCAGATCGCGCGCTGGGGGAATGCCGATCAAAAGTCGAAGTATCTGCCCTCGCTGATCAGCGGCGACCATGTCGGCAGCCTTGCCATGTCGGAAGCGAGTGCGGGCAGCGACGTGATGTCGATGAAGCTGAAGGCCGAAGCGGTGCAGGGCGGTTATGTGCTCAACGGCACGAAATTCTGGATCACCAACGCTGCTTTTGCCGACACGCTGGTCGTCTATGCCAACACCAGCGACGGCGGGCGCGGGATCACCACTTTTCTGATCGAAAAGGGCATGGACGGGTTCGGTATCGGCCAGAAGATCGACAAGATGGGCATGCGCGGGTCGCCCACGGCCGAGCTCGTCTTCGACGACTGCTTCGTCGGCGAGGAACAAGTGATGGGGCCGCAGAACGGCGGCGCGGCGGTGCTCATGTCGGGCCTCGACTACGAGCGCACTGTGCTGGCGGGCATCCAGCTCGGTATCATGCAGGCGTGCCTCGACACGGTCCTGCCCTATGTTCGCGAGCGTCAGCAGTTCGGCAAGCCCATCGGGGCGTTCCAGCTGATGCAGGCGAAAATTGCCGACATGTACGTCGCGCTAAACTCTGCCCGGGCCTATGTCTATGCGGTCGCCAAAAGCTGCGACGCCGGGCGTACGACACGCTTCGACGCGGCTGGCGCTATCCTGCTGGCAAGCGAGAACGCCGTAAAAGTCGCGAATGAGGCGGTGCAGGCGCTGGGGGGTGCAGGCTATACCAAGGACTGGCCGGTCGAACGCTATTACCGCGACGCAAAGCTGCTCGATATCGGCGCGGGCACCAACGAGATTCGGCGCATGCTGATCGGGCGCGAACTGCTGGGCGCTGCCTGACCGCCGGACCCTTCGTGCATGACGCGCGTTGGTCCGCGCATGAACGAAACCATGCTCACTGCTCTGCAGTATTACGGGGCTGCGGCGGGTGTGATCGCGGCGCTCGTCGTTTCCCTGGACCTCGGACGCAAACCCACCGGATGGGCGTTCGTCCTGTTCGTCACCTCTTCGATCACGCTGATTGCCTGGGGCTTCCTCAAGGAGGACAGCGAGGGGATCGGGTGGCAGAACAGCGTGCTGCTGATCATCAATGCGATCGGGGTTTACCGCTATCTGCTGCGCAACAAGCCGGTCTGAAGCATCGGTACGGCGGCTTTGCGGGCCGGTGGCGACATGCTAGCGCCCCCGTCATGAGTGCCCCCATTCTGACCAGCTCGCTGAGCCCCGAGAGCGATCTCTTCCGCAGCAATGCTGCCCACAATATCGCGCTCCGTGACGAGTTGCGCACCAAGGTGGCTGCTGCCGCGCTCGGCGGAAACGAAAAATCAAGGGAACGCCACGCGGCGCGCGGAAAGCTGCTGCCTCGCGAGCGCGTCGAGCGGCTGCTCGATCCGGGCTCGCCGTTCCTGGAGATCGCACAGCTGGCTGCCAACGACCTTTATGAGGGAGAGATCCCCGGTGCGGGCGTGATAGCAGGCATCGGCCGCGTGTCGGGGCGCCAGTGCATGATCGTCTGCAACGACGCGACGGTGAAGGGTGGCACCTACTATCCGATGACGGTCAAGAAGCACCTCCGCGCGCAGGAAATCGCGATGGAGAACCGGCTACCGTGCATTTTTCTCGTCGATAGCGGCGGGGCGAACCTGCCGAATCAGGTCGAGGTGTTTCCCGACCGCGACCTTTTCGGGCGTATTTTTTTCAACCAGGCCAATATGAGCGCGCGGCGTATTCCGCAGATCGCCTGTGTCATGGGCAGCTGCACTGCCGGCGGGGCTTATGTGCCTGCGATGTCCGACGAGACGGTGATCGTGCGCGGGCAGGGGACGATTTTCCTCGCCGGGCCGCCGTTGGTGAAGGCGGCAACGGGCGAAGTGATCAGCGCCGAGGAACTTGGCGGCGCGGATACGCACGGGCGCAAGTCGGGCGTGGTGGATCATGTCGCGGAGAACGACGAACACGCGCTGACCATCGTGCGCGATATCGTCAGTCATCTGGGTCCGGTCCAGAAACCCGACCTCGACCTGAAGGAACCGCGCCCGCCCAGGTTCGATGGGGAGGAACTCTACGGCATCGTCCCCGACGACGTCCGCGCGCCATACGACGTGCACGAGGTCATCGCCCGCATCGTCGACGGTAGCGAGTTTCACGAGTTCAAGTCGCTCTACGGCACAACGCTGGTATGCGGCTTTGCGCATATCTGGGGCATGCCGGTCGCGATCCTCGCCAACAACGGCGTGCTGTTCAGCGAGAGCGCACAGAAGGGCGCGCATTTCATCGAACTCGCCTGCCAGCGGCGGATACCTTTGCTTTTCCTCCAGAACATCTCGGGCTTCATGGTCGGCGGAAAGTACGAGGCTGAAGGCATTGCCAAGCATGGCGCGAAGTTGGTGACGGCGGTCGCCACTGCACAGGTGCCGAAAATCACCGTGCTGATCGGTGGCAGCTTTGGCGCCGGCAATTACGGCATGTGCGGGCGGGCCTATTCGCCGCGCTTCTTGTTCACCTGGCCTAATGCACGGATCAGCGTGATGGGCGGCGAGCAGGCGGCGTCGGTGCTGGCGACAGTCCACCGCGATGCCGATAGATGGACGCCGGAGGAAACCGAAGCGTTCAAGTCGCCGATCCGCGAGAAATACGAAGACGAAGGCAACCCCTATCACGCGACATCGCGGCTGTGGGATGACGGGATCATCGACCCGGCGCAAACGCGCGATGTGCTGGGGCTGGCGCTGGCGGCAACGCTGAACGCGCCGGTCGAGGAGGCGCCCCGGTTTGGGGTGTTCCGGATGTGAGGGCGATCTTGCTGTTTCCTATCGCGCTGCTCGCCTCTGTTGAGGCGACCGCCCAGAAACTGCCCCCCGCAAATCCCGTGCCGTTTGAGCAGGCCGACACAACCGCGATCACGACACCGATCAATGCGATATTTGCGGCTATTGCTGTCGGTGATGCAACGGCAATGCTTTCGCATGTTTATCCTGATGGCCGCGTCACGGCCACTGGCCTGCGGCCTTCAGGCGTCAGCGGCATCCGGTCCCAAAGCTGGAGTGAGTTCGCCAAGCGCATTACGCCGGATGGCGCGTTCGAAGAGCGGATTAGCGACCCCGCCATCGAGATCGACGGCGATATCGCCATGGTTTGGGCGCGCTTCGTCGTGCGCAGGCAGGGCAAGGTCGCCAATTGCGGCTTCGACCATTTCGACCTTATCCGCGAGAATGGCACTTGGAAGGTCATGAACCTCAGCTTTTCATCGCGCACCACCGATTGCGGAAACTGACATGATCCATTCCCTCCTCATCGCGAACCGGGGCGAAATCGCGTGCCGGATCATCCGCACCGCGCGCGCCATGGGCATCCGCACCGTTGCGGTCTATTCGGACGCCGACGCCGACGCGCTGCACGTGCGGCAGGCCGATGAGGCGGTGCATATCGGGCCGTCGCCGGCGCGCGACAGCTATCTGGTGGGCGAGAAGATCATTGCTGCGGCGAAAGCCACGAGCGCGGAAGCGATCCATCCGGGCTATGGCTTCTTGTCCGAGAACGCCGAATTCGCGCAAAGTGTGTTCGACGCCGGGCTCGTTTGGGTCGGGCCCCGCCCCGCCAGCATCACGGCAATGGGCCTGAAGGATGCAGCCAAGAAGCTGATGGCGGCGGCAGGCGTACCAATAACGCCCGGCTATATGGGCGAGAACCAGGACCCGGCTTTCCTCGCGGCGCGCGCCGACGAGATCGGCTATCCCGTGCTGATCAAGGCAGTCGCAGGCGGCGGCGGCAAGGGGATGCGCAAGGTCGAGGATGCGGCCGAAGTCGTCGACGCTCTCGCCTCGTGCCAGCGCGAGGCAACGGCTTCGTTCGGCAACGCACATGTCCTGATCGAAAAGTACATCCAGCGTCCCCGCCATATTGAAGTGCAGGTGTTCGGCGACACGCATGGCAACATTGTCCACCTGTTCGAGCGCGATTGCTCGCTCCAGCGTCGCCATCAGAAGGTGATCGAGGAAGCTCCGGCGCCAGGAATGGATGACACGACGCGCGGGCAGCTTTGCGCCGCAGCGGTGAAGGCGGCAAAGGCGGTTGATTACGTCGGCGCCGGCACGATCGAATTCATTGCCGACGCCAGCGAAGGCCTGCGCGCCGACCGTATCTGGTTCATGGAAATGAATACCCGACTGCAAGTCGAACACCCGGTTACAGAGGAAATCACTGGCGTTGATCTGGTGGAATGGCAGATCCGCGTGGCAAGCGGGGAGCCGCTCCCGATGAGCCAGGGTGAACTGAGCATCCACGGCTGGGCGATGGAAGCCCGACTTTATGCTGAAAATCCGGCGACCGGCTTCCTGCCCAGCACAGGACCGCTCGACCATCTGCGCTTTCCAGAGGATGCCCGTATCGAAACCGGGGTCGAGGAGGGCGGGGAAGTCTCGCCTTTCTATGATCCCATGATTGCGAAGCTGGTCGTCCATGCGGACACGCGGGAGGGTGCACTGGCCGCGCTCGGAGAGGCGATCGCAGGGACCGAAATCTGGCCGGTCAAGACCAATGCGGGGTTCCTTGGATTGCTCAACGCACATCCGGATTTCGTGGCAGGCGATGTCGACACCGGCCTGATCGCACGGGCGGGCAATGCGCTTGCAATGGCGCCCGAACCAGATGGCGAAGAGCTCGAGGAGGCAGCGGCACTGCTTTGCGGGTCGCAGGGCGAGGGCCCGTGGCAGGCAGCACTTGGGCTGCGGCTCAACGCACCGGCGCGTGCCGAGGCGCGGATTATCGACCAAGACGGTCGAGTGCATGTCGTCGATCTGGTCGAAGCGGAGAACGATGCGCCGGTGCGGGAGGTGTTGTCGTTCGTCGACGGCTTTGCGCGGGCGTTCCGCCTCGAACAACCGCGCGGCAGTGGGCTTGGTGCAGCCTCCTCAGGCACCATCCTTTCGCCAATGCCCGGCCGCATCCTAGCGGTCGATGTCGCGGCGGGAGATACGGTGACCAAGGGTCAGAAGCTCGTGACGCTGGAGGCCATGAAGATGGAGCATTCGCTGACCGCGCCGTTCGACGGGACGGTCGCAGAGCTGAACGCAAAGACCGGCGCGCAGGTGCAGGTCGATGCGTTGCTGGTGCGGATAGAGGCAACGCCTTCGAACTGAGCTAAAACAAAAAAAGGGGCGCAGGACATATCGTCCTGCGCCCCTTTCTTTGTGTCGCCGTCAGATCAGAATTTGAAGCGTGCGTTCACGCCATAGGTCTTCGGACCACTTGGGTAAGCCGACAGTGTGCCCGACTGCGCAACACCCGGGAAGATGACCGGATTGAACTTCGGCTCGGTCAGGTTGCGGCCCCAAGCGGTCAGCTCCAGACCGTTCTGCAGCGCGAGGGTGATCGACGCGTTGAGCGTCTCCGGGCTCGCCTTGTAGGGCAGGCCCTGGGCGATGACGAAGGCGCTGTCGAAATTGTAGTCGACATGGAAGATCGCCTTCAGCGCCTCGCCGAGTTCAGCTGTGTATGTCGTGCCGACGGCGACCGCCCAGTCCGAAACGCCGCTGGGCTTCACACCGGTCAGGTTGGTCGGCTGAACTCCATTGGTAGCCGCATTGAAGGCCGATCCACCGGTGAACAGGTCGTACTTCGGATCGAGGTAGGTCACCGAGCCGGTGAAGTTCAGGTTACGAACCGGCGAAAGCGAGAAGTCGAGTTCAAAACCCTGGGTCGATTGCTTTTCGGCATTCCCGAGCACGAATCCCGTGCCTTGGAAGATGTTGCTCTGGAACCCTTTCAGGATCTGCTTGAACACAGCCAGGTTGAACCCGAACCCGCGCCATTGTCCCTTGAGGCCGACTTCATAGACGGCCGCGTCTTCTGGCCCTGCGTAGCGCGTGCCGATTACCAGATTATTGACCGCAAGGCCCGCCGTCCGGATGGCGGAGGCAGCAGGCGCAGGCACCTGTGCCGGCGATCCCGGGATGAAGTCCCGCGCGAACGGGCGGCTGTCGGTCGACAGGTTGAAGGACGACGCCTTGAAACCCGTCGCATAAGTTGCATAGGTGCTGATGTTCGAGTTGAACTTGTAAGACAGCCGCAACGTGTAGGAGAAGTTATTGTCCCTCGTCTTGCCGTCCTCCACCGCGTTCGGGAAGTTGAGATAGGGCGGGATGAACTGGAGCGGTGCTAGCGCGAGGAACGGGTTGCAAGTACCCGCGGGAGCACTCGCCGTGCAGGCCGTGGTGCGAGGGAACAGTGCCGTCGTCTGTCCCGGGAAGGTGTTCGCTGGGATCGTCCCCGGAATGCCCGCATTGGCAGCCGTCTGGACAAGGTCGATGCTGGAGAACACGTCAGTCGCGACGTTGTTCTGAACCACCTTCTTGCGGTCCGAGGTGTAGTTGAAGCCAGCCGTTGCCGTCAGGCCGCGCGTGATTTCCCAATCGACCTGACCAAAGAGCGAGATCGCCTCGTCCTTATAGTCATATTTTTCAAAGCGCCCCTGGCCTTGGGCACCGAAAGCGCCGGGTGCAAGACCGGGGTTGAGCGCGCGGAGCGTCGGTTCCAGCCCGCCATAATTACCGCCACTCAGCAGGTTTGCATAATTGCGGAAATCCTTGCCGAAGGTCAGCTGGTTTTCGTTGTGAATTTTTTCGTTGAAGTAGAACACTCCCGCGAGGAAATTGATCGGACCGTCGAAGCTGGTCGACAAGCGCAATTCCTGCGTGAACGTGTCGATCTTCCCCTGGTTTGCATTCTGGCCGATCAGATCCGCGCTGGTGAAGTCAGAGTCAGCATTGGTGTTCGTCTTGACGCCGCGATAGGCGGTGATGCTGGTAAGGGCGAGTGAGTTCGCAACCTGCCAGTCCATCTGAGCGGAAACGCCATAGTTGTCGATCTTGTTGGACGAGGGGAAATTGGCGTAGCCATCATATGAAAAAGGCTGGTTCGAGGTGATGCGCCCGCCCAATGCGCGCACGGCGCCGCCGGTCGGACCGTCGAACAGGTTGGCCACCGTGCAGCAACGCTCGTCGATATTGTCATAGTCCCCGATGATCCGGAGTTTGAATTCCGAGCTCGGCTGGAAAAGGATCTGGCCGCGCACGCCGTAACGGTTGCGGTTATTCGTATCCAGGTTGAGGTTCACGTAGCGCGCATAACCGTCACGCTTGTTGATGTTGCCGGCTAGGCTGACGGCGATCGTGTCCGAGAGCGGGCCCGTCACGCTGCCCTTGACGACGATGGCGTTGTAATTGCCGTACGACGCCTCAATCTGGCCGCCGAGCTTGAATTGCGGCTCGGCGGTGACGATGCTGATGATACCCGCCGACGCGTTCTTGCCGAACAGGGTCGACTGCGGCCCGCGCAACACTTCGACACGTTCGATATTGGGCAGGTCGCCGATCTGGGCGGCTGAGCGCGAGCGGTAAACGCCGTCGATGAAAACACCGACCGACGGCTCGATGCCGACGTTGTTGGCGCCATTGCCGAAGCCGCGGATGATGAAGTTGGTGTTTGCGGAGCTCTGCAGCTGGCCGACCTTGAGCGACGGAACCAGCGTCTGGAGGTCGAGGAGATCGCGGACCTGCGACTGTTCGATCTGCTGCGCGCTGGCAACGGCGACCGAGATCGGCGTGTCCTGCAGCGTCTGGGCGCGCTTCGACGCGGTGACGATGATATCGGCGCTGGTGTCC
Source organism: Sphingomonadales bacterium (assembly GCA_031371635.1). Lineage (GTDB taxonomy): Bacteria > Pseudomonadota > Alphaproteobacteria > Sphingomonadales > Sphingomonadaceae > Sphingomonas_O. Next base: position 1,725 of record JANMJZ010000100.1, on the reverse strand, counting down.
TCTGCCTCGGCCGCCTGCGGGGCGGGTTGTGCGGTCCCCTGTGCGAAGGACGGCGTGGCGACAGCGAGCGCCAACAGCGAGGCGCCGGCAAAATTAATGCGTTTCATTGGATCTCTCCCCTGCAAATTCACGGCACTCGTCGGTGCCTTCGCCTGCCTTGGTCGCGCAACCTTACGCGCGCGTCAATGGCGGAGTTGCGTTAATCCGTGCCAGTTGCAACTCGCTACCAATCTCAACGTGACGCGGCACGCATGCCGTAGCGTCAACACAAGGATGGTTGCACTTGCGAACCAAGCGCCTATTTCAAGTACATGTCCGACTATGATGATGGCCCGCTGGTGGCTGATGCCTATGAAGCCGCAAAGCTTCCGGTTCCGCGCGACGTGCAGGATGCCATCCGCACGCTGATCCGTTGGTCTGGCGACGATCCCGACCGCGAAGGGCTGGTCGATACGCCCAAGCGCGTGGCGCGCGCCTGGCGCGAATATTGTTCGGGGATGGAGGAAGACCCTTCGCATCACCTGTCACGCACCTTCAATGAGGTCGGCGGTTATGACGAACTGGTCCTGTTGAAGGACATTCCGTTCCAGTCGCACTGCGAACATCACATGGCGCCAATCACGGGCAAGGCGTCGATCGCGTACATGCCCGACAAGCGCGTCGTCGGCATTTCCAAGCTGGCCCGCGTTCTCAACGGCTTTTCGCGGCGGCTGCAGATCCAGGAACGTCTGACCGCGCAGGTTGCTCAGTGTATCTGGGACAATCTCCATCCGCAGGGTGTTGCCGTCGTGATCGAGGCACAGCACGGATGCATGACCGGTCGCGGCGTGCGAACACCGGGTGTCGGCATGACGACGTCACGGTTGCTCGGCTGCTTCCTCGAGGATCACCGGAGCCGTGCGGAAGTGCTCAAACTCATGGGCTATTGAGCGTTTCGGCCTGACGCAGGCCTTGCTTCGCAAACGGCTGCGTGCGGACGCATAGCGCTAGTCCGGCCTTGCCATAGCGAGGACCGACGGCAACCTCGCCGCGACCGCCTCTCGGGGTCTCGTTCAGTCTACAAAAAGACCGCATTTCTGCCGAAGGTCACAAAGTTCACACCTGCGCAGTGGATATTGCTGGTATTGAACAGCACCAAAACCCGTTTTCACGTGATTGATGGAAAGGGGATGCACAACTGGAAAGAGCCAGACACAATTCGACTGAGAACGAATAGCGAACGATTATCGTAGGACAGCAGTTTTTTCGGGCGCCACGATTGCCACCAACGAAAAAGGCGCGGGCAATGCCCGCGCCTTCGTCGGATGGACCGCTTTCGCGTCCGCCGTCCGGGCTCGTTGCGGCCCGCGATAGCTTTACGCCGCTTCCGCGTCGCCGTCGCTGTCGCGCGGGGCAACTTCGCCCGGCTCCGCATTGGGATCGTAATCCTCGGTGAAGCCCGCCTCGTCCTTTTCGAACATGGCGGCCATCACGTCGACACCCTGCGACTGCAGGTCGGCTTCTTCGGGCGAACGGGCGACGTTCACCTTAACCATGACCGCAACTTCTGGGTGTAGCTGGACCTTGACCTCGTACAGCCCGATCGCCTTGATCGGCTTGTCGAGGACGATCTGGTTCTTGAGCACCTTTGCGCCTTCGGCTTCGAGCGCCTCGATGATGTCGCGCACGGCAACCGAACCATAGAGCTGGCCGGTGTTCGACGCCTGGCGGATCAGCATGACCGAC
>JANMJZ010000078.1:0-25865 GCA_031371635.1 Sphingomonadales bacterium | reverse complement strand
GATCGTGGTCCCGGCAACGCCAGCCAGCTCGGCCAGGCGACCTTCGGCGGCAATATCAACCTGTTCAGCCGCGCGCCGCGCGATGAAATGAGCGCTGAGTTCGTTGCCGGTTATGGCAGCTTCAACACGATCAACGGGCAGGCCGTGCTTCAGTCGGGCGCCATCGATGCGCTCGGCGGGACGAAGTTCGTGGTCAGCGCGCAATATGTGAATTCGGACGGCGCGCTGTCGTTCGAAAAATACAAGCAGCTGAACCTTTATGCCAAGGCCGTCGTGCCGATCAGCAACGACGTGACATTGAGCTTCGTGGCGACCGCGAACCGCAACGTGTTCGCGCAATCGGATAACGACGGCGCCAGCGCCGCACAGGTGCTGGCCTTCGGCAAGCGCTACGCTCTGTCGAACGACCCGAACACACAGAATTATTTCGGCTACAACAGCACGGTCAAGACAACGGATTTCTACATCGCGCGCCTCGACGCGAAGATCGCGCCGAACAGCGAATTCACCAACAGCGCCTATACCTACAAGTACGACAACGAGACGTTGTCGGGTCTCGATGCAACTCAGCCAGGACTGCTCGCCGGACAGGTGCCGGGCGTGGCCGTGCCCACCGGCGTCACGACAACCAACCGCGTCAAACTGTCGTCCACCGGTGCGTTCGTATTCGGGATCCCCGGCTATACCAAGTCGAACGCCTACTGTGTCTATGGCGACATCGCGAAGGTGAAAGTCGATTTCGGCTTCGGTGCACTGACCGTCGGGGCATGGCTCGAATGGAGCCACACTTATCGCCAGCAAACCGAAATCGATCTGATTTCGAACCGCTTCAACTATCGCAACTCGCAACAGGTTGCGCCCGCAACCGGGCTGAACCCCGGCGCAATCACGCAGGGCTATATCCGGTTCGACCAGAATTCCTCGCTCAACCACACCGAGGAATTCGCCGAGCTCGAGCTACGCCCCTTCGACGGGCTGACCATCACGCCAGGCATCAAGCACATCGATTTCAACCGCAAGATCGACGCGCTCTATAACCAGACGACGCGCTATGCGCAGCGGATCAGCAAGACCTATACGGCGACCGTGCCGTTCCTGACAGCCAACTACCAGATCACCTCGAACCTCTCGATCTACGGCCAGTACGCCAAGGGCTTCCTCGCACCGCCGCTCAGCCAGCTCTATGTCGCGCGCCCCGATCTATCGGCGGTCGACCCGCAAACGTCGACCAACTATCAGGCCGGTATCGTCTATCACGGGTCGAAGCTCAGCCTCGATTTCGATGCCTATTCGATCGATTTCAACAACAAGTTCGTCAGTTCGACCTCGCCGGTGCCGGGCGAAGGCACCATCTTCACCAACATCGGCGGCGCGCTGTATCGCGGCATCGAGGGACAGGCGACATTCGCCTTCGGCAATGGCTTTGCCCTTTTCGCCAACGCTTCGCTGAACGAGGCCATCGCGAAGGATACGCGGCTTCAAATCGACAAGGCCCCGGAAAGCACGGCGGCGGCGGGCATCCTCTACAAGCACGGACCGATCCGCTTCTCGCTGATCGACAAATATACCGGGCCGCAGTTCATCACCAATTCGGGATTGGGCGCGACGATCATCGAGCTGACGCCTGTCACGGGCGTGGCAAACCGCTTTCGCATCGCGCCGTATAACACGGCCCTTGTGTCGGCGAGCTACGACTTCGGCATCGTGCGGGCAGGCATCAAGGTCAGCGACCTGTTCGACTCGCAGCGCGTCATCAACGTGTCAGGCACCCAGTATTTCTTCCAGCCCGGCCGGCAGATTACCGGCGAAGTGACGGTCAAGTTCTGATGCACCTGCGCGCGGCACTGGCGCTGTTGCTCGCGCCGGTGCCCGCGCTGGCGGGCCCCGAAGCCGCGTTCGTCGTGCTTGGCGAAAACGGACAGGCAGTTGCGCGTGTCATCACGACCGAAACGCACTGTCCTGTCATGATGGTCGATGGTCGCGCTGTGCCGATGTCGGTCCGGCTTTCCGCCGAAACCATGCCGCTGCGACCGACTCTTTCAACGCTCGAGAATACCAAGCCGTCGGCTTTTCCGGTATCGACGTGTGACGCCGTCATCCTTGCCGGGACGCAAAAAGCATCGATCAGGGGTCGGCCACTACCGCGCGTGCGCAAGGAAATTCGCCGGATCGTTGTGATCGGCGACACCGGCTGCCGCCTGAAGGCGAGCGACAACGCCTATCAGGATTGCAACGACCCGGCGGCCTTCCCGTTCGCGCGCATCGCGGCGCGGGCCGCCAAGTGGAAGCCGCAACTCGTCGTTCATGTAGGTGATTATCACTATCGCGAAAATCCCTGCCCGTCGGACAAGGCCGGTTGCGCCGGCTCCCCCTGGGGCTATGGCTGGGATGCGTGGAGCGCCGATTTCTTTGCACCCGGCGCGCCGCTGTTACGCGCAGCCCCCTGGGTCGTCGTGCGCGGTAACCACGAAAACTGTCCGCGTGCCGGACAAGGCTGGTGGCGCTTCGTCGATCCGCGCCCGCTGCAGTCCGGTCGCGACTGCAACCGTGCGGAAAACGATGCCGTGGGCGACGCGGCATCGGTGTACGCCGTCCCCATCGGCGGCGGCGCACGCATTATCGTAGCGGACCTTGCGACAGCACCTGACAAGGCGATCGAGACGACCGACCCTCGCTTTGCCCAATTCACGGCCACCCATGATGCGATCCGCGATCTGGCGCAGGGTGCAATTTTCAACTTCGTCGCCACCCACAAACCAATTCTGGGCGTCGCGGCGACCGGCAAGGATGGCGCCGTGGCGCTGCGTACAGCGACGGTCGGCACCCAGTCGGTCTTCGCCTCCCGCGACGCCGATATTCTTCCCGCAAGCATCGACGCCGTGCTCTCCGGCCATGTTCATTTGTGGGAGCAGATCAGCTTCCCTCGCCGCTATCCGAGCCAGTTCATCACGGGCTTTTCCGGAACGGCCGAAGACGTGGTGCCGCTGCCTGCGCATTTGCCAAAGGACTATTCTCCTGTTCCGGGCACCGTTCCAGATGCTTTCGCATCATGGGTCGACGGCTTCGGTTATATGACGCTCGAACGTCGCAGCGCACGCAAGTGGCGGGCGACCGTGTGGAGCGTCGACGGACGCACAATTGATCGGTGCATCATAAATGGTCGAACGTCGCATTGCGGACTGAAGTAGCAGCCCTGCGACATGGCTAGGTCAGTTTGCTCGATGACAAGCGACTGTGCCTGAATGCGGACTGTCAGCGATGACAAATTCGGGTCATAACACTGGGACATCGAAAGTATGAATGGATGACAGGTTTTGAGGGGCCGCCTTGGCCCTCTAAACGTCAACAATGTTGGCGTTTTGCGACGTTCTTGCGACGCCAAATTTCGCTCCAAAGTTGCCGTCACTTCGATTTATGGCAGAGGGTCAATCATCTGAGCAACGGTACCGATTCATACTTACCGTAATTTACGATCACCCAGCTCCGTTCGTGACGGCGATAATTGGTCTGACTGACGCAAGACGATTTGACTGGCCAGGCAAAATCATGAGCGTGTCTGAAGAACCATGAGCGTGTCTGAAGAACAATGCGCTGGAGGCCGACATGCCAAACTTTGCAGATCCTCAAAACCTCGACCGCAGAGCTCTACTGGGCGTCGGTGGAGCAATCCTGTTGACGGCGACAGGACATCGCGCAGCGCTCGCCCGATCGACAACGAACCACGGATTTTTTCCCGCCAATTTCCGCTGGGGCGCATCCACCGCAGGCTACCAAATCGAGGGCAATCAGGCCAACGCCGACTTGTGGTTGATGGAGCAGGTTCAACTAAGTGCATTTGCCGAGCGCTCGGGCGATGCCTGCGACAGCTATCACCGCTACGATCAGGACATCGCGCTGCTCAAAGCGATAGGCCTGAATTCCTACCGTTTTTCCGTCGAGTGGTCGCGCATCGAACCGGTTCGTGGACAGTTTTCGAATGCGGTGCTCGATCACTATCGCCGGATGATCACCGCGCTGCACAAGGCTGGCATCGCGCCAGTCGCCACCTTTTTTCACGTCGCCGCCCCGCGCTGGTTCGCGCAAGCCGGTGGTTGGCTCAACCCCGAATCTCCAGGCCTATTTGCGCGCTATTGCGACAAGGTTGCCCGCGAGCTGGGGGATGGCATGGCTTACGCCTGCACCATTAACGAACCGCAAGTTGGCCTGACTTATCGTGTGTTTGCCCGTGGCTATTTTAAAGCCAAGGACGAAGTGCAGACACGCGCGCATGCCGACGCAGCACGACGCAGCGGGGTTGAGCGGTTCGTGACGATGGATCACCCCGATATTTTGGGCATGACCCCGCAATTGCTCGCCGCGCACCACCAAGGGTCTGCGGCAATTAAGGCCGCGCAGCCGCGCCTCCCCACCGGGGTCACGCTCAACCTCGTCGATTTCGTGCCGGGCACCGCCGACAGCCCTTACGTCGCGACGCGCGAGAAAGCCTATGGCGCATGGATGGATGCGGCCAAGCAATCATGCGATTTCGTCGGCGTGCAGACTTACCGCCAGATTCCGATCCCGTGCACGGGTGCAAAAATGCCGCCGATGTCCGAAATGCCTTTCGTCGATCCCAAGGCGATGGGCGAGATGATCAAGCAGCCATTGGCGCTGCGAAACGCGGTTGAATACGCCCACAAGCGCACTGGAAAGCCGGTGTTCGTGACCGAGAACGGACTTGAGACCGACGACGATCGACGCCGCGCGTGGTATATCCCGCAAGTCCTCGCCGGACTGCAGGAGGCGATTGCCGCCGGTGTGCCGGTGATCGGCTATATGCACTGGTCGCTGCTCGACAACTTCGAATGGTTACAGGGCTACAAACCCCATTTCGGCCTTGCCAGCGTGGACCGGACGACGTTCGAACGAAAGCTCAAGCCCAGCGCCGCAGTATATCGCCAAATTGTGCGGCGTGGCCGTATCTGATCCAGATAACGGCGTCGGCGACAGCGTGCGATCATTAATTTCCAAACGGCTAAATCAGGGGCCGCGCACATCAAGCCTACGTTCAAAGCTGCTAGACCGTTCTCCACCAATTACCGAGTGTTTGGGCACGCACTGAACAGACGGGAGTTACCGTTAGGTCCGGGGCTTCAGCGCAACGTCCGCAATGTTGGCGTATTGCGAAACAAGTTTGTGGCAGCCGTCAATCCGCAGAAACACATCAGTGATTTTTTGAAACAAAACTGACTACGTTTGATACAGGAGACTTTCCCCATCGGACTCGTTGAACGGGGCGCTAGACAAGACTGGATGCGTTACTGCTGATCACATCTTCTCGCGGTCGAAGAGCTTGCTGCCGATTTCCCCATCGGGCCCGAGCTGCGCGGAAAGCTTCTTTGTGGTTGATCAACGGAGCAGGCAGCGGATTGTCGAACCAAAGCCATGGTTCGTGGGCGAAACCGACCGGGACCGAAGTCAACTCGGGCAGCCACTGTCTGACGTATGCTTCGGATGGGTCGAGGTCTCGGCCCTGCTTCACTGGATTGAGGATTCTCGGGCCTCGATCCTGCATGATCGTCCCGTCGTTCAAACCGACCTGCGGCCAAGTGATTCCTGGCTCGTAGTCGTCGAATAGCTCGGCCAGCGCTTTACCGACCTCGGCGGCTGGCAACCCGAGAAGCTGGATGCCGTAGGAGGTGACCAGCTGTCGCAGCCGAAAATTGATCCATCCGGTCGCACCAAGTTCGCGCATTGCAGCGTCAGGCATCGGTATTCCGGTACGTCCCTCTCGCCATGCGCGCACCCTGTCGGCCTGCTCGGTGTCGGTCGCAAGTGGGAGGTCCGTGTCCCGATAACGAGAGAAGGTTGTCAAAAACCCTGTTCTCATGTTCACTCGGCTGCGGAAGTGGCGAAAGGACGCGCCTCCGGGAGTCCGGGACTTACCCGGATTAGCCGCATTCCAACGGCGCTCAGCCTTTACTGTCTCCCAAGTCGCACGGTCGCTCGACAAAGTCCCTGCGGCAAAATGTGTTGAGAGCTGGCTCGAACTGAGGCGGTCGCGGCCGGGGATCCACATGTCGGCAAGATAATTGCTAGTTGGTAGGTCCTGCAAAAAGGCCCGGAGAAGCAATATTGGATGATCATCCGGTAGGGCGGCGCTTTCCACATCCGCGTCGTCCGACAGAAATGGCTGATCGGGCTTGGCACCTCCAGGTCCAAATCGTCGGATCATCTCTCCGTTGACAGTCAGCAGCGGGATGTTCGCGGACGCGAGGTCGCGCTCCCATTCCTCGCGATAGGCATTTTCAATCGCCATGCCATCGGCCGCGTTCCGGATGACTGCCGTGCACCCCAGTCGACCGCACGCCAGCGCAAGCGAAGTGCTGTCCTCATGGGCCGCAACCTCAAACGGGATGCCCAATTTATCGAGTTGATGACGTAGTCGCCTTTCCGCAGCGCTTTCGATCTGCCGTCGGTGCAACGTGCGGAGCGGCCGACCTCGCGCTTCCGGCAATATCCGAAATAAAGCCAGTTCGTTGTTCTTCGCTTCTGACGCCATGGAGAATGCGAGGTTATCTTCCAGGCGCAGATCCTCGGCCACGAGCACAAGCAATTTTCCCGGTGGGAACGGTGGCAAAAACTGACTCACAATTGTTACGCCGCGGCTATCGGACGATGCAAAACGAACCAGTTGCAATGTTGGGTCACGCAACAGTCGCCACATCGAGGCGTCCGCGACACGCAGACTTTCATACCATGCTGGATCAACCATTCATGAGCATGGTGCTTGAAGTGCGGTGGCGTCTCGGCGTTGATCGTCTCCGCTGCTTTTGTGGCAGATGGCGTATCAACGATACCAAGCCGATTGAGGACACGAAGGACGTGCGTGTCCACGGCGATGCTCGGTTCGTCGAACACGAAATTCAGCATGATATCGGCGACCTTCTGACCGACGCCCGGCAGCGCCATCAGCCCTTCGCGTGTTCTTGGGATCTCCCCGCCATGTTCGTCAAGAATCCGCCGCGCCATGTCCTTCAGCAGCTTGGTCTTGCGGTTGTAATGCGCGACGGGCTTGATGATCCGTCGCAGTTCTTCGTCGTCAAGCGCCGCGAGTTCCTCGAACGTCGACACCTTCTCATAGAGCGGTACGCACGCATTCACGACGCGCTTTGTGATGGTCATGGTGGACAGGCAGGTGGATACTAGACTCCTGAACGGTGTCGCCGACAATCCATTCGTCATCCACGGGTCGTCGATTTCATCAAACGTCGCATAGGTCCGACTCAGGATGCTATAAATCGCATCCAGATCGCTGCCGGGCTGCTTCCGGGCAGAATGCTCGGCGGACTGCGGTAGTGGTACCGAGCTGTGGCTTTGTGGAGTGGTCATGGGAAACCTTTGAATAGAGCGCGGTCGTCGGAGGATCGTCGGTCCCTGCGTTGTCAGACGTGTTCGCGCTCGTTCACCATCGCGGCTGCCATCACTGATACGCCAATCTCACTCAGCTGATCGAGGATCGTCTGCCACTCGTCCGCCATCTTGACCCAGCGCGTCGCCTGCTCGTCGAGGCCGAACGCTTCGGCCATCGTCGGCTGACCGACGAACGCAAACCGGAAATATTGCGCGCCCGTTTGCGCGGCGGACAGGACGCCAAGGTCGATCACGTCGTGCGATGCCGCCTTCAGCATCTCGGACGTACCATTGCTGACGCCCTCCATCACACGGTCTTTGAAATCGTTCGGCTCGACGCCGATCACGCCCATGAACGAGACGATGTGCTCCTCATGACGAATTGCGGTTTCGCGATAATCGGCCACGATCGCTTTTAGGTCGGCGTTCCTAGCTTTGCTTTCGAGCAACGGTGCCGTGACTGCGCCCTGCTCGCTGGCCGACCGAAGCGCGTGCAATGCCTGAATGTAGTATTTTCTGACGTTCTCACTTGACATGCCACCACTCCATCACGGACGATATCGTCCATTGCATAATAGAAACGGTGGTCAGAGCAAGTTGTTCCCGGCGATAACAGCATGCTCGAACCGCACACCGCGCGCCTTGAGCAACGCCAATGCATCCTCAACGTCATCCTCGATTCGTGCTCGTAGCTGATCGATCGGGGTTCCGAACGCTGCCTGAAACGACAACGGTTGAATGGCGATTTCGAGGAAACGGCGCGCTGCCCCGTTCCTGTTCATGCTCGTCGGAAAGGCTGCTCCTTCGAGCGCTTCGTAGACTTGTGAAACCGAGCCCTCGTAGCTGATGCGGTATGCAGCTTCGGCCAGCTCAGGCATAGTTTCCGCTTCGGCTGCGACGATCCGCATCAACGCAACACAACGCGGCACGAGCAGGCTAGACGCAAGTGCTCTGCCGATATGACGCAAACGATCCTCTAGCCGCACGTTCTCAGCGGGCGGGACAGTCTCTGCGAACATAGTCTCGATCGAGCGACGGACCACCGCGCTGAAAAGAGCGGGCTTGTCTACGAAATGACCATAGACCGCTGATTTACCGGTCCCCGCCCCTTTGGCAACCTGATCGATCGTGGTTCGGCCATAGCCTTGCTCAAGAAACAACGCCGTTGCCGCGTCCAGCACGCGCATCTCTGCCGCACCTGCCGCGCTCGCCGGCGGGCGACCGCGTCGTGTCGATATCAACTCGACGGATGCTTTCACATCTTCAACCTTTTTAATGGACGGACCCGTCCGTTGTACTACATGAAGATAGCTGGTGTTTCTCCCTTATTTTCAACGGGGATTTATCGAGCAGCAAGATCTCACTTGACTGGAATGTCGAAGGGGAAAGCAGCTTCGATATCCCGAGCGCCTTGCTATGCCAGTTGGTTACAGCCGCTTTTACAGGGCTGCGCTCGGAATAAGTAATGAACGAGCGGCAGGTTTCAGCACACTCGGAAGTGACTGCAAACGGCGGCTTTGTTGGCGGTTGCCGTCGGGCAGCTTTCCATCCCGAAACCTGCCGGCCGGCTTTCAGGTGCGTCGCATCGATCGACAGCCCGCGAATGGCGAAAAGTGGGTGGAGTTCTGAATGGCGGGTAACGTTGGAAGATCCGAAATAGCGGACATTCGTATGGGTGCATTTTTAGAAACCGGACGCCGGTGCTAGGCAATCGGAATGCAAGTCAACTTCTTTGGCACGGCCGATGACGTAGCGCAGGTTTGGCGGTGGCTTTTTGAAGTTCCCGCCATGAAGATTTTTGAAAGTTATTCGAAACCTGATGAGCCTAACCGCGTGTTTGAATCTTGGGCTGAGATTGAACGCGAGCTCGCTGAAGAAAATCCCAGCTTAGTGGCTTGGCCAAGTTCGGTTGGCGGAGAGCCGCGATATGAGAAAATTACATTGGAACGGGCTAGACCTTGGCACCTACGCGGCAAAGTTAAGACGGTCCTGCGAAGCCCCGCCTTGATCGGCATTCAACGCAATAACGAGCAACGAGGCTGTTTGGCGGTGGCGTATCTTTCCTGCTGGAATGAGAAAGGTGCCCGTCAGCGGTCTATATTCCCCGACGATTTCTTAGACGATGTGAACTGGAAAGAGTTTCGATCAATTTTTGACAAGGTCAAGCGCAGGCAATGCACGGAGTCACCTGCCCGACTTGGCACGGTGCCAATCATGCCCGATGCCTTTGCAAAGTTGCAAGCCGAGAAAATCAAACTCTGGAACTTTGGAGGTGGCGAAGTACCGTTCTCCCACCCCGACATCTCTATCGTTTGACCACTTTGAAAGTTGGGAAGCTTAGGTCGTTGCTCGATGTCCGCTTTCGGAGAACTCGAAGTATCGTTTGAACGTCCAAAGAGTTGGCGAAAGCTGACTGGTTGGTGTTGGCGCGTGGTCAGCACCCGCGAACGTGTATGATGGGGCAATAAGATGCCGTTCCGCAACACGCCGTTGCTCGCCCACGAACAAGCTAACGCCGCGAAGAGACCTGTGCCGCGTAAGACAATCTGCTAAGTCTGAGGGCGACACGGTCGGAAAGGCCTGAGATATCTGTATGCGCCAAGAGATGGTCGCCACAGAATATGTATGCGCGACCTTGCGATGGCATGCTGCACCGAACCGCGAAATGTCCAAGCTCAGATATTGCCCTGCTCGTCCGCTGGAACGTTGTCGTCAGGACGATAGTACAGCTCGGCACATTCGCTCACTAGGCAGCCGCCCTCGATGCTAAGATCTTCGCGGTAGGCGTCGCGGATGAAGTCGACCGTGTCGAGATTGCGGTCCTCGAAATACATCCGGTGGACGTCGTCTCGTCCGGCACCATAGACAATCCGGCCGACCTTCGCCCAGATGCTCGCCATCGTGCACATGCCGCACGGCTGCAGCGTCGAATATAGCGTCGCGCCTCGAAGCTCCATGTCGCCAACATGCGCACCCGCTGTCCTAAAGGCGCAGATTTCGGCATGTGCCGTTGCGTCGTTATCTTCCGCCGTTCGGTTGGTCTGTGCGGCCAGCACCTCGCCATCACGGACGATAATCGCAGCAATCGGTGTATCGGAAGGATCAGTGCCCTTCGTCTTCGCAAGAGCTATCGCCTCACGCATCCAGCGTTCGTCTTCCTGTGTCATGCCGATGAAGTGGACGATGATGCCAGCCATGGCAATCGGGGCGTTGGCGGACCGGCTGGTTCCAGCCCATTGCTATCAACCTCCGATCGTCCGAAATTGGGCGGAGTGCGGACAGTCCGCTTTTAGACATCGGGGAGCTAAAGCGGCCCTTTTCAGGCCGCCCAATTTATAGACACGACGACGACAAACGGGATGAGCGAAACCAAGGTATTGCCAATCGCGATCCGTTTTGACGTAGTTGAGCGCTCATACTGAGCAAGCCTGACGCCCGCGCTAAGCGTCCATCCCCAGCCGACCATGCTGAGCATAATCGTCGCAAGCGTTTTCCCGGTCATATCCCTTCATGCCTTATCTGGGTCGTGTCCGCTATCCGGGTCAGATCAATGAACCCGGAACGGCGACAATGTTGGCGAAACCCGACACATGGTTGTGACAATCGCAAGCACGCAGAAAAGCGTTATCCAGTCGATGGTGTCACAACCGACCAGTTCTGACATCCTTTGGCGACGCGCCAAGAATGCTTTGCGCAGCATCTTCGTCGCGATTCACGAGGACATCATCATCGCCAATGCCACCATTCACTGGTCGGGCACACGGTAGACGCAGCTTCAGGCAAGGACATAACGCAGCAGAACGGTGTCTTTTCCAACGCGATCGTTTGCCAAGAGTTGAAGCGCCGGGGCGGGAGCAGAGAAGAATGGCTTGCCGCTGCCAAGCGCGACGGGAAGGACGTAAAGTCGATACTCATCGATTAAGCCAAGCTCAGTCAGGCTCTTGGCCAGATCTGGCCCTGCGACTCCGATTTCACCATTCTGGGCGATCTTCAATGCTTTGACGAATTCCTCGAGATCACCTTCAACAAGTGTTGAATTCGGCCCGACCGACTTCAGGGTCCGTGAGACGACCCATTTCGGGCAATCCCGCCAGGCCGCTCCAAATTCGAGCCCGACCTCGTCCTGGCCCGGCTCATCCTCGTCCCAGTAGCGCATAATCTCGTATATGCGCCGCCCGTAAAGACAGCCTGAGAGGTTACGCATGTGATCATTGAAGTGTCGATGGAGTGCCTCGTCCGGCCCGCCAAGCCCCGGCCCACCTTCCGGGCCGGAGACATAGCCATCGAGAGACTGCATCATTCCGTATACGAGCTTTGCCATGTTTTTGTTCCTTTCAATAGCAGGGGTAGTTTGAGCGGCTTTAAGCCCCACGGGATTGGCGGGCCGCGCGGTCAAGCAACTTCGGCCGTTCGAAAATCCGGAAGATTGTCATCGCCAGCACCGCGACCCCGACACTGGTGATCGCGAACGCGGAAGGGTAGCCGGCGGTGGTTGCCAGTACACCGACCGCAAAGCCGCCGAGACCAAGTCCGGCGTCATAGGCCGCATTCCAGACGGCGCTTGCGCCATCGACCTGGCTTGCTGTCGTGCGCCCGAGCAACAGCGCAAGGCTGGCAGTTTGCAGTACCCCGAAGGCAACGCCGCTGAATACCATTCCGGCAATAACAGCGATGTCACCGCGGAACGCGAGAAGAACGGTCGCAAAAGCAGTTAAGGCAATGCCGGCCACCATCGCTCCCTGCGGACCCCTCTGGTCGACGAACCGTCCCGATCCCCACCGGGCGATTGCGGACGTCAATCCTTGAAGCAGCAAAGCTAATATGATCGTTCCTGTGCTCAGCTCTCGATGAGCCAACGGCAGAAATGTAACGGCCGCGCCAATCGCTATCGCACCAAATGCTAGAGCGGCGGTCGGCCAGGCGGCGTCCTGCAGTGCTGGAAGACGATTGGTCCTGGAGACCCCCTCCGACAGCCTGCTACTACGGGGGAGAAGCGCGATGCAGATCGTCCCGGCTAACGCCAGCATGGCCCCGGCAAGCGCAATGGGCCACGGCCCCCATTGCGCGAGGGCCCAGGGTCCCAGAGGGATGCACAGGATCGAGGGGGTTGCCGAAGCCACACCATAGATTCCCATGGCCTCCGCCCGCCGTCCGTGCGGCGCGATCTTGGCCGCAAGCCCGCCAGCTGCGACGAGCAGCACACCGACTCCCAAGCCGCGAACTGCGCAACTGAGAAGCACGATGAAAATGCTGTTCGATAGGCTCCAGAGCGAAGGCGCAGCCAAAGCCAGCAGGGCGAATGCAAGAGCGGGACCTCGGCCGACCTGGCCAATGATGCGAACAGCATAAAGTTCGCCCACGATGGTCGTTGCCATGAGCGTACTTGTGGCCAGCCCGGCGGCGAAGTCTCCGCCAAGGGTAGCGATATGCGCTGGCACCGCCGAGAGCAGCAGATAGTAGCTACTCATCGCCGTCATGATCAGTCCGCAAAGCGCGAGCATGGTCGGCGTAAGGATGGCCTCGCCGGCCACTTCGCGTGCTGGAGTCTGTAGCGCTGTCATGAACGATCCTCCCTCAAGACTGCTGACCCCGGTATTACCGTGCTACTGGACTTGTGATAATGACCACATCTATGCTGAAAATGATGACCAGTTTGCCTTCTGATCTACCTATCTCCTTAGATAGGGATGCTGCCGACAGCTTGAGGCTGCAATTGCGCAGGTCGTTGCTCGGGTTGATCCGCTCAGGCGCACTGCGTCGCGGTGTCCGCCTGCCATCCACGCGTGCGCTCGCTAAGCAGGTCGGCGTTTCGCGTCCGATCGTCGTAGATGCTTACGGCCAGCTGGCAGCTGAAGGCTATCTGGCGTCGCGACGGGGAGTCCGACCGGTTGTGATCGTCGATTTCAGCGGCACGCCTGATGTCGACGGCCCGGGCGAGCCGGTCATCGTTCCCATTCGCCTCGACCACCGTCCCGCCATGCCCGATGTCGGCATGTTTCCCCGAAACGACTGGATGCGGGCAATTCGGACGGTGCTTCATAGGCTCCCGGCCAGCGATCTTGGCTATGGCGATCCGCGCGGAAGCCCTGTCCTGCGCCGGGCACTGGCCGACTATCTAGGGCGGGTGCGCGGGGTGATCGCCGACCCTTCCAGCATTTTTGTCACCAGTGGTTTCGCAGAAGGGCGAGCGCTGACCTGCGCTGTTTTCCACGCGCAGGGCGCGCGGTGCCTAGCAGTTGAGGATCCGAGTTACAGCGATTGGACGGCGGTGGACAGGGCCGGGCTCCATCGGTTGTCGATACCGGTCGATGGGGATGGCATGCGGGTCGAGAATCTCGGTGGATCCGGAGCCGATGCGGTGTTGGTCACACCGTCTCACCAGTTTCCGATCGGCGGCGTCCTTAGTGCCGAGCGACGGCAGTACCTGGTGCAATGGCTGCGCGACGGCGATCGCCTCGCGCTTGAGGACGATTACGACGCCGAGTTCCGATACGATCAAGCGCCGGTTGGGGCGCTCCAGGGACTTGCCCCTGACAGGATCGTCTATGCCGGCACCGCTAGCAAGACCCTGGCGCCCGCGCTCCGACTTGCATGGCTGGTCGTTCCTCCTTCACTTGTCGAAACTATGAATTCCGAACTGCGCCGATGGAGCGAAGGGCCGCCGCGGATTGATCAGGACGCTCTCGCGGAACTAATCGCATCAGGCACCTACGACCGGCACCTGCGCAGGATGCGGCGAGTATACCGCGATCGGCGTAACCACCTGATGACAGGCCTCCGCGTGGCTATGCCTGGGCTCGAGGTGGAAGGTGCAGCTGCGGGCCTTCACCTGACTCTGAGGTTACCCGATACGGTAGATGCAGATGGGGAGGCTGCGATCCTTGCTGCGCTGCTGCGTCACGGTCTCGCGACCGATGGTCTAGGCCGGTACAGTGCGACCGCAGCCGGCCCGCGACGATTGTTCCTGGGCTACGGCATGATATCAGAGAGTGGCATCGATCTCAGCGTCAAGGTGCTGAGCGAGGTCGTAGCGGACTGGCAGATCCCTAACCCCGAAGGGCGACAAGTACCCTAGGTCCGTTCCTAATCACCGGGCCGTAAATTGTGGTGAAGGCCGCAGAACAATCATAGGCGATCATCGAGCGAAGCGCCCGGGCACTTGGACGGGTATCGGGGTGAATGGATCGAATTTCGCTGTCCGCCATGACGTTGCACTCAGGTCAGCAGTAACACTTTCGGGTCGCTCGCGTGCCGGGGCGCTTACCATCTGCGCTCTGCCCTTCGCTCGGCGTTAAAACCGAACGGCTTTGACACCTGAACGAGCGGCAGCTCCTGCGGGCGGCGCCAACACCTTTCAACTGCGGCAAAGCTGGCGAAATCGAATCCCGTAGACAGATGCTTTCCCGGTGGCCAGGCACGACACGTTCAAGGGTCGCCTTGGTCTCGTATGATGCAACATCGATTGCGTTCGCACCCGCGAGACGTCACGAGCGATGCGATGTTCGCCTATATCGACGATACAGGCAACTCAGGCGCGAAGCTGCTCGACGAGGCGCAGCGGCTGTTCGTGACCGCCGCATTGATGACGCGATCCGACTTCGATCGGCGCTTCGCGCGTGAGATCGGTGCCATTGCGCAGCGGCTCGGCGTCGACGAGTTGCATGCGAGCCTTCTCGGGATGGGCCGTCTCGAGGAGGTCGCGCGTGATCTGTTGGCGGTCATTCGCAAAGCTGGTCCTGCTTTCTTCCTTGCGCGCGTCGAAAAGCGCCACGTCCTCGCAAGCAAGATCGTCGATACGATCTTCGACAGCCACGAGAACAAGGCGGTCGCTTGGCACGTGTACAACTTACGCCCGCTGCGGCTCATGCTCGTGTTCAAGATCGCAGCCGTCCTCGACGACGCGCTCGCGCAGATGTTCTGGGACGCATTGCCCGACCCAAACGGTGGGCGGGCCCTAAAAGCTATGACGGATTTTTGCAGTGCGCTGCGAAAGCGCGTCGACCTCGTCGAAGATGCGCGATCGCGCGAGATCATCGCAGGTGGCCTCGACTGGGCGGTGCGCAACCCAGAGGCGCTCGAGTTCATTCACTCGAGCAAGATCGGCCGCAAAGGCCATCTCCCCAACATGGTCGGCTTCGGCAATTTACTGGGCGGCATCGAAGGTCAGTCGAACGTCTGGCAGCGACCCGTAGAGGTGATCAAACACGATCGTCGGCACGAGTTCGAGGCTGCCCTAAAATTTGGCACGATTTGTACTCGAATGCCCTTCCCGGTGCTGTGCGTCTGCCGCTCGGCGAACAGCATGTTCTAGGTAAGGTTTTTGGAAGCCGTCTCGAAATCTCCGCCGGCAAGGACAGCGCTGGCATCTAGGTGATCGACGTAGTGCTCTGGTTGTTCAACCGGTCGTTGCGCGGCGATTTGCTTCCAGACGGGTGTCAGGCGCTGCTCGATTATGTTTTCAGGCGCGGGTTGCAAAAGGACTTTTCGTTCGCGGGGGTTGGCGCCGCGACCGCCGAGATGATCTCCGACGCCGAGCGCGCGAGCTCGACCCTGTTACACGCGGACACGCGCTCGCACTTGCGTTGGAGGCCGACGCACGGCGATTGGCGGCGATGACTTTTTACGAACGCGAGAAGGTCGCGGTGCAGCCGTGAAAAATGTTGCTGTGCCGGTCTCCCTCATCTGGCATCACCAGCCGGCGTTTAGCGAGAAAATAACGTCAGCTGCCTTATGCCCAAGACGCGCTGAACGCGAGGCGGCTCTCCGAATGAGCCGCTTGCGCTTTTCTCCGTCATCAGGGGAAGCCTTCTCAGGCCGCCCCTGATGACAGGTGAATCAGCTCAGAACTTGGCCTCAATACCAGCGTAGAAGAAACGGCCACGTGCGTCATAGATGCCGCTGCCGCCGCCGATCCCCGACAGGCCGTACGGGGGCAAGGTGTTCAGCACATTGTCCACACCGGCGTAGAAGTTGAACCGGTTGTTCACTTCCACCGAGCCACGAATGTCGTGGTAGAACGTGTCAGGATAATAGGTGAACGGACCATAATCGGCGTTTTCGGGATCGCGTCCCTGAACGCTGAACACGTCTTCCGCTGCGTTGAGCACCTGCCGCCCGATGAACCGCATACGGTACCCGGCGGTGAACTGTCCGGTCTTCAGGTCGATGTTCCAGTTAAACTGGTCCTTGGGATCGCCAAGCTCGCTTAAGAGGCGGTCAGCGCGGTTCGGATCGGTTGGATCGAGAAAGTCCGACCGCTCGAACGTGTGGGTATAGCTCAACCGCGTATTCAACGTACCGATCCCTCCGATCGCGTGCCGATAGGCAAGCTCGGCATCGATGCCGCGCACCTTGAGCAACGCGAAGTTGAGCGACGACTGGAGAAGCGAGCCCTCCAGTACCTGGAAAGGCACTTCTGCGTTCGGCCCGCCCCCGGCACCCGCACGCTGGAACAACCCGCAGAACGAGTTGTTCAGCGTCGCCTGATCGTAGCACTGGTCGAGGATCGTTTGGGCATCCACGCTCGAAATCGTATTCTTCACCCGAATGTTGAAGTAATCGACCGACAGCGACAGCCCCGGTATCTGCGAAGGTGTCAGAACGCCGCCGACGGTAAACGAATCGGACTTTTCGGCCGACAGGTTCGGGTTTCCTCCCGTCACGATCTCAATTGATCCTGAGTAGATGAAATTATAATCCGAAGGGATGCCCGCCGCCCTGCAATTGGCCGCACGTGTCGCCGAACCCGTGCCAATGTTATTGAGAGCGCATGGGTCATTGACCGTCGCGAAATTCTGTCCCGGAGCGGAATAGAGTTCGACGAGGTTGGGTGCCCGTACCGAGCGCGAGTAATTTGCACGGAACCGCAGGCCTTCGAACGGCGAAAGATCGATCCCACCGTTGTAAGCGTAAACAGTCCCTGTGCTGCCCTTGTAATGCGAAACGCGGCCCGCACCACTCAGCGTGAGCTCGTGAATAAGTTGGTCCTTGAGGATCGGAATCCGCACTTCGCCGAAGCCTTCGTAAACTTCGAAGGCCGGCGGATTGAAAGTGGCCAGCGCGTTGTAGAATGTATAGCCCTGTTCCACGAGCGGATCGGCGCGGAACGAATTGGTCTCCCGCCGATATTCCCCGCCGATCGAGAAGCCGATCGGCCCGCCGGGCAGTTCGAACAACTGGCTGAGATCGCCAGATACCGAGGCCGTCGCGTCGAACTGGGTGATTTTGCCCACCGAGGTGGTGTCCGACAGCACATAGGCGCGCTGAGCGTCGGTGAAGTTTCCGCCGAACAGGTTGATTGGTACGCAGGCCGCGACGTCGGCGGCGACCAACGAGGTGTCGTTGTTGGTATTGTACGGAAGCGCCGCCGCCGGGTTGAGCCGCGCATTGCACACAATATTACCCGAAACCGGATCGCGTACGGCATCCGCTGCCAGCAGGAACCGCTGGACGTTCAAATTGCCGCGAACGTCGGTCTTTTCCTTGAATTCGCCGTAGTTGACCGCGACTTCATAATTCCAATCGTCGTTGAACTTGCCGCGAACGCCGACCACGCCACGATAGGTATCGCGTGTGGAATTTTCGACGCGCGCCCCGAGCCCCAGCAGATTCTCACGAAGCGAGAAGCGCGCGGTGGCAGCAGGCGGTGTTCCCGTTGCCGAAGCCGCCGTTAGCTGGGCGATGATAAGCGCCCGGGCCTGATCGCTCAGATACGGATTGCTCAGTCGCGGCTGCTCGCGGCTGTCGCCAAGCGTCGTTCCGGTAATGAATGCCGGGCCACTGCTGCCGGTTCCGCTGACCTTGGTCCGCGCATATTTCGCTTCGAAGAACGGCTCGAACGCATCCGAAACCGTGAAATGGCCGAGTACGTTGACATTATACCGGTCAAGCGAGGGCGTCAGCTGGAACTGCTGGCCGCCACGGAAATTCTCGCCATTGCCGCCGGTGAAACTGCCGTTCGGGCCGATGCCAATGCGCGTGCCGGTAACGCGCGTCAGCGTGCCGTCGGGTTGGAATGCATATGGGCAGTTGAAGAATCCGCCCAGAGCATCGGTCCCGCAATTCAGCAAGGCGTTGCCGCCGAACCGCACGAGCCCCGTGTTGTTGAGCGTTGCCGAGCGCACGTCTCGGAAGAACTGGCGATCGGGCGTCGAGTCCGCATTGGACGTAATGTCGGTATCGACGACCACGAAAGCGTCCTGCTGGTCGAAGGGACGACCGCTCGCGAAATACTGGTTCTGGCGCGCATATTCCGCATTGATTGCGATATTACCCCGTCCGTCCGCGAAGTTCATGCCCGCGAGCACGCTGCCGAAATAGGCGCCCGCATCGCCATAGCCGCTGATACCGCCCTGTCCGCGAACCGAAATGCCCTCAAAGTCACGTTTCAGGATGAAATTAACAACTCCAGCCACGGCATCGGAGCCGTAAACCGCGGAGCTTCCGCCGGTGATAACCTCAACGCGCTCGATCAGGTCAGTCGGGAAGGTATTCGTATCGGGCGAAACCGCGTTGTTTAGGATGTCGGAGCCGACATGACGGCGACCGTTCACAAGCACCAGCGTCCGCTGCGTGCCGAGGCCGCGCAAATCGAGCAGGTTGAGACCGGCGGTGCCCAGGAACCGCGTCGAGTTTGCCTGGCTGAACGTGCTCCGCAACGCGGGAAGTTCATTGAGGACGTCGCCGATGGCGACGTTACCGGTTTGGAAGAATTCCTCGCCGCCGATGGCCGTGATCGGGATCGTTGATTCGAGATTGGGCCGCGCGATGCGCGAACCTGTCACCACGATCGAATCCGCAACTTCGGCAGCTTCGTCGGCTGCCGGCGCGGAAGCCGTCGTTTGGGCGACTGCAACGCCGAACATGGAGGAGCAAGCGGTGCCAGCCAAAGCCGTGGCGACCAAAAAACGCGATACTTTCATCTTCACATCCTTACACTGGAAAGCAACCCCAACCCTCGCGTGCTTTGAATGCCAATGTGCAAATCCGCACAACCCCGAAACCTGCTTTACCCCCGTGTCGGCGATCAGTTGCGAAAATTGTGTTGCAGAAGCGCAACATGGCAGCGCTGTCTTCTTTATGACTGAGCACGATCGCGTCCGAGGTGGCATGGGACGCTATCTTGGCAAGCGTTCCATCGCTCGATGCTCCCTATTTGAAGCGGCCAATCGAACTTCCATTTGCCGCGCTGGACGCGTTTGCTGGCACTTACGGGTTTCAATCGGGTACCCGTGTCGGTCAGATAGGCGTCTTTCGACATCATGTAGCACATTGCTCCGGCCTCCAGAGGCGGGATTTCCTGCGTTCGCAGGGCAAGCTTTATGCGGTTGATGATCTCGGCGTCGGGCCGGCCGGCATCCGCTCACGAATACGTCCGCCTTCCACCAGACCAATGCATTCGACGGTGCCGACGCAAAGCGTAGAGTATGGAAAAGTCGCCGGTCGGTTTTTAGGAGCGCCACTGCAGCTCCGGAACGGCGTGTTTTGGGGCGGAAACGAACTCATCCTCCAGCAGGTCTTGCGCCGTAGCAAAAACCTTCGAGATGCTCCCACCTGCCGCCCGCATCGAGGCATGCATCGACGGCCAGAAAGCCTCGGGCATACCATCCGCACCATATAGCGAATGCGAGCAATGCCGCGATGATTGCCTTGCGCTTCATTGGAGGACTTTGGCGCGTCTCAACAACGCGCACAATTAAGGCGATTGCCGACCATCCGCTTGTAGCGTCCGCCATACCAGCCGCCAACGGCGCAAAGCGGGTGGAAAGCCGTCGTTGCCGATTAGGTGTCACGAACCCAAGCGGATTCCACTCGATCAGCCTTCCAGCGAACCTCCAATATCCAGATATCCGTAAAGCTCGGACACAGGTGCCAATGACTCAGAGACTGATCGCTGTCCTCGTCTTCGGCTGGGCCAAGTAGTTGAACAAGCTCACTTCGTGTTCTTCCGACGACGCCTATGCGATACTGAAGATCGGCAATCATGCCACAACGCACATTATCTTCGGCGGTCTTCCAACTGGTTGTGTCAAACAGGCGTGGAACTGCCTCAGTATATGGGCCCCCGCCCATGCAACCGAAGGGAAGCAACAGAATAGCAGCTATTGCGGCAACCGCCAGCACCGGTCCCTTCTTGCTCGGAACGTAGCTCATGCCAGCTAAGGTCGCATGAGGTTCGGACGTCCGCAAGTGGGGCGGCAGCTGGGTGAGATAGCGACCGATGGCCGACGTTCAGTTTTCAACCCAAGAGCGAACGTTGCCCTGTCAAACGTGCTTTCGGACGCCGTAGTGCGCCCACTTTCCGTCAGACTGCCGCCTGAACATCTCGCACCAATCGGAATTCCACGACATCGCGGAATAACGAAGATCAATCTCATCTATCGAAAGGATATTGAGGACGAAGAGCTCGCCGTCCTCTTCGGTGCCATCGATCTCCCTCGTAGCGATCGCATCCAGATCGGTGATCTGACCGAGAACTTCGCGGGCGACCGCAATGTGTTCCGGCCTGACGGTTTGACCGTCCGTGGGAAGGGCGACCTCAAACTGGTGAGGGCCGACCGTGATCCGGGCGATCCCGTCGTTTAGGTGGATATCGATCCTCTCAGGATCAAACTGCGCAAGAAACGCCGACGAAGGTCGGTCACTCAATCTCAGTTCGCTCATTGGTGCGCTCCCGTTCCCAAGGCAAAGCCTAGCCGTGAAGATGTCTGCTTTCCACGACGTTGCGGCCGTGAGGGTGCGAGCAGAACGAAAGGCAGATACCGGCGCAACGAGAGATCGCGTCGAACGTCTGTATTGTTGGCGAATCTGGTCGCCTCGTCGCGATCTGCATTGCAGCACATAAAGAGTAGACCGACGCTTGGTTCGGCCAAATCAGCCGGTGTCTCGTTCCGTCAGATGAACACGGGAATATGGACGCGCCAAATGCTCGATCATCGCATCGATGAACACCCGGACCTTGGCCGACAGGCTGCGATGACTCGGGTAGAGCGCATGGGCCTCGACCGAGCCAGTCGACCAATCCGGCAACAGGCGAACGAGCGACCCGTCGGCGATTGCATCAAAGGCATGAAAATCGGGGAGTCGCCCGATGCCTGCGCCGCTCGTGAGCATGGTCCGCAAAACGGCAGGTTCGGGAACGACGGCGACAGGTTCGAAGGCCACCTCCCGGGGGCTCCCGGACTTGGCGTCGAAGCGCCAGGCGCGTTCCTTGTCAGAATGCGCGATGATCGCGTGGTCAACAAGATCGCCGGGCGTAGTCGGCGTCTTGCGTTGTGCGAAATAGGCCGGGCTCGCGCACGGCCAGAGCTCGAACGCCGCGAGCCTTCGCGCAATCAGTTCGGAGTCGGCAAGTGGGCCGATGCGGATGACGACATCGATCGCCTCGTTGAGCAGGTCGATATTTCGGTTGTCGACGGTGAGGATGATCCGGACCTCGGGATAGCGCGCCATGAACGCGGGCAGCATCGGCGCCAGCGGCCCAGCGGCGAACGTAAATGGCGCACTGATCCGCAGATCGCCGCGCGGCGCGCCAACGAGGCCACCGATCGCATTCTCGGCTTCGCCCACGTCGTCGAGTATGCGGCGGGCGTGGCGCTGCATCAGCAGCCCTGCATCGGTGAGCCGCAAGTGGCGGGTCGAGCGCTCGACGAGGACCGCACCGACTGACTCCTCCAATCGAACAAGCGAGCGGCTGACCGATGACTTGGGCATCCGCAGCGCACGCGCTGTCCCCGAGATACTGCCAAGGTCGGCGATGCGCGCGAACGCGCGGAGATCGGTGAGATCGAGCATTGTCAACACGTTCCATAATGGGAACGCGCTGTCCAGCTTTTGCCGACTAATCGAATTGGGCGGGACAGCTAAATAGGGATGACCAACAACGAATAAGGTTCTTCCCATGACGCAAACCATTCTCCTCGCTGGCGCCACAGGCATGCTCGGCAGTCGCATCGCTCATCATCTTCTCGAGCAACCCGACGCCCGCGTTCGTCTGCTCGTTCGTGATCTCGCCACCAAACGCGCAAGCCTTGAAGCCCTGGTCGTCAAGGGTGCCGAACTGATCGAAGGCGATCTTGCCGACCACGCGTCGCTCGACCGCGCGACTCAAGGCGTCGATGTCATCGTGTCAGCGGTACAGGGCGATCCCGAGATCATCGTCGATGGCCAGCTCGCGCTCGCCGAAGCCGGCAAGCGCAACGGCGTGCGCCGCATCCTGCCTTCGGACTTCGGCCTCGACCTGTTCAACGCGACACCTGGCGAACATGCCGCGTTCGATGCGCGCCGCACCGCGGACGAAAAGATTGCCGCGATCGGCCTCGAGCAGGTCAACATCCTCCAGGGCGGGTTCATGGAGCTGTTCATGCCCGGCATGGGCGCGATCAACCTCGACAAGGGCATCGTCGGCTTTTTCGGCGACGGCGAGCGTCCGATCGAAGTGACCAGCGTCGAGGACACCGCGCGGATGACCGCGCGCGTCGCGCTCGACCGCTCTGTTCCGGCAGGCAAGTTCGCGTTTGCCGGCGACCGAATCTCGTTCCGCGAAGCGGGCGCGATCGTCTCGCAGCAGATGGGGATCGACCTCAAGCCTGTTTCGTTCGGCTCCGAAGCCGATCTGCGCGGGGCGATGGCAGCGGCGAGTCCCGAGAAGCGGGTGATGCTCGCCTATCTTCTCTACATGACCAACGGTCAGGCTACGCTGACCCACCTTCAAAATGATCGGTATACCGATCTAAAGCTCGGCAGTTTCGCCGACTTCGCGGGGCACAAGCTGTCCGCGGCGGCAACCGCCTGAACCCCGTCGCGCCCGTTAAATCCGGCGCGACCCTCATTCGCGGAGATCTGACATGACCGACGTCCCCAAGTTCACACCAATGCCCGGCGCCAGCGGCTTTATCCATCACGTCGACGAAGCACCGGCCTATTGGATGCAAGGCATCCTCTGGACGATGCTCGCCGATGCCGACGATACCGGCGGCCGCTACTCGATGATGGAGCAGCTGCTTCCCAAAGGCTCGGGTCCGCCGCCGCACAAGCATCTGTGGTCCGACGAGACCTTCTACATCCTCGACGGCACCATCACCTTCCTGCTCGAAGGCGAGATCAGGACGGCGACCAAGGGCGCGTTCGTCAACGTCGCACGCAACACCCGGCACGCGTTCCGCGTAGACAGCGACACGGCCCGCTTCCTGAACGGCTACACGCCGGCGAGCATGGAGGCGATGGTCGCAGAGCTCGGACGCCGAACCGAACAGCGCACGCTGCCACCGCCAGCGCCGCCAATGCCTGCTGGCACCCCCCAGATGCCCGACGAGTTGCTGACTCGCTACGGCCTGATCTGGCTCGACGAACCCGATCCGTTGGCACCGCGCGGGCACTAACCGCGTTACCCCCTCAAAAGCCGCGCCGGTTTTGGCGCGGCCAAGGAAAAGGACTGAACCATGTCCCCGACCACTAAGCTCACGACCGGTCGCATCATCCTGAGCGTGATCGCAATCGGCACGATCGTGTCGCCATTCTTGGCGGACTGGAACGCAACGCATATCTACAATCCGCTGTGGACCCCGCATGCCAAGTTCCACAACGCGCAGACGATGGCGATGGCCGTCCTGCTCGGGCTCGGCGCTTTGTTCTTCACTTGGCGCAAAAGCGAAAACCTGCGGGAGAACCTGCTCCCGGCTTGGCTGTTCGCGGGATTCTACTGGATCAGCCAGACACTGGCGTTCGGGTTTCCCGGCGTCGCATGGACCGATCCCGATCTGCTGCCGCCGGGCCATTCGCTGACCGAGTTTCCGCTTCAGCTCAAAGGCGACGTCGTTCTCTTCGTGCTGCTCGCGCTCGCCGGCTGGCTCCTCGCCGACGCCACGCGCCATCGCGCTTCGACCTAATCCATTTCTTCAAAGGAATTTTCCGATGACGACCCAGACCGATTACCTCGAACCGCTCTCCCCAGACAACGCGGCGGTGCTGTTCATCGACAACCAGACGACGCTCACGCTGGGCGTCCAGTCAATCGACATGACCCTGATGAAGACCAATACCGAAGGACTGGCACAGCTCGCCAAGATCTTCGACCTGCCTGTCGTGCTCACGACCACGGGCGGCGGTGCGCAAGGCCCGTCGGGTCCACTGTTGAAGGGCATTACCGAAACGTTTCCGAACCTGGCTCCGATCGACCGGATGGGCATCCTCAACGCCATGGACGATCCGCGCTTTGCCGAGGCGGTGAAAGCGACCGCGCGCAAGAAGATCATCCTGTCGGGCATCACGACGGACTTCTGTCTCGTCTATCCCGCGCTCACGCTGATCGCAGCGGGCTATCACGTGTTCATCCCGATCGACGCGTCGGGATCGTGGACAGCCGCGATCAACGATGCCGCACTTCAGCGGCTGATCCAGGCAGGTGCGACCCCGACCAACGTCCAGTCGATCGCCGGCGAGCTGCAGAATGCGCTGACCAACAAGAGCCGCGACGCGGCAATGGCTCTGATGCCCCAGATGATGGGCTGGATCGGTGCCTACACACCCGCGCCGTCGATCATCTCGATGAATGGCGCCTACAAGACAGGTGGATCATGACCGACCGCCACGTCATCATGCTTGCCGGGGCGGGAGGCGACCTCGGCGGGCGGATCGCCAAGGCCCTTGTGGCACGCGGTGCCGATGTCCGCGCGCTGATCCGCCCCGGCGTCAAGCCCGACGAGCGCCGCCGCATCGAAGGCTATGGTGCGACGATCGTGGCCGCGGATCCTCGCAGCGTCGACGACATGGCCGCCGCTTGCGCAGGTGCGGGCTGCGTCGTCTCTGCGCTCAATGGTCTCCGCGACGTCATGATCGATCGCCAGGGCGCGTTACTCGATGCGGCAGTGAAAGCGGGCGTGCCGCGGTTCATCCCGTCGGACTATGCCGCCGACTTCACGAAAACGCGGCCCGGCGACAACCGCAATTTCGATCTCCGTCGCGACTTCATGGCGATAGCGGACCGCGCACCGATCAAGGTCACGTCGATCCTGAACGGGGCGTTCCTCCATATGCTCGGCGCGGAAATGCCGATCATCCAGCCGGGCATCCACCGCGTGCTTTACTGGCACGCCGCCGATCAGCTGCTCGACTTCACAACCAAGGACGATGTCGCAGCCTATACGGCGGCAGCCGCGATGGACGATGACACGCCGCGCATTTTGCGCATTGCGGGCGACAGCGTGAGCGCGCGCGACATCGCGGCGGTGATGAACACGGTCACAGGCGAGCGCTTTCGGCCGCTGTGGGTCGGAAGCCTCGGCACGCTCGGCATCATGATCCGCATCGCCAAGCTCGTCGCACCGCAACCCGACGCCGCGTTCCCGCCGTGGCAGGGCATGCAGTACATGCGCGACCAGTTCAGCGGCCGCGCCAAACTCTCGCCGCTCGATAACGCACGATATCCCGGACTGACGTGGATGTCGGTCCGCCAGCACCTCGCCACCCTGAAAGGA
>JANMJZ010000061.1:0-15853 GCA_031371635.1 Sphingomonadales bacterium | reverse complement strand
AGCTCAATGGCAGAGCAGAAGCTTCCCAAGCTTACGACGAGGGTTCGATTCCCTTCACCCGCTCCATTTTTTCTGCCATTATAAAACAGTATCCGGGACCTTGGCACTTTTCGCGCGCTGGATAGTTGGCGCGTCGCGGGGATGATATGCCCTTGGAAAAGACGCGAGGCGAAATCGATGGCGAACGGAGAGGCGCTGGATATGTCCAGGCGCAACGTGCTTTCTTCCGGGGCGGCAACTGTTGCGCTTTCCTCCGCACCGGCCTTTGGCTCACAGCCACAAACAGATCGTGGGACTTCCCGACAGATGCCCAGCATGATGACCGTCGCGTTCGACGTTAACGGCAAGCGGCGCGAACTCGAGGTCGATACGCGGACGACCCTGCTCGACGCGCTCCGGGAACACCTTCAGCTTACCGGCACCAAAAAGGGCTGCGACCACGGCCAGTGCGGTGCATGCACGGTGCTGGTCGATGGCGTGCGCATCAATTCGTGTCTGTCGCTGGCGGTCATGCACGAAGGCGATCGGATAACAACGATCGAGGGGCTGGGCACGCCCGGGCATCTGCATCCGATGCAGGCAGCCTTCATTCATCACGACGGCTATCAGTGCGGCTATTGCACACCCGGGCAGATCTGCTCGGCGATCGCCGTGCTGGGCGAGATCAGGGCAGGCATACCGAGCCATGTAACAGACAGTCTCGAAGACGCGCCGGTCGCCTCGAAGAAGGAAATGCGCGAACGGATGAGCGGCAACATCTGCCGCTGTGGCGCCTATTCGAATATCATGGAGGCCATGGCCGACGTCGCGGGCACGCGGGCATGAAGTCGTTTACGTATGAACGGGCGACCTCGGCCGCAGGCGCCGCCGCTGCCGCGGCCCGCATCCAGGGATCGAAATTCATTGCGGGCGGCACCAACCTGCTCGACCTCATGAAGCTGCAGATCGAAACACCCGCGCATCTGATCGACGTCAATGGCCTGGGGCTCGACGCGATCGACGCGACGCCGGACGGCGGGCTGCGGATCGGCGCGCTGGTCACCAATACCGATCTTGCTGCCGACAGGCGCGTCCGGCGCGACTATGCCGTGCTCAGCCGTGCAATCGTCGCAGGCGCATCGGGGCAGTTGCGCAACAAGGCAACGACCGCCGGCAACCTGATGCAGCGGACGCGGTGCCCCTATTTCTACGACACGAACCAGCCGTGCAACAAACGCGCGCCGGGTTCCGGATGTGCGGCAGTTGCGGGGTTCAGCCGCCAGCTGGCCGTCATCGGGACAAGCGACGCCTGTATTGCGACCTATCCGGGCGACATGGCGGTTGCGCTGCGGCTGCTGGATGCGACGGTCGAGACGGTAAAGCCGGACGGGACGGCACGGTCGATTGCGGTGGCGGAATTCCACCGCCTGCCCGGCGATACGCCGCACCTCGACACAGTGCTCGAGCCGGGCGAGCTGATTACCGCGGTCGTGCTGCCGAAGCCGATCGGCGGCAATCATCATTATTACAAGGTGCGCGACCGGGCCTCCTATGCCTTTGCGCTGGTTTCCGTCGCAGCTGTCGTCCAGCGCGACGGGTCGGGCCGCGTCGCGGTGGGTGGCGTTGCCCCCCGGCCGTGGCGCGTGGAAGCTGCGGATGAGGCAATGACGAGCGGCGCAAAAGCGGTGAGAGAAGTCTTGATGGCGGGCGCCCGCCCCACGCCCGACAACGCGTTCAAGGTGACACTGGTCGAGCGGGCGCTGGATGCGACGCTTGCGGCGGCGAGGAGCAACCGGTCATGAAGTTCGACACGCCAGCCGGGCGCAACCCGATCGACCAGCTGAAGGTCGTCGGCAAGCCGCACGACCGCATCGACGGCAAGTTCAAGACGACCGGCACCGCACCCTATGCCTACGAGCGTCACGATGTGGTGGCGGATCAGGCCTATGGCGTGGTCGTCGGGGCCGCGATCGCCAAGGGAATAATCAAGTCGATCGACCTGAAGGAAGCCAAGGCGGCGCCGGGGGTGATTGCCATCGTTACCGCCGACAATGCGGGTAAACTTACCAAGGGCGACTTCAATACCGCGAACCTGCTGGGTGGCCCGAAGATCGAGCATTACCATCAGGCCGTGGCGCTGGTCGTGGCCGAGACCTTCGAGCAGGCGCGCGCGGCGGCCGCTCTGGTCAGCATCAGCTATGCCCGGGCCGACGGCAGCTACGATCTGGCGGCGGCGCTGAAAGCTGCCCCGCCCAAGGCGGGTGACGACAAGAAGCCGCCCGTCGACCGGGTCGGCGATTTCGACACCGCCTTCGCCGACGCCGAGGTCAAGCTCGACGCGACCTATACGACCCCGGACCAGAGCCATGCGATGATGGAACCGCATGCCTCCATCGCGGCGTGGGAGGGCGACAAGCTGACGCTGTGGACCTCGAACCAGATGATTGCCTGGGGCCGGGGCGATGTCGCCAAGACGCTGGGCATTTCGAAGGAAAACGTGCGCCTGATCTCGCCCTATATCGGCGGCGGATTCGGCGGAAAGCTGTTCGTCCGGGCGGACGCGATCATGGCGGCGCTGGGGGCCCGGGCGGCCAAACGTCCGGTCAAGGTTGCGCTCGCACGGCCGATGATCATCAACAATACGACCCACCGTCCCGCGACCATCCAGCGTATCCGGATCGGCGCCACGAAAGCGGGGAAGATCACCGCGATAGCGCACGAAAGCGGGTCAGGCGACCTGCCCGGCGGCGGGCCCGAGACCGCAGTGTCGCAGACCCGGCTGATGTATGCCGGCGCCAACCGCCTGACATCGATGCGCCTCGCCGTGCTCGACCTGCCGGAAGGCAACGCCATGCGCGCTCCCGGCGAAGCGCCGGGCCTGATGGCACTTGAGATTGCCATGGATGAAACGGCGGGAAAACTGGGCATGGACCCGGTGGCCTTCCGCGTTGCCAACGACACACAGGTCGATCCGGAGAAGCCGGAACGACGCTTTTCACAGCGCCAGCTGATCGAGTGCCTCGAGATGGGAGCACGGAAGTTCGGATGGTCTGCACGACAGCCAGAGCCGGGCAAGGTCCGTGATGGCCAGTGGCTGGTCGGAATGGGCGTTGCCGCCGGCTTCCGAAACAACATTCTCACCAAGTCGGCAGCGCGCGTCGGCGTCGATGGCAAGGGGGTCGTCACCGTGACCACCGACATGACCGACATCGGCACGGGCAGCTATACGATCATTGCCCAGACGGCAGCCGAGATGATGGGCGTGCCGCTGGACAAAGTCGTCGTGCTCCTGGGCGATTCCGATTCGCCAGCCTCGGCCGGATCGGGCGGCCAGTGGGGCGCGAACAACTCGACGGCGGGAGTCTATGCCGCCTGCGTCAAGCTGCGCGAGGCAATCGCGACCAGGGTGGGCTTCGATCCGGCATCGGCGCGTTTCGAGAACGGCAGGATCGGCTCGGGCAACCGCAGCATCGACCTGGGCAAGGCCGTGGGTGACGCAGGCATCACCGTCGAGGACGCCATCGAGTACGGCGATCTCGACAAGAAATTCCAGCAATCGACCTTTGCCGGGCATTTCGTCGAGGTCGGGGTGAACCGCTTTACGGGCGAGACCCGCGTTCGGCGGATGCTGGCGGTCTGTGCGGCGGGGCGCATCCTCAATCCCAAGTCGGCGCGCAGCCAGGTCATCGGCGCCATGACCATGGGCGTTGGCGCGGCGCTGATGGAGGAACTGGCGGTCGACAAGCGCTTCGGTTTCTTCGTCAATCACGACCTGGCTGGTTACGAAGTGCCGGTTCACGCGGACATCCCGCATCAGGAGGTCGTTTTCCTCGACGAGGTCGATCCGATTTCGTCGCCGATGAAGGCAAAGGGCGTGGGCGAGTTGGGCCTGTGCGGCGTGGGGGCGGCCATCGCTAATGCGATCTACAACGCCACGGGGGTCCGCGTTCGCGACTATCCCATTACGCTCGACAAGCTGATCGACCGACTGCCTTCGGCGGCCTGATCACGGGCTATGGGCTTTCTCGCGAGGTCGGGCTCGGGTCGTAGTGCGTCATCGACACGCGCTCGAGGTCCGCAGGCGTGTCTACGTCCACGAGCTCGGTATCGGACACGGGCACCGGCACGGCCCCGCGAAGGAGTGGACGGGCACCCTGGTCCCCGGTCATGCCTGCCAGTTCCCCGGCCAGCCCGCCCGCAAACACCGCCGGGGGCAGGCAGACATCACCCGTCGCAGATGCGACGACGCAGCGATCGTCGCCGGAATCAAACCGCGCGAGCAACCGATCGATGTGCGCGCGCGACACCGCCGGCATATCGCCCAGCGCGAGGAGAATGCCTCCCTTTGGCCGGGCGCCAAGCGCTCCAATTCCGGCCCGCAGCGAGTCCGACTGCAAGGTGTCGACCCCGGCAACGTCGAGGCGCTCGAAGCCCAGTCCCGAAACGTCCGGACCTCCGGGTTGGCAGACGACGATCTTCCGCGCAAAATCGAAACCGTCCAGCATCGCGAGGATGTGGTGAAGCAGTGGCACGCCGTGGAGGACCGCCGCAAGCTTGTCCGCGTCGCCAAAACGCGTCGAACGACCGGCAGCGAGGACGATGCATGCAACCTGGTTCACAGCTATGCCCATCGACGCTACCGATTCTCCCTGATGGACGACGTTAGTATGATCGCACGCATGCTCCAGCGGCATTTGCGCCGCTACGTCCGCCATGGATGAGCCGCGTCGGGTTTTCCGCTTCATGGCGGACCGGCTGAACCGGGGCGAAAGGGTCGCCCTGGTCACGGTCGTGCACGTCACCGGATCGTCGGTGCGCTGCGCGGGCGCGCATATGGCAGTCGCGGCAGCAGGTGATTATGTCGGCTCGCTGTCGGGCGGGTGCGTCGAAGACGCCGTGGTCAGCGAGGCACAAGCAGCCGTCGCGCAAGGCGGGCCCCGATTGCTGCACTATGGGGCGGGTTCGCCGTTCATCGACATCAGGCTGCCGTGCGGCGGCGCGGTCCATCTGCTTGTTTCGCCCGTCGACGACGCAGACTGGTGCCGTGATCTTCTCGACCGTTTTGCGCGACGGGAACCGGTCGAGTTCGCGCTTGCCGGTCCGGACGGAAATAGGTTCAACGTGCGCCATGCACCCCCGCTGCGGCTCGCGATCTTCGGTTTCGGTGCAGCCACTTCGGTTCTGGCGCGGCTTGCGCGCGGCATGGGAGCCGAGGTTCGGCTGTGGTCGCCCGACGCGCAAATCTGTGCCGAGTTCGACAGCCTTGCAACCAGGCTTCGGACACCGTCGGACGCGATCGATTTCGTTGGCGACAACTGGACGGTGATCGCCATGCTGTTTCACGATCACGATTGGGAAGCGCCGCTGCTGAAGCAGATCCTCCGCACGAAAAGCCTTCTGGTGGCGGCAATGGGCAGCCATGCGACCCATGAAGTCAGGCTGGCACAGCTTGCGAATATCGGCGTCTCCGCGGCGGATCGAGTCCGGATCAAGTCGCCGATAGGCTTGATCCACGCATCGCGCGACCCCGATACGCTTGCTCTTTCGGCATTCGTCGAGGCGGTCGATGCCTATAATCGTACAAGGCCGACTATATTGTTCGAGCGCGATTGAACGCGTCGCCTGATCAGCGGGTTCAGACCCGCATCGGCATCAGGACGTAGAGTGCCTCAGCCTTGTCGTTCTCGCGGATGAGCGTCGGCGCGGCAGCGTCGGCGAGGTGGACCTCGACCGTGTCGCCTTCGACCTGCTGGAGGATGTCGACGAGATATTTCGCGTTGAACCCGATCTCGAACCCGGCGGCACTGTAATCACCCGGGACTTCCTCGGCCGCAGTGCCATTTTCGGGCGAGGTCACCGACAGCGTGATCTTGTCGCGGTCGAGTGCCATCTTCACGGCGCGGGTCTTTTCGCTGGCGATGGTCGCCACACGGTCGACACCCTGCAGGAAGCTCTTCGGGTCGATGGTCAGCAGCTTGTCGTTGCCCGTCGGAATGACCCGGCTGTAGTCCGGGAAGGTGCCGTCGATCAGCTTGCTCGTCAGGACCGCATGGCCGAGCGTGAAGCGGATCTTCGATGCGGACAGCGAGACCTCGACCGAACCTTCGACTTCGTCGAGCAGTTTGCGCAGCTCGCCGATGCACTTCCGCGGCACGATGATGTCGGGCATCCCCTGCGCGCCTTCGGGCCGGGCAATGGTGACGCGCGCCAAACGGTGACCGTCGGTGGCGGCGGCCTTCAGCACGTCGTCGGCGACGTGGATGAAGATGCCGTTCAGGTAATAGCGCGTCTCTTCGGTCGAGATCGCAAAGCGCGTCTTGTCGATGATCTGGCGCAGCTTGGCTGCCGGCAGCTCGAACGTCGTCGGGAGCTCGCCCTCGGCAATGATCGGGAAATCGTCGCGCGGGAGGGTCGGCAGGTTCGACTTGTAGCGGCTGGCGGCGATATGCAGCCGCCCTTCGGCAGCCGACAGCGAAACCTGACTTCCTTCGGGCAGCTTGCGGACGATTTCGAACAGCGTGTGTGCGGAAACCGTCGTCGTACCGGGCTGGTCGATGGCGGCTTCGGCGACGTCCACTATCTGCAGGTCGAGATCGGTCGCCATGAAGCGCATCGTGCCGCCCTCGCCCGCCTCGATCAGGACGTTCGACAGGATCGGGATGGTGTTGCGTCGTTCGACCACTGACTGGACATGACCCAGGCTTTTCAGCAGTGCCGCACGTTCGATCGTCGCCTTCATTCTTGCGTCCCACCCCGGTGTTCAGGTTTGACCTGTCATGGCGGCGTTTGCTGTGCCCCGCAAGGGGGCGCGGACGCTATCGAATGGCCGCCGTGGCGGCACGCGACGCCAGTCGCTCGACGGCGGCGGCATGGATGCCGGGCGCGCAGGCGAGCACGCCGAACATCTCGCCCTTTGTCGAGTTGAACCGCAGCTTTCGTCCGAGCGCATCGGTGACCGTCGCCCCGGCTTCTTCGGCGATCAGCGCGGCGGCTGCGATGTCCCATTCATGGCCCCAGCGCATGGCAGCGAGCAGGTCTGCCTCACCGCGCGCCACCATGGCCATGCGAAGCGCGATAGAATTGGGTTTTTCGACCATGACAAGGTCGCTGTCGGCCTTGGGAAGGACGTCTGCCGGGACGCGCGCGCCGGACAAGGTCTGCCGACCGCTTGCCCGGATCGGCGCGCCGTTCAGCGTCGCACCATCGCCAAGGGCAGCAGCCCAATGTTCCCCCCGCGCCGGGGCGTCGAGCACGCCGATGACCGACCGGCCGCCTTCGACCAGGGCGACCGAGACCGACCACCCGCGGCGCCCACGGACGAAATCGCGCGTACCGTCGATGGGGTCGACGACCCAGACCCGCGGGACGAGCAGACGTTCTGCAGAATCGACAGTTTCTTCTGAAAGCCAGCCTGCTTCGGGGTCGATACCGCCCAGCCTTTCGATCAGCAGCGCGTCGAGTTCGAGGTCGAGGTCGCAGACCACTTCGCCCGGCACCTTGTCCCAATGCGCGAATTCGCCCCGCCACCGCGCCATTGCCACCTGTCCCGCCTCGCGGGCGGCAGCGGATACGGCGTCGAGGAGTTCGCTACTCACCGGCGAGCGTCATCCCGTCGATCCGTACCGTGGGCGCGTTGGTGGCGTAGCGGAACACCAGATCGTCTGCAGGAACCAAAGCGGCAAACATGTCCTTTAGATTGCCGGCAATCGTCACTTCCGCAACCGGCCCCGCAATTTCACCGTTAACGATGCGAAAGCCGGATGCGCCGCGGCTATAGTCGCCGGTCAGGCCGTTGACGCCCATGCCGATCAGTTCGGTGACGTAAAAACCGTCGGCGATGCCGGCCATCAGCGCTTCGGGGGAGACGCTGCCCGCCGCCATGTGCAGGTTGCTCGTGCCCGCACCCGGCGCGCCCGAAACGCCGCGCCAGGCGTGGCCCGTCGGCTCGATGCCGAGCTGCCGCGCCGCGGCGACGTCGGCGATCCATTGGGTCAGCACGCCGTTGTCGATGAGCGCGCTCTGCTTCGTCGCCAGCCCTTCGCCATCGAACGCGCGGCTGCGCATGCCGCGCGCGCGCCACGGGTCGTCGATGATAGATACGCCGGTGGCGAACACCGGTTGCCCCAGCTTGTCGATCAGGAAGCTGGTCTTGCGCGCGATTGCGGCGCCGTTGATCGCGCCCGACAAATGACCCAGCAGCGATCCTGACACGCGGGGCGAGAAGACCACGGTCATCGCGCCGCTTTTCAGTCGTACCGGATCGAGGCGTGCGACGGCGCGTCGTCCGGCCTCTGCGCCGATTGCCGCCGCGTCGTCGAGGTCACCAAGGTGCCGGGCGGAATGACTGTAATAGTCGCGCTGCATACGCGCGCCTTCGCCCGCGAGGACACTGGCGGAAACGCCATGGCTGGTGCCGCCCCGCGCGCCGCCGAACCCTGTCGAGGTCGCGATTGCGGTCACGCCGGTTCCGTGGCTTGCCCCGCCGCCTTCGCTGTTGGTCACACCCGCTACGGCCCGCGCGGCGTCTTCGGCCTCAAGCGCCCGCAGCCGCAGCGCTTCGGGTTCGATTTGCGTCTTGTCATTACCGTCGAAGTCGTCGAACGGGCCGCTTGCCAGCCGTTCGGCGGGCGCGAGGCCGGCAAAGGGGTCTTCCGGCGCCAGCCGCGCCATCGCCACGGTTCGTTCGACCAGTGCCTCGAGCGCGGCGCGTGACAGGTCGCTGGTCGAAGCGCTGGCGGAGCGCGACCCGACAAACACGCGCAGGCCCAGATCGCCCGACTCGGAGCGCTGGATGTCCTCTACCTTGCCCAGCCGCACGGACACTTCGGTCGAGCCGCTCGACACGACGACGCTGTCGGCAGCGTCGGCGCCCGCACGGGTCGCACGGGCAACGATATCGGTGGCATAATCGAGGGCTTGTTCAGGAGTCAGCATGGCTAGCGCTTAAGCAGCCTGTCGGGAGAGGTCAAAGCCCGACGACGAGACAAGCGAGCGCGACGAGCAATCCTGTCATGCGATTGCTGCGGAACCGAGTGAGGGCATTGGTCCCGTCCGCCATGTCGAGCGTCATGACCTGCCAGCCCAGGTGCACCGCCGCCGGGGCGAGCGCGACGAGAACAAGCGGATCGGGCCGGGTCAGCCAGAAGGCGCCCGACCACAGCACCAGTGCGAGCCCGTAGAACAAGGCGACACCCTCCCGCACCCGCACGCCCATCCGCCGCGCGGACGACCGCACCCCGATCAGGGCGTCGTCCTCGACGTCCTGCAGGGCATAGATCGTGTCATAGCCGATGACCCAGGCGATACTGCCGCCGTAAAGTAGCCACATCGAAGGATCGACACGCCCCGCCACCGCTGCCCAGCCGACGAGCGCGCCCCAGCTGAACACGATGCCGAGCCACGCCTGCGGCCACCAGGTGATCCGCTTCATGAAGGGATAGGCCGCAACCGGCGCAAGGCTGGCGACGGCGACCACCGCCGCAAAGGGCGTCAACTGCACCAGCACGATCAGCCCGATCAGGCTGAGGCTCACCAGCCAGACCCAAGCCGCGCGCACTGTGATTGCGCCGCTCGGCAGCGGCCGGCTGCGCGTGCGCGCCACCGAGGCATCCAGATCGCAGTCCACGATGTCGTTGTAGACGCAGCCCGCGCCGCGCATCGCAACGGCACCGAGCGCAAACCAGAGGAGCAGCGGCCAGTCCCTTGCCAGACCGCCTGACAGCAGCACGGCCCAGGCGCATGGCCAGTAAAGCAGCTGCCACCCGATCGGCCGGTCGAACCGCGCGAGCATGGCAAAGGGGCGTAATGCGGCGGGAAGCCAGGCGACAAAGCCGCGATGTTCACTGTCGGGCGTGGCGGTGACGGTGTCGGTCATGCTAGGCCCCCAATATGCCCGCAACCCCCGCCTGGCCACCGCAAAGCGCCGTCCGCCTGTTCGTCGACGAGCCCTTGTCGCAGGGTGCACTGCTGACCATCGGCGGCGGGCAGGCGCATTACCTGCTCAACGTCATGCGGATGAAGGCGGGCACCGTGCTCAAGCTGTTCGACGGGGTGACCGGGGAATGGGCGGCCGAAGTGGCGGCGACGGCGAAGCGCGACATCACGCTTTCGGTAACGGCGCAGTTGCGCCCGCGCGAACCCGTGCCCGATCTCTGGCTGGGCGCGGCGCCGATCCGCAGGGCGCGGTTCGACTTTCTGGCTGAAAAGGCATGCGAACTGGGCGTCGCGCGCTTCACCCCCGTGCTCACCCGGCGCGCCGTCGTGGACAAGATCAAGCCCGACCGCCTGCGCGCGCAGATGATCGAGGCGGCCGAGCAATGCGGGCGCACCGTGCTGCCCGAAATCGATCCGGAGACGAAACTTGCCGACTGGCTGTCGGCGCTCGGCAATCGGACATTATTCTTTGCGGATGAGGAAGGCGGTGCGCCAGCCGCGGCCAGCTTTGCGGCCCATCCCGGCCCTGCCGCGATTCTGGTGGGTCCCGAAGGGGGTTTCGACGCCGGGGAACGGACGCTGGTCCGTGGCCATCCCCACGCTATTGCGATCAGCCTGGGCCCGCGCATCCTGCGCGCCGAGACTGCCGGGCTTGCAGCCACGGCGGCGTGGATGGCCGTCGCGGGCGACTGGCCGGCTACTTGATCCGGGCGCGGAACCGGATCTGGAAACTGCTGTTTGCTGCAAAACTCGCGCCGCTGGGCGCGAAGCGCAGCGCCTGCACATTCGCGTCGTAGCCGCCGACCGGCGAATAGGCGTAGCTGGCGCCACCATTGTTGGAATAAGTTATGTTGCCCGCCGCCAGTGTCAGTCCGCTCGTGCCGGGAATGAATTCGAAACTGCCGGTCAGCGGCCCGGCATCGTCAATATCGCCGTTGTAGAAGGTGACGCCGGGGGGCAAGATATCGGTGATAGCAGGCAAGTCGGCAGTAGCCAGGTTCGACGCGTTCGAGTTGGTGACCGTCAGCGTGTAGATCACGTCCCCACCCGGCACCAGTTTCGGGTTGGTGGTGCCGTTCTGCGGATCGGACCAGGGCGCGCTGGTCTTGGTCATGGTCAGTGTCGGCAGCGCGCACCAGCTGACGCCCTTGAACCCGATGGCCTGCTGCCCCGTCGCGGTTTCGCCGGTGGTCAGCGGATAATTGCCATAACGCAGTTCGATCGACGTAACCGGCTGGGGGAAGGTGACGGTTACGTCGCCGGTCGTATCGGTATTGGGGCTCGCGCCGGTGCCGACCGCCTGCGACGATGTTACGGTGCCCGGCGCACTGGCGGGGCCAAGCGTCAGCGAAGACGTGGCGCTGGTGAACGGTCCCGTCACGTTGGACTGCCCATAGGGCGTTACGATCCCGGGCACATAGCTGTTCGCGCCGTTGCGTCCGACTGCCATGAACCAGTCGCGGAACTGATTTGCCGTGAAATCGATATCGCTGGCGGTAACCGTCACGTCGCGGACGGCGGTCGGAAAGGTGAAGGTCGTGACCACCACACGCGTGTTGACCGACACATCCGCCGTCCGACCGCCAAAGATTCCGCCGACGACCAGGAAACGGCTGACATTGTCGTTGTTGATCAGGTTGGAGATTGCAGGCAGGGCGACGCCGCCCGCGACGTTCGTCGTCTGGCCGTTCGCCAGGAATGAAACGGTGAAATTCTGGCTACCGAGCGCCGCGCTGGTCGCCGTGTAGACATAACTGCTGGCATAGCTGAGCGCGGTCGTCGCCTGCGCATTGAACGAATAGCTGTACTGGTTAGCCGCAGGGCAGTCCGCATGTGCGGGCGCGGCAACGATTGCGCACCACGCCGCGATGGCAATTCCAGTGCTAGACCCCCGTCCCATGCGCCCTCTTTAACCCATGATGCTGATAGGTCCGTTAAACTTGGCGGGCCGAAATGCAAAACTCTGTCACGGCGACGCGCGTGGCGATCGTTTCACTTTGCCACTGGATAGCTCGGTTGGACATCGCTAGGGGCGGCAGCATGAGCACGCGCACCGCTTCCGATGCCGACGATCCGGTCATCGATTCCCGGGCGGACCTTCTTGACGTTTTCATCAAGGGCGAGAAGCCGAAAGCGGCGTGGCGGATCGGCACCGAACATGAAAAATTCGTCTATTTCTCGGCCGACCATCGCGCGCCGAGCTACGAGGAAAAAGGCGGCATCCATGCGCTGATGATCGGCCTCACCCGCTATGGGTGGAAACCAGTCCATGAAGGCGAGAACATCATCGCGCTGTCGGGCTCGGACGGCAGCGTCAGCCTGGAACCCGCGGGCCAGTTCGAGCTGTCGGGCGCGCCGCTCGAAAATTTGCACCAGACCTGCGCCGAGACCGGCCGGCACCTGCAGCAGGTCAAGGAAGTGGGCGACATGCTGGGCCTGGGTTTCCTGGGCATGGGCCTGTGGCCAGACAAGCGTCGCGACGAGCTGCCGATCATGCCCAAGGGGCGGTACAAGATCATGCTCGACCATATGCCGCGCGTCGGCACGATGGGGCTCGACATGATGTTGCGAACCTGCACCATCCAGACCAACCTCGATTATTCGAGCGAGGCCGACATGGTGAAGAAGTTTCGCGTTTCGCTGGCGTTGCAACCGCTGGCGACTGCGCTGTTTGCCAATTCGCCGTTCCTCGAAGGTAAACCGAACGGCTTTCTAAGCTATCGCAGCCATATCTGGACCGACACCGATCCGCACCGGACGGGCATGCTTCCCTTCGTCTTCGACGAGGGGTTCGGTTACGAACGCTACGCCGACTACATGCTCGACGTGCCGATGTATTTCGTGTTCCGGGATGGCGGGTACGTTGATGCAGCAGGGCTGGATTTCAAGGATTTCATCGCGGGCAAGCTGAGCGTCCGGCCGGGCGAAAAGCCGACCAAGGACGACTGGAACGACCATCTTTCGACCGCCTTCCCCGAGGTTCGGCTGAAGTCGTTCCTCGAGATGCGTGGGGCCGATGGCGGGCCGTGGAGCACGATCTGCGCACTTCCCGCTTTCTGGGTCGGGTTGCTCTACGACCAGACGGCGCTCGACGCGGCATGGGATATGGTCAAGGACTGGAGCATCGAGGAACAGCAGCAACTGCGCGACGACGTCCCGCGGCTGGCGCTCGACGCGCGTGCACCGGGCGGGCGGGCGCTGGGTGACATCGCACGCGAAATTATGGCGATAGCCGACGCAGGTCTGAAAGCGCGTGCCCGGCTCAACGGTGCGGGCGACAGCGAGCAGAGCTTTCTCAACCCGCTTCACGAGATCGTCGCTTCGGGTAAAGTCCCGGCGCAACGCCTGCTCGACAAATACCATGGCGAATGGGCGGGCGATCTGTCGCGCATCTATGGCGAGATGAGTTTCTAAGATTTGCGTGCCTCGCCGACCGCAGATCTTAACCTGAAGTTCATCCGCAGTCCGTGCAGATACGCCGTAATTGCGGAGAGTAACTGTGAAACAGTCGGCACTTGCCCATGCGATCGTCGCTTTGTCCCTGATCCTTTCGGGGTGCGGTGGCGGTGATGGCGGTGGCGGCACGGCGACGACAGGCGGCACCACGACGCCGTCCACGGGCAACACCTGCTCGCTGCTCGACCGCCAGAACTGGGCCTTTGCGCAGCTCAACGAATGGTATCTCTTTCCAGAGACCCTGCCCGCCAGCCTCAACCCGGCGCCTTATGCGACCGTCACGGACTATATCGACGCGCTGACCGCCACGGCGCGTAGCCAGAACCGCGACCGATATTTCACCTATCTCACCTCGATCGCGCAGGAGAACGCCTTCTTCTCGTCCGGGTCGAGCGCCGGGTTCGGCATCCGGATTGCCAGTGATGCGACGACTCGCCGGTCGTTCAACATGGAAGCGTTCGAGGGGACGACGGCGCTCGCCGCCGGGATCGACCGGGGGGACGAAATCCTGGCGATCGGCGATACGCCAACGACACTGCGCAACGTATCGGACATCATCACCGCCGAAGGAACGGCTGGCGTGACCAATGCCCTCGGGCCGAGCACGGCGGGGGTGACCCGCACCCTGCGGTTGGGCGGGCCAGCGGGTACGCGGACGGTCACAGTCGCGAAATCGGACTATACGCTGACCCCGGTCTCGTCGCGCTATGGGGCTCAGGTCATTACCGATGGCGCCTTGCGCGTCGGTTATGTCAATCTGCGCACATTCATCTCGACAGCCGACCCTGCGCTACGGACGGCGTTCGATTCGTTTCGTGCGCAGCGGATCACGAATTTCATCATTGACTTCCGGTACAACGGCGGTGGGCTCATCTCGACAGCAGAATTGATGGGCGACTTGCTCGGCGGCAACCGCACGACGAACGACATTTTCTCGCAGACGACCTTCCGCCCAAGCAAATCGACCCAGAACTCGGTCCGGCGTTTCTCACCTGTTGCGCAGTCGGTGTCGCCCGTGAAGGTCGCCTTTATCGGGACAGGTGCGACCGCATCGGCGAGCGAGCTCGTGATCAATTCGTTTATCCCCTATCTCGGTACCAACATGGCGCTGGTCGGCACCAACACCTATGGAAAGCCCGTGGGGCAGATCGCGCTCGATCGCAGCGCCTGCGACGACCGGCTGCGCGTCATCGCCTTTTCAACGCGCAATTCGGCGAACTCCGATTCCTACTTCAACGGTCTTGCCAGTACAGTGCCGGTCACGTGCCGCGCGACGGACGACTATAGCCAGCCGCTCGGCAACGCCGCAGAAGCGTCGACGCGGGCTGCGCTCGATTTTCTTCAGGGACGCGGTTGCACGACCATTTCGGCGTCGGGACAGCTGGCTGCAGCGGTGCGCGCCGCCCCTGCGCCAGCACTCGAGATGCTGACGCCGCTGGCACCGAGTCCGGTTCAGCGGGAGGTGCCTGGCGCCTTCTAGGCCAAGGAGCCCTCGACGCGGGACAGTGCGCACGGCACAAGCAAGGCGGGTAGGCAAATTGAGCCTTACGGAGTCGAGTACCACAATTTGACCGGACCAGATGACAATCCCCCGCAAGATTGCGGATACGAAACGAACGCGGAGTCGGATAAGCTCGGTGCCATGGCGCGAGCGGTCCGTTGCGATCTGGCAATTGTCGGCGGCGGTCTCGCCGGCGGGCTCATCGCCTATGCCCTG
Organism: Sphingomonadales bacterium; assembly: GCA_031371635.1. Classification (GTDB taxonomy): domain Bacteria; phylum Pseudomonadota; class Alphaproteobacteria; order Sphingomonadales; family Sphingomonadaceae; genus Sphingomonas_O. Next base: position 768 of record JANMJZ010000061.1, on the reverse strand, counting down.
ACCCAGCGACGTCCGGAAATTGCGGTCCGGCTGATCGAGCCGGGCCCGGCGTTCGGCGGCAATCATGTGTGGTCGTTCTTTTCCAACGATATCGCAGCAAAGGATCGCTGGATCATCGAACCGTTCATCGATCACAGCTGGAACAGTTACGAGGTGCGCTTCCCCGACTATGCCCGGCGTTTCGGCGTCCAGTATAATTCGATTCGCTCACCAGGTTTCGATTCGCGTCTTCGTGCCGCCCTGCCGCAGGAAGTGCCGGTCGAGGCGGCGGCCGTGCACCTGACGCGGACCAGCGTGTCGCTCAATACTCAGGCAGTGATGCGGGCGAAGGGCGTGATCGATGCACGCGGCGCGTCGAAGACGGGCCTTCTCGACATGGGCTGGCAGAAATTCGTGGGGCACGAGGTGCGCACGACGGCGCCGCACGGGCTGGAGGGGCCCATCATCATGGACGCGAGCGTCGATCAGCACGACGGCTATCGCTTCGTCTATGTGCTGCCTTTCGCGCGGGATCGCCTGTTCATCGAGGACACTTATTACAGCGACGGCCCTGCGGTGGATCAGGAGGCGCTGGCTGGGCGGATCGCAGACTATGCGACCGCACAGGGATGGGAAATAGCCGAGATCGTGTCGCGCGAGGCAGGCGCCCTGCCCGTGACGCTGGGCGGCGATTTCGAGGCCTATTGGCAATCCGGCGGCGATGCCGGAAAGGTCGGAATGCGCGCCGGGCTTTTCCATCCGGCCACGGGCTATTCGTTACCCGATGCA
>JANMJZ010000054.1:0-10833 GCA_031371635.1 Sphingomonadales bacterium | reverse complement strand
ACGGTGACGATCCCCGACTGACCGGTTCCCACTAGCCGGTTGACTGCCTTTGCCGGGTGCGCTCTCGCGCACGAAAACGTCGCCACCGAGTGCGCGCGCGATTTGCCGCGAAAGAAGCCTTCTCAAAGGCTGTCGGGACCGGTTTCAGGCGTGGGGTCTACATGAAGGACATCGGCGTCGTGAATGCCCCCTCGGGCGCACCTACGCTTGCGCTCGAGGGCGGGGCGAAAGCGGCGCTCGACGCGCTGATTCCCGCAGGGTATGAAGCACATATTCATTTGACGCTCACCGACGACCATCCATGGGCGCAGGCGTTCGTCATCATTGAGGCACTGAAGCCTGAAGGCGACCGAGGGTAATTGCGTGACCACAGAAACGACTGCCGCTGAAGCGCCGCACACCGCCCCCGGGGCAAAGCCGAAAACCGACTGGGTGGCAGAGATCAAGAGTATTTTCTGGCTGATCCTCGCCGTGCTCGGCTTCCACAGCCTCGTGGCGAAGCCGTTCTATATTCCTTCGGAATCGATGATGCCCGGGCTGCTGACCGGCGACCAGCTCGTCGTGAGCAAGTTCCCCTATGGCTGGTCCTACGTCTCGCCGAGCTTTCACGTGCTGCCGTTCATGAAGGGACGCATATTGGGCCGCATGCCGGAACGCGGCGATGTCGTGATTGCTTCGCCGCCGTCGCGCCTTGACGAAGATTATATCAAGCGCGTGATCGGTCTGCCGGGCGACCGCATCGAAGTGCGCGGCGGGACGGTCATCATCAACGGCGTGCCGGTCAAGCGCGCGCCGGTCGTCCTGCGGCCGATCCCCGTCGACGAGGGGCAGCCGTGCACCGACCCCAAATACACCGACTACCGGTCGGTTGCCGCCGACGGCAAGGTGACCTGTGCGCTGCCCGTTGTCCGTGAAACGCTGCCGAACGGGCGCAGCTACGATACGATCGACCTGGGGTATGAACCTTCCGTCGACGACTACCCGCCGACGACGATTCCGGCGAACCACGTATTCCTGATGGGCGACAATCGCGACAACTCGGCTGACAGTCGCGTGCCGGAGGCGCTGGGCGGGCTGGGCGGGCCGCTGGCCTGGGAAAACCTGGGCGGGCGGGCCGAATTCATCAGCTTCTCGCTCGACGGCTCACAGCACTGGTATAATCCGCTCAGCTGGCCCGGGGCATTGCGGGGCGGGCGGGCCGGGACCAGCCTGCACCCGAGCACCAAGGGCTGAAGGTTCCTGTCAGGGCAGCCCCTTGAGCTCTTCACGCGCGTCGGCTTCGAGTTCGCCGGCGTTTACGTACAGTGACTTGACCATGACCATGGCGACGACGGTCAGGGGTGTCGCGAGGATGACACCGACCGGGCCGAGCAGCACGCCGAGCGCAACGAGGCTGAAAATGGTCAGCGCTGGCGGCAGCTCGACCATGCGGCTCTGCAACAACGGCATCACCAGATTGCCCTGAATCTGCTGTACGGCGACAAGGACGACGATGGTCCATATTCCCATGGTCGTGCTCTGACCGAACGCCAGAATGACCGACGGGATGACCACGACGACCGTTCCCAGATAGGGCACGAACTCGCACAGGCCGGCGACCAGACCTATGGCTGGCGCGGCGGGCAGGCCGATGATCGACAAGCCGACCGTCGACGCCACGCCGACGAAGACCATGCCGATGCCCTGTCCGACCAGCCAAGCGTTGAGCGAGTCGGCAACCGCCATAAACGTGCGCGTCATCTTGCCGCGAGCAGAATGCGGCGTCAGCATGATGACACCCTTGCCATAGAGGCGCGGCTGGGCCGCGAGATAGATGCCGCCGACGATCACAATCGCCAGCGCCGAAACGATCGTACCGAGGCTGGTGAGCAGGCCCGTCGCAAAGCCAACGATGGTCTGGCCACTGGGCACCAGATCGCCCGCGCGTCGAAAGAACTCGGCGCCGATGGGGGTTTCGGCAAAGCGCGCGCGGAAGACCTCCCAGGCCTGGGGCAGACGCTGCGCAAGCTCGGCAAATTCGTTCGACAACGAGTTGCCGAAAAACCAGAAAGCCCCGGAGAGTGCCGTCAGGATACCGATGACCGACACCGCGAGCGCCAGACCGAAGTTCAGGCCTGTGCGATCCACAATCCAGCGCGCGAGATTGAAAAAGATCAGCGCGATCAGCGCGCAGGCAAACACCAGCAGTAGAAGGTCGGCGAGTTTCCACAGCGCATATGCAGCACCGGCCGTCGCGATGACGATCACCGTTGTCCGAAATACCCGGCGGTCAGTCAGCGCCTCATTGTCGAGTTGCACGTCTTGTCCCTTTTCAGCTCGCCGTAACCATTAGCGGCGCAATGCGTGGCCGCGAAAGAAATTTTCGAGGCTTGCGAATCACAGAAAAGTGCGCCGTCGCCCATGCTTGCGCAAAAGAAGGGCCGGCAGATTGCTCTGCCGGCCCAGTGGTTCGCAGGAGGAACCTGGTTTGGGGAAGGAACAGCCGGTGGAGAGATTCCGCCGCCCCGTCCCCAAGCTCGTCAATAATTATAGGCACGCTCACCATGTTCGGAGAGGTCGAGCCCTTCCCGCTCGGCATCGTCGCTGGGACGCAGGCCGATCGTGAATTTAAGTGCGTAAAAGAGGATCGCCGAGACACCGCCGGACCAGACAAGAGTCACCAGAACGGCCTTTGTCTGGGTCAGGAGCTGGGCGCCCATGTCATAGACGCCGACGCCTGCCGGGAAGACGGTATAGTCGAAAAAGCCCTGCCCGCCGAGTGCGGGATCGGCGACCACAGCGGTCGCGATGGCGCCAACGATCCCACCGACGCAGTGCACGCCGAACACGTCGAGCGTATCGTCATACTTGAGCTTGTTCTTCACTGTCGAAACGAAGAAATAGCAGATCGGCGAAACGATGAAGCCAAGCGCGATCGACGTCATCGGCGCCGCAAAACCGCTTGCGGGCGTGATCGCGACCAGGCCTGCAACCGCACCCGTGGCACCGCCCAGCATCGACGGCTTGCCGTGATGAAGCTGCTCGACAAGGGCCCAGCTGACGGCTGCGGCACAGGTCGCCACCATCGTGTTGATGAAGGCGACGCCGGTCACGCCGTTCGCTTCGAGGTTCGAGCCCGCATTGAACCCGAACCAGCCCACCCACAGCAGGCTGGCGCCGATCATGGTCATGACGAGCGAGTGCGGCGGCGTGGCCTCCTTGCCGAAGCCGAGGCGCGGCCCGATCACGAGGCAGCCGACGAGGCCGGCGATACCCGCGTTGATGTGGACGACGGTGCCGCCAGCGAAGTCGAGCGCACCCATGCCCCACAGATAGCCATAGTCGGTCTTGGCATCAGGCAGAAAGTCCGGGCCCGCCCAGTACCAGACCATGTGCGCAATCGGGAAATAAACGATCGTCAGCCAGGCGACTACGAAGATCATCAGCGCGGAAAACTTCACCCGTTCCGCAAAGGCGCCGACGATCAGCGCAGGCGTGATCATCGCGAAGGTCATCTGGAAAACAACGAAGGAGAATTCGGGCAGATAGACGTTGTTGCTGAAGGTCGCGGCATAGGTGCCGGCGTTGACCCCCATCAGGAACGCCTTGGAAAATCCGCCGACGAAAGGTGCGAGTGCGCCCGTGCCGCCACTGGTGAACGCCATGGTATAACCCCAGCAGCACCAGACCAGTCCGGCAACGCTGACGATCATGAAGACCTGCATCAGGACGCTGAGCATGTTCTTCGTACGAACGAGACCGCCGTAGAACAGTGCCAGGCCCGGAATGCTCATCATCAGCACGAGTACCGAGGATGTCAGCATCCACGAGGTGTCGCCCTTGTTGACCATCGTGGCCTGTGCTGCGACGTCGGGTGCCTTGACCAGATCGGCGAAAACAGGTGTCGTCGCGACCAAGGCCATAAGCCCGGCCGTGCCGCCTTTGATAAGTGTCGAGAGTTTCATTGTTCCCCCTTCTCTTTTAAAGCGCGTTCGCATCGGTCTCGCCGGTGCGGATCCGCACGGCTTCGCCGATTTCGAGCACGAAGATCTTGCCGTCGCCGATCGCGCCGGTGTTGGCAGCAGCCTGGATCGCCTCGACGACGCGCGGGCTCAGGTCGCTGCCGCAGGCAACCTCCACCTTGAGCTTGGGCACCATGTTCGTCGAATATTCGGCGCCGCGGTAAATTTCGGTCTGCCCCTTTTGCCGGCCAAAGCCCTTGACCTCGGTGACGGTCATGCCCGTCACGCCAAGTTCGGTCAGCGCTTCACGCACCTCGTCGAGCTTGAATGGTTTGATGATCGCAACGACGAGTTTCATTCGGCCCCCTGTTGGCTTGCCCTCCACCCAACAGAGCAAAAGCCGTGCCAGATGCGATAAGGGGGACGCGCCTGCCTTGGGCTGGTGCTTGGCGTAACTTTAGCTTAACGATTGGGCAGGTTTTGTACCCATTGTGCTTATATTATAGGCAGCAAGGAACGCGCGACGTCGAGATCATCGTCGAGGACCATCACCCGAACCGGGACTAGCCAGCCAGAAGAATCTGCGATGTTCATGCCATGGTCGAATAAAACCGCGTCGATGCCGCCGGCCTCCAACAGGCCTTTCACCATCGCGGCTTCCATCGCATTCGGGTAGCTGGCCAACTCGACCAGCGCCATCAACCCTGCGCCTCATTCCATGGCATCCGCGCCTGAGCGCGCAGGGGCAGGCCGTCGATACTTTTCAGCCTCTTGCCGATCTTGCGCAAACGCTTCTCCGGATCGTCGGCCCGGTGATATTTCGACAGCGTCTGGCGCTCGCGATCGAACGTCATGAAAGGCACGCCCCAGCCGCAGCTCGTCTGCACGCTGTTGACATCGAACTGGAATATCTGCCGTGTGCCGGGCAGCAGGGTGAAGTGGCCGACGAGATCGTCCCAGTCTTCGTCCTGCGGGAGGACGGCACGACCCATAGCGTAAATACGCAGGATAAGTGCGGGCCGGTCGAACGCGCAGAACATGATCGTTGCCCGCCCGTCTGCCGCGAGATGTGCCTGGGTTTCGTTCCCCGAGCCGCCGACATCCAGATAGCCGACGCTTTTGGGACCAAGGACGCGAAAACAATCCATGCCTTTGGGGCTCAGGTTTATGCGGGCACCAGCCGCTGCCGTTGCCACGAAAAAGACGGGCTGCTTTGCAATGAACGCCGCATCCGCTTCGGTAACATGGTCGGTGAAGTCGGACATGCGCTTTCCCTTCTAGGCCGCGGTTCCGCCAACGGTGAGCCCATCGATCAGAAGCGTGGGCTGGCCAACGCCCGCCGGTACGCTCTGGCCGCCCTTGCCGCAAATGCCGACACCTTCGTCGAGCGCAAAGTCGTTGCCGATACCGGCGACCTTGGTCAACACGCTGGGGCCATCGCCAATCAGCGTGGCGCCCTTGATCGGCGCGCCGATCCGGCCGTTCTCGATAAGATACGCCTCGGTGCAGCTGAACACGAACTTGCCGCTGACGATATCGACTTGCCCCCCGCCGAAACTCTTGGCGAAAATGCCTTTTTTGACTCGCGAAAGCAGCTCGCCCGGATCGTCGTGGCCGTTTTTCATAAAGGTGTTGGTCATGCGTGGCATCGGCGCGTGTGCATAGGATTCACGTCGGCCGTTACCGGTAGCCGGCACCCCCATCAGTCGCGCATTGAGGCGATCCTGCATATAGCCGCGCAGGATGCCGTCTTCGATGAGGATCGTCTCGCCGGTCGGCGTGCCCTCGTCATCGATGCTCAGCGAGCCGCGTCGGTCGGGGATCGAGCCGTCGTCGACAACCGTGACGCCGGGTGCCGCGACCCGTTCGCCGATGCGGCCCGAAAAGGCACTGGTGCCCTTACGGTTGAAGTCGCCTTCAAGACCGTGGCCGATGGCTTCGTGGAGCAGGATACCTGGCCACCCGGGCCCCAGCAGCACAGTCGTTTCGCCGGCGGGCGCTGCGACCGAATCGAGATTGACCAGTGCCTGGGCCAGCGCCTCGTCGATGGCACGGTTCCAGACGCTCTCGTCGAACAGCCGGTCATAAAGATAGCGCCCGCCCATGCCGAAGCTACCCGATTCGCGCCGCTCGCCCTGCTGCGCAACGATGCTGACGTTGAGGCGGACGAGCGGGCGGATGTCGGTCGCGGTGTATCCGTCGGCGCGGACGATCTCGACCACGTTCCAGGTGCCCGACAGGCCGACCGAGACCTGGACGACACGGGGATCGCGAGCCCGCGCGGCAGCGTCGATCCGCTGGCACAGCGCGACCTTGTCCGCAAAGGGTATCAGGCCCAGCGGATCGGCGTCGGTATAGAGGTGGCGGTTGCTCTTGCGCGGGGGCGGCGCATGGCCGGCAGCAGACGGGTCGAGCAGCTTGAGCGTAGCCGCCGCGCGGGCAATACCGGCGGGCGAGACGTCGTCCGAATGTGCAAAGCCGGTCGCTTCGCCCGAAACGCCGCGCAGGCCGAAACCGCGCGCCGAGCCATAATCCGCTATCTTCAGCCGCCCGTCGTCGAAACCGAACGACTCGCTGGTGCGATACTGAAGGTAAAGTTCGCCGTCGTCACAAGCCGACAAAGCGTCGCGCGTCAGGCGCTGGGCTTCGGCTGGGTCGAGGGTGTCGGCGTACAGAACGGCGCGCGGATCGGTTGTCATCCATCCGACATAGGAAGTTTAAGCCGCCTGTGCACCCCGGTTATGGGTATCGCTGTCCTCCGCATGATCAGCGACGCCGCCGATCAGGACAAAACGCCGGTCGCAATAGCTGCAATCGGTGTAGCCCTTTTCATCGATTTCGAGCCACACGCGCGGGTGACCCAGCGCGGCAGGAACGTCGCCGGAGCCGTCGCAGGCGACGCGGCGGGTGGCAGTGCGGAGCGTTTCGGGCGGCGGGATCATGCTGCCGCCGTTAGCTGACGGGCGCCTAAAATCAATCTGGCAAAAGCCGGCGGCACTTCAGAAATAAAGTACGTTGACCGTGAACGTGCCCGAATAGGTTCCGTTGACCTGGTTGGCGGCGACATTCAGCGTGCCTCCTACCGCCACGTCGATCGTTGCCGTGCCCGGAAAGACCCGCAATGTGGGACCATTGCTCGCGATGCTGCTGACCGTCATCGTTTCTGTCCCGCCGCCCCGCGTCAGCGTGATCGAACCGGGCAGGGCTATGAGCGCGACCGCACCGATCCGTCCTGCCGCCGTGAAGTGCGCCGCCATGGGCGAGCCGCCGGCAGCCGTGGCGCCGCCTGCGGTCGTGCGCGCGTCGGTCGAGGCATTGATGGAGGCTGTGCCCGCCGTGCCGGAGGCGATGAGAACCCCGAAATCAAGGTCGTCGGTCTTTACGACCGAGAGCGGCGCCACCGTCGTCGCGGTACCGATCGCGGCGCCCGTCCCCGCTGACGCAGCGGTGCCACAGCAAGCCAGTGCGACCAGTGCGATTCGGCTCAAAAATCTGGCTGTGATTAATTCCATTGTCGAACAGATAGGGCGCGCGCGTTAACACCGGCCGCACTGGTCGTGGTGACCAGGCCGGTAACGATATTCCTATCTCGCGATCGGACACGCCGGAGAGCCGAGGCGACTAGAAATAGGTGACGGTGATGTCGAAGCTGCCCGAATAGACCCCGTCGGCCTGGTTCGCCGCGACCGCCAGCGTGCCGCCGACTCGCAGGTCGAGCAGCCCGGCCGCGCCGATTACGCGCAACACGGGGCCGTTGAGCGTGAGCTGGGTGACGGCCATCGTTGCGCCACCGCCCCCGCGCGTCAGCACGGGCAGCGGGCCCCGCGTCACCTGCAGGGTCTGGTTGCCGGTCGCATAGGTATAGAATTGCGCGGCCAACGGCGTTCCACCAGCGGCAAGGACGCCACCGGTCGTGGTGCGCCCGTCCGTCGTGGGGTCGATGACCACGGTTCCAGCAGTGGGTCCCGAAGCCAACCGCCCGAAATCGAGATCGCGCAGCTTCACGATCGAAAGCGGGCGCAATGTGATCGCCTTGCCGGTCCCGGCCTGTGTCGCAGCCCGTGCGCCGGACGTCACGCCAAGCGCGCACGTCAAGGCCAGGCTGGCGGCCCAAAGTCGAATGATTTTCCCCACAACGCACCTTTGCACCAGCGCCCGATAAGCCAAAGTCTATGGGCAAGGTTAATTTGACGGTAACTTTCCCCGGGGGCATTCAAAATACTGCCATGGCTTGTGTGTGTCCCGCGCCGCGTTATGCGCTGGCATCATGAGTAACGCCGCTATCGAGATCGCCGACCTTCAAAAAGTCTATGCGGGTGGGAAGCAGGCACTTTCCGGTGTCAGCTTCGACGTACCGCGCGGATCGATTTTCGGCCTGCTGGGCCCCAACGGTGCCGGTAAATCCACCCTGATCAACATCCTTTCGGGCATGGTGATGAAGACGGGCGGCACGGCTCGCGTGTGGGGTTTCGACATCGATGAACATCCCCGCAACGCAAAGGCGTCCATCGGCATCGTGCCGCAGGAGATCCTCTTCGATCCATTCTTCACGCCTTTCGAGGCGCTGGAGATTCAGGCCGGGCTCTATGGTGTAGGGAAGGCGCAGCGCCGGACGATGGAATTGCTGCGCGCGGTCCACCTCGAGGACAAGGCTCATGCCTATGCCCGCACCCTGTCGGGCGGCATGAAGCGGCGGCTGCTCGTTGCGAAGGCAATGGTCCATTCGCCGCCGGTCCTGGTGCTCGATGAGCCGACCGCCGGCGTCGACATCGAGTTGCGCCAGCAGCTCTGGGCCTATGTCCGTGAGCTCAACAAGCAGGGCGTGACCGTCGTGCTGACCACCCATTACCTCGAGGAAGCCGAGGAGCTGTGCGACCGGATCGCGATTATCAACCATGGGCAGCTGATCGCGAACAAACCGACGCGCGAACTGGTCGGCATGGCGCAGGAAAAGGTGGTCGAGATCACAGTCGACCGCGACCTGACCGAAGCACCGGCTTCCGCCTTTTTCCAGAAGGCAGAACTGAAGAACGAGCGCGTCCTTACGATCACCTATTCGAAGGCACAGGCCAATGCAGGCGACGTGATTACTGCGGTCAATAACGCAGGGCTCGGCATCGTCGACGTCTCCACGCGCGAAGCCGACCTCGAGCATGTGTTCCTGAACCTCACCCGGGCCGCCTCGATTGGCTGACGTCTATGACGCGCTGGTGATCGGCTCGGGCGCGGCCGGGCTGACCGCGGCAATCACGCTGGCGGGCAATGGCAAGCGGGTGGCCGTCATCGCCAAGGGCGGTCTGTCAGATGGCTCCACGGCATGGGCGCAGGGCGGCATCGCCGCCGTGCTTGAACCCGGCGACACCTTCGAGAGCCATATCGAGGATACGATGGTCGCTGGGGCGGGGCTGAACAACCGCGCCACGGTCGAATTCGTCGTCGAGAACGCGCCCATCGCCATCGAACGGCTGGCGCAGCTTGGCGTGCCGTTCAACCCCGGCGAATCGGACCGCTGGCACCTGACCCGCGAAGGCGGGCACAGCCACCGCCGCATCGTCCATGTTGACGACGCGACCGGCTGGGCAGTGCAGCAGGCGCTCGAAAAGGCCGCCGCTACCAGCCCGAACATCACGCTGCTGCCCGATATGGTTGCGATCGACCTGATCACGCAAAAGCATGCGGAGGGCGCTGAAGGTGCGCCGCGGGTCTGGGGCGTCTATGCGTTCAACCGGCAGTCCGGCCATGTCGAAACCATCACCGCGCCCGCAACGGTGCTGGCCACAGGCGGCGCCGGGCGCTGCTATCTTTTCTCCACGGCGCCGCGTGGTGCGACGGGCGATGGCATTGCCATGGCGTGGCGCGCGGGCGCCCGTGTGTCGAACATGGAATTCATGCAGTTCCACCCGACCTGCCTTTACAATCTTGAGGTCAAGAACTTTCTGATCACCGAGGCGGTGCGCGGCGAAGGCGGGCAGCTGATCAACCCCAAGACCGGCAAGCGGTTCATGCCGTTCTACGATCCGCGGCTTGAACTTGCGCCACGCGACGTGGTGGCACGCGCGATCGATGCCGAAATCAAGCGCTTCGGCCTCGATTATGTCCACCTCGACATCAGCCATTTGCCGGCCGAGTTCGTTGCGGGACATTTTCCCAACATCCATGAAAAGCTGCTGGGCCTCGGCATCGACATGACGACCGGGCCGATTCCCGTCGTCCCCGCGCAGCACTACACTTGCGGCGGCGTCCTGATCGACATGGACGGGTGTACCGACCTGCCCGGGCTCTATGCCGCGGGCGAAGTCAGCCAGTCGGGGCTGCATGGGGCCAACCGGCTGGCGTCGAACTCGCTGCTCGAGTGTTTCGTGTTCGGCGAATCGGCTGCGCAGCACATCCTGGCCCACCCGGGTGTTGCGCCGCCGCAAGTTCGTGGCTGGGACGAAAGTCGCGTTACCGATTCGGACGAAGAAGTGGTCGTGCAGCACAACTGGCGCGAGATTCGACGCTTCATGTGGGACTATGTCGGTATCGTGCGAACGACGAAGCGGCTTGAGCGCGCTGCGCACCGGATTGCGCTGCTGCGTCAGGAAGTCGCCGATTATTATGGCAATTTCCGGGTTTCGCCCGACCTGATCGAGCTGCGCAACCTCGTCGAGGTTGCCGACCTGATCGTGCGGTCGGCGCTGGGGCGGCACGAAAGCCGCGGACTGCATTTCAATTCGGACTATCCCGAGCTTGCGGCCGACGCCGTCGACACGATCCTTACCCCCTAAGTCCTCAATACCGTTGCTTTTTTGCAACGCACAATGAGCGATTCATCGTTCATCAACTAAGGCTGTTGCTGCTGTAACGTGACCGCAACATATGCGCCGCAGGGCCGCTCCAACGGCGCGTGGCG
>JANMJZ010000036.1:0-2107 GCA_031371635.1 Sphingomonadales bacterium | reverse complement strand
ACGATATATTCGGCTTCGGCCATTTCAACGACGGCGCCGCCGGTTTCCTGATTGGCGCGCTTGAGGGCATCGGACACGTCGTTTGCTGTCACGCCATATGAGGCGAGCTTCTGCGGATCGACGACAACCTGATATTGTTTGACCATGCCGCCAATGCTGGCGACTTCGGCGACGCCGGGAACGGCTTTCAGCTCAAAGCGCAGGAACCAGTCCTGAATGCTACGAAGCTGCGCCAGATCGTGCCGCCCCGACTTATCGACCAGCGCATATTCGTAAATCCAGCCGACGCCGGTGGCGTCGGGTCCGAGCGAAGCGGTCGCCCCGGCAGGCAGTCGACCCTGCACCTGGGATAGGTATTCAAGGACGCGGCTGCGCGCCCAATAAAGGTCGGTGCCATCCTCGAACAGCACATAGACAAAGCTGTCGCCGACGAACGAATAGCCGCGCACGACGCGTGCGCCGGGAACCGAGAGCATCGTCGTCGTCAGCGGATAGGTGACCTGGTTCTCGACGATCTGTGGGGCTTGGCCCGGGTAGGTAGTGCGGATGATGACCTGGACGTCGGACAGATCAGGCAACGCATCGACCGGCGTTGTCCGCACCGCTGCGATGCCGATGAGCATCAGCACAATCGCCGCGACGAGCACTAGCCCGCGCGCTTTAACCGACGCACGAATGATGCCTTCGATCACTTCGCGGCACCCAACGGACGGACGGCAATACCGGTCAGGCTCGCTTCGGAATCGAGCAAAAACTGGCCTGATGCGACGACCTGCTCGCGTTCGCGCAGGCCTTCGAGAATTTCAGTTTGGCCGGCGCTCTCTCGTCCGGGGCGCACTTCGGCCGGATGATAACGCCCGTCTTTCGACGCCAGCATGACGATGGTGCGCGTGCCGGTGCGGATGACGGCCTCGCTCGGCACAAGGAGTGCGGCTCGGGTGTCGCCACCCAATCCGACGTTAGCGAACATGCCGGGGCGCAACCTTCCAGCGCGATTGGTGAGTTCGATGCGAACGGTCAGCGTGCGGCTGTCGGTTTGCGTCGTCGGCAGCACCGCAATGACGCGCCCGCCGAATGTCTCACCGGGAAAAGCGGTCAACGTGGCGGTGGCGCTTTGCCCGACGCGAACGCTGCCGGCTTGCGCTTCGGGGACTGCGGCATTGAGCCAAACGGTGCCGAGGCCGCTCACTTGCGCAAGCGTCTGGCCCATCGCGAGCGTGACGCCGGCGCGGGCATCGAGTGTCTGGATCACGCCGCTGATCGGGCTGGTGATCGTGACCGTTCCATTCGTTCGTCCGCTGCGCTCGACCCCACCGATGACGTCGTTCGACATGCCCAGCAGCCTGAGCCGCTGACGCGCGGCTGCGGTGAGCGCCGCGTTGCCGAGGCGCTTGACGCTCAGGAACTCGGTCTGTGCGCCACCCCATTCAGGGAGCTGGATATCGGCGATCGGCGCACCTGCCCGGATCACGTCACCCGGTGCACGCCCATAGACGCGGTTTACAAATCCGCCGGAGCGCGCCTGAATAATCGCGACGTCGCGCTGGTTGAAGTCAATGCTGCCGGTCACGTCGAGCTTCGACGCGAGCGTTCCGGTCGTTGCCGACACGACCCGGACGCCAAGGTTCTGCATGGCAGAAGGATCGATCGTGACACCGGGAGCTGCGCCCGCGCCACCTCCATCAGCTAATTTGGGGACAAGCTGCATGTCCATGAAAGGCGACTTGCCCGGCTTTTCGAACTTCTGGTTCGGAAACATCGGGTCATAATAATAAAGAACCTTGCTACCTGGGTCGGCGGTAGTTGTCGTCGCCGTGCCAGTGTCACGTTGCGTTCCGACCCAGTAGCCTCCGCCAGCAGAAACGATGACGGCGACAAGAGCGACTAGGCGGAGACGCGCAGCCTGAGTTGCTTCGATGCTCATCGGTCGTCCCCCGCATAAGTGATATTGATGCGCACCGCGTCGCGTGCGACTTCGGCTTCGCGGTCGAGCAGATCGACTTCGGCTTCGGCCACCGCAAGCGTCGCCAGCAGCGCTGTCCCAAGATCGGCCTTGCCCGCCGCATAGCTGCCGCGATCGAGCACCGCCCGTTGCCTTGCAAGCGGC
>JANMJZ010000347.1:0-6944 GCA_031371635.1 Sphingomonadales bacterium | reverse complement strand
CGATCATCTGGCTGCCGATCTTGACTATCAGCCCGCCGAGATTCGCTGGGTCGGTTTTCATGTCGACCGCGACATCGCGCCCGACACGGGTCTTGAGCTTGGCCTTCAGCGCCGTCACCTGATCGGCGTTCAGCGGGTGCGCTGTCGTGACATGCGCCGTGGTCTCGCCCCGGTGATTTGCGGCCATCGCCCGGAACGCCGTGATGACGGCGGGCGCCTGACGCAGGCGGCGGTTGCGCGCGAGCACGCCAAGGAAATTCGTTGTCAGCCCGTCGAGTTTCAGCTCACCGCCTACGGCCTTGATCGCGGCCGCTGCAGCATCGCGACCGACGAGTGGGCTGTTCACCAGACGCTTGAGATCGGCCGATTGGTCAAGCGCCGATTCGAGCGTCTTCAGGCTCGTCTCGACGGCGTCGAGCGACTTGCCCTCACGCGCGAGATCGAACAGCGCGGCTGCATAGCGCCCCGGAAGGCTAGCCTGAATACCGGCGGAATTCTCCACGCGCGAACGTCTCCACAGACAGGTTGAACCCGTGCGGCGACACTCAATCAAAAGCGCCTGTGCATCGGAATGGCGCGCGCCTAGCATCGGCAATGCTGCGATGCAAGGTTGCCAGCGCACCGTTTGCCTGAGCTTGTCGAAGGCCTGTCCTTCTCATATCGCCTTCGGCAACAGGGCAGGGCTTCGAGAAGCTCAGCCAAACGGCGTTTATCTGCGGAGATCGTACATGGGACATTACATCGACTATCAGGACGGCACCGACACCTGCGAGGCCTATGTCGTGCTTCCGGCGGGCAGCGGACCGCACCCCGCCGTGCTCGTGGCCCACCAATGGTCGGGGCAGAGCGACCACGAACGCGCGACCGCCGACAAGATGGCCGCGCTCGGCTATGTGGGCATCGCGCTCGACGTGTACGGCAAGGGCGTTCGCGGTGCGCCCGACGCGACCGACCATAGCGCGTTGATGATGCCCTGGGCGGGCAATCGCGCGGCGCTCAAGCAGCGGCTGATGGCGGCCGTCGAGTTCGCCAAGGGGCATGCGGCGGTCGACAGCTCGAAAATTGCGATCATGGGCTATTGCTTCGGTGGCCTGTGTGCGCTCGACGTGGCGCGAACGGGGACAACCGACGTCAAAGGCGCCGTCAGTATCCACGGTGTTTTCGGTGCGCCCGACATCGGACCGCAGGCCGACATCTCAACCAAGGTCCTGATCCTCCACGGCTGGGACGATCCGATGGCGCAACCCGACAGTGTGCTCGCCGTCACCAAGGAGCTGACCGAAGCAAAGGCCGACTGGCAGCTCCACGCCTATGGCCACACGATGCACGCCTTCACCGCGAAGGAGGCGAACATGCCCGAACGCGGCATGCAATATAATGCCAGTGCCGACCGCCGGTCTTGGGTGGCGACGCTCGCGTTTTTCGAAGAGGTCTTCGCATAGTACGTTCCCCAGCCTGGCCACGGCGTCGGCGCTTTGGCCGCAAGTTGCGGGATGCAGACCGTGGTTCGGTCGGTTAGACCGCCATCATGACGACGATCGACCCCGAAGCCGCCTGGGCGGCCTTTTCCGCCCGCAACCGGGCGTTCGACGGCACGTTCGTGGGGGCGGTGAAGACGACGGGCATCTACTGCAAGCCGTCATGCCCGGCGCGTCACCCCTTGCCGCACAATGTCGAATATTTCGCCGATGGCGAGGGCGCGCGGGCGGCGGGATACCGCGCCTGCCTGCGCTGCAAGCCCGACGAGATCGGCCGCGACCGCGAAGCGGTGGCCAAGGCGATCCGCCTGATCGAGCGCGCCGAAGACCTGCCGCTGCTCGAAGAACTTGCGGCCGCCGTCGGCTATGCCCCGCATCATTTCCACCGTCTGTTCAAGCGCGACACGGGCGTGACCCCTGCCGCCTATGCCCGCGCGCTCCGCGCCAAGAGGACCGAAGCCATGCTGAAGGAAACCACGACTGTCACCGCCGCGCTCTATGACGCCGGCTACCAGAGCCCGAGCCGTTTCTACGCCGCCGCGCCCGACCGGCTGGGCATGACGCCCTCGGCCTGGAAGCGCGGCGGGGCGGGGGTGACGATCCGCTACGCGATCGTCGATACGGTGCTCGGCAAGATGCTGCTCGCCGCAACCGAAAAGGGCATCTGCCGCCTGTCATTCGACGAGGACGAGAGCGAGCTGCGCCGCCGCTTTCCCAGCGCAACGATCGAACCGGGCGGCGACGCGATGGGCGAACTGGTCGAGGGCGCGATCGCGGCCTGCGCCGACCCCGCCAACATGCCCGACCTGCCACTCGACGTGGCGGGCACCGCGTTTCAGCAGGCGGTGTGGGACGAACTTCGCCGCATCCCCCCGGGTCAGACCCGCAGCTATGCCGCGATTGCTGCCGCCGTGGGAAAGCCCGCCGCCGTGCGCGCGACGGGCAGCGCAAACGGCGCAAACAATGTGGCCGTGCTCATCCCTTGCCACCGCGTCATCCGGACCGACGGGACGCTCGGCGGCTATGCCTATGGACTCGAGCGAAAGGGCGAACTGCTCAAGCGCGAGGCGGAGGGGAAATAGTCGTACTGTTGCACAGCCTGACGAAAGGCTGACGCGCTCGGGCTGCCGCCGGACGCCGAGCCAAGATGACAAAAGAACAAAAAAAAGGCGGAGCAATGCCCCTCCTTTTTTCAGATTTCGCCAGAGGTTCAGGCGACTGCGCGTGTCCCGACGACCTTGCGCGAACGGCGCGACGCGCCGCCGATGGCGCCGACGCCGACGATCATCATCGCCCAGGTTGCCGGCTCAGGAACCGCTGCCGCGCCGAGACCGAGCTGTGCGTCTATCGACAGCGACTCGTTCCCTGAGGTGAGGTTTACACGGTATGTGCTGTCCACGTTGGGCGTGAAACCGTTGCCCAGCAGGAAGCCGAAGTTCAGGCGCGCGCTGTTCTGCGCGGTGTTGGCGATGCCGGTGTAGTTATCGTTGCCGACGAAGAACGGGTTATAGCTGGCCGTCTGGCCGGTGCCAACGTTGGTAACGGTGATCAGCGAAGACTGGAACGAACGAACGCCCAGATTGGTGATGCCCCAGTCAAAGCTGATCGGCGTCGTGCCGAGGGCAAAGCTGTAAACACCATTGGTGTCGGACATCGGCGCCGTCTGGCCCGTCTGATGGAAGCGGAGCGAAAGTTCGGCAACACCCGTCTGCACGGCGGCATTGGCCGGCGTGTAATCATTGCCGACTCCGTACTTGAACCCGACGCCGGGTGCAGAGTTGTAAACTGGCGCGGCGTAAACGGCTGACGAAGCACTGATGGCTACAACGACGGCGACACCAGCGGCATAAATACGGTTCATAATTTTCTCTCCCTGATTGGATACACGATGACCCGTTAGGGATTTATTCATAAGTAACAACAACTTATTTCAGATTTTTAACCAATTGCAGTGCCACTTTGACACTTGTATGTGTGCTTGCCAGCTACCTGTCAGCAAAAAGATCGAGGATCGCGCCACGATTGGGCGATGAATTCGGCCGGGCAGCGCCGCTTTTTTATGGGCGCGCCGGATTTGGTCTCAGGTATCATATAGCTGTCCCATTTCTGAACAGAATTATGCTCGGGCTCGGACATTCTATTCATATCGATAGCGAAACATTGTTTAGCTCACGGCGGCGGCGGACAATGCGACCAGCATGGCGATAAGTCCGTTGGACGTTTTGGCGCCCTGGGTTTCGGACTGCACGACGCTGTCGCTTGCTAGACCTTCCGTCGAAAGATCGATTTGTTTGTCCGAAATTTCCTGGGCATCGCGGATGCGTGCCAGTTCTCGACAGCTGCCGACGCCCGTCTTGCGCCGTGTATCTCTAAGACGATCGTTTCTGGAAGCCTCTGAACGGCCAAGGCGATGGGCGATTGCCTTGGCGGTATGGCCGTCGGCCAACAGTCGAAGAACTTCTACTTCTCGCTCAGTGAGGCCTGCAAACGGGCCGGACAAGCGTTCCTTGGCGGACATTCAGGGTTGCTCACCATAGGAGTTGCCGAAAACGTCCATCACAATTCTTTTGTGCATTGCAGAATGTGGGCTGACCTGGTCGGCCCCTGCCGGCCCAAGCTTCAGGCACACGATCTTGGCGTCTGCCTCCGGGTACAGATGCAAATTCATCTATGAGCGGCCCCTATGGCGTATTGGCAAAACGTCATTCTACGACTTGAAATGCGGCGAACGGTGACCGGTCAGATGTGTCGCGTGTCGCCGCACTCTGGTCACGCAGGCGGAACAATTCGCTTTCCCGGGACTTTGGCGTCGATGGACAGTGCGCTTCCCGCCACCACCTTTTCGGGCAGGCTCGATCTCGCAACGCTGCGCGTCAACCTGACCTATCGCTGGCGACACGGTCGCTGGCCCGACCTGGCGAACCCCACGACGTTCACCGAACTGATCCAGCTGCGCAAGCTCTTGGACCGTGATGCGCGCATGCCGGTGCTCGCCGACAAGGTCATCGCAAAGATATTCGCGGCAGACCTTCTCGGCGACGACTGGATCATCCCGACCCTGTGGCATGGTCCGATCTTGCCGGAGGCGGCGGCCTGGCCGGCGCCGTTCGTCGTGAAGTCGCGCCACGGCTGCAACCAGCGTGCGTTCGTGCGCACCGGAACCGAAGACTGGACCGCCATCCGACGCCGTGCCGCGCGCTGGATGCAGTCAGGCTACGGCGCCTGGCTCGACGAATGGGCCTACGGCCACATCCCGCGTGGCATTCTGGTAGAGCCCTTTGTCGGCGAAGACGGCGTGTTGCCGGTGGACTGGAAGATCTACGTCTTCGGCGGCCGCGCCTGCTTTGTCCAGGTGCACCTCGAACGCGAAAGGCACCATCGCTGGATCGTCATGGATCGCGACTGGCGCCGCGTGTCGGCTTTGACAAATGAGCCCGACCCGGCGCCGCCCGCCAGTCTCGCGCGCCTGCTGGCGGCCGCAGAAACACTTGCTGCCGGTTTCGATTTCGTCCGCGTCGATTTCTACGAAATTGGCGGGCGGCCCCTGTTCGGCGAGATGACTTTCTATCCCGGCTCGGGCCTCGATCGCTTTAACCCTGTCGCGCTGGATAGGGTGATGGGGCAGGCATGGCTGGGCGGTCGGCGATAGCTTGCCGGGTGTAGGGCACCTGGCGTGGCACGCTGCGCTGGTGCTTCGCCGTAGAAATAAATCGCTGTCCTACTCGGAACGCCCCGGTCATCGTCCGCTGGTACGGCCTTGGGAGGTCGGCGTCGCTCTTTCGCATAGGCCCTCCCCCAACCGCCCTCCATTCGTCGCACGAGAGCCACGGTTGAACGGCAAAAACGTACGATTCCGCGTGACTTTCGTGACCTTTGATCCGGGGCTCAGCCGCCCTGCATTGCACGGCAGCGATAGACGAGCCGCTCGTTCGGCTGCGCGGGCAGCACGGCACGGATCGCACTTTCCATGTCCCCGACCGACTGACGCTGCGCGGGGTCCGTCGTGCAGGCGTTGTTCTTGTACTCACTGCGGATTTCGCGCGCCTTGTCCATTGCGTCGGCCCCCATCAGGAAGCGCTCGACCGTGTAGCGCGATTTTGCGGGGTCATAGCTCTGGATCGTCACCGTCGCCTCGCCATTCGGCACGAACGTGCGACTCCAAACTCCGGCATTGGCGCCATATTGGGTCTTGCCGTTGACGCAGCCGTCGTCGCGCCAGTCGAGCGGCACGTCGTCGGTCTTCGAAAGCTTCACCACGCTGCGGTCCGGGTCGATCGTGCACAGCTTGGGCCCCGCGCCATCGTCGGCGCCGAGCACCGGCGCCGCTTTGGCCGGATGCAGCTTTACATAGCGGTCTTCCACCTCGGACATCTTGGGCCGGCCGAGAAACACCACGACCGCCGCGAGCACGAGCACGACCGCCCCGGCGAGCGCCGCCCAGCCGACGCGCTTGTCGCTGCGCCGGCTGTCACCCAGCAGGACGATGGCGCCGACCCCCGCCAGTGCGCCGAGCACGAGCAGTACCGCCGCCAGCGCCATGCCATTGTCGCGCTCGCCCGCGATATCGTCGCGCAACTTCTGCTTCTCGCCGACGGCGCGCGCCTGTTCCGCGGCGGCGCGGCGCGCTTCGACCGCCTGTGCTTCCGCTTCGGCCTGTGACAGGGCACCGTTGCGCGCCGACAGGTCGCCTTCGCTCAGGCAGGGTGCCGTCACGACGGTCGGCGTGACTTTCGATTTCGCCAGGAATGAGGCCAGTTCGCGCACCGACAGGGCAAAGGCGAAGGGCGAATCGATCCCCTCGCTGACCGACAGGAAGCTGTTGATGCCGATCACGCGCCCGCAGGCGTCGACTAGCGGGCCGCCCGAATTGCCCCGGCCGATGTTGGCGTCGTGGAGCACAGTGTCGTAGCGGTCGTTGGTCCGCCGCCCGCCGACATGGCCGAGCGATTTGACCGGTGCCTGCGGCCGGATCAGCTCGTTGATTCCCGATGCCATGGCGCGGTCCACGCCATAGGGATAGCCGAGCGCCGCTACTGCGGAGCCATCGGCGACCGGTCCACCGAACAGCGTGGCGGGTTCGATGCGGCCGTTTGAAATCTCGATGATCGCCAGATCGATGTCGGGTGCATAGGCGATGACCTTGCCTTCGTAGCGCTTGCGCCCTTCGCTCGGCACCACGCCGACGAAACCGCCATTCTCCACAGCATTTTCCACGACATGGGCGTTCGTCACGATGCGCGTCGGCGTGACGGCAACGCCCGATCCCATCCCGACCTCGCCGTCGTTGGCTTCATTGGTCACGACGACGCGCACGACGCTGCGGGCGGCGGCATCGACATCGGCGCTGGATTGGGCGAGCGCGGGCACGGCGAGGAGCGCCAGCGCGCAGGTCAAGGCGAAGCGACGAATCATCAGTTCCCCCGTAGCCGCTTAAGGCGCGTCATACGAACGAGTAAGGGTCCACGT
>JANMJZ010000024.1:0-11606 GCA_031371635.1 Sphingomonadales bacterium | reverse complement strand
GTGAAATCGAGCGATTCATCTGCGCGATAATCCCAGCGGTCGAGGATATCTGCGGGCACACGGCCGGGAAGCAGCGTGGGTGCAGCTGCCGTACGAAACAACACACGAGCACCGAGTTTCGCCGTCCGCGTGATCTGGGTCCACAATGAAGTTAGCAACTCGTCTGTCATCCAGTCCTGCGCATCGAGCAGGATGTACCGGTCGCGGCTGGCGGCCGGCAACCCGGTGAGATGCTCGATGAAGTTGGCGTGGAGCATTTCCACCCGATCGATCCGGCCTGCGACCAGAGGGTAATTCGCTTCCTCGAGATAGGGCGGCACCGACGCCCCCTGCCCGCGCTCGTAGCGCCGCCCGAATGCCTGTTGCGCGAAGTAATTGTCCTTCACGTCGAAATCGCAAGCCAGCTTCTCGAGGCGCTCCTTCAGTACGGCGCGAATGCCCTCGGGACTGTCGCCCGCCAGCACTTCGTACTGTGCCGGCGGAATGCCGAGCCCGAACAGCGATGCCGGCTGGTCGACGAGCCAGCGCACGAACTTCTTGTCGAACACCGGCGCCAGCCGCGTTTCGAAGATCTGCCGCTGCTCCTCGACCGACTTTGCTTCGAGTACTTCGCTGAGGTCGATCTTGTAGAGCTTCGCCAGCAGATGCGCCGTCCCGATGAAATTGCCGAGCAGCCCACGCTTGTAGATGTTTCTGCTGAACCCGCCGATGCGCTTGCGCCCGACGATGTCGCGCCCTTCCCAATAGCGTCGTGACGTCTCGTCGAGGTGCGGTCTAATGAGTTGCTTATAGGCGGCGACGTTCGCCTTCTGGTCGGCCTCGCCGAAGAAACGGTAGAAAGCGGCATAGTCGGGCAAATGCCGGGCTGCGGCGATCTTCAGCCGGTTATAGGCGACGTGCGCCGTGTTCAGGTCGACCGCCGTGATCGCCTTCGGATTGGCCGTCAGGTAGCTGAGCACATTGCAACCGCCGCTCGCGATGGTGACAATATGGCTGTCGGGCGTGATCGCCAGCGCCTCCATGTCGACGACCGGGTCTTCCCAGATCTGCGCGTAGACGAGGCCGCGGAAGGCGAACGTAAAGGCCCGCTCGAGCAGGCCGGCCTTCGACAATTTTTCGTGCTGGTGGACGGCCTTTTGCACGGCCGCGTTGCGCGGCGCCTTTGCGGTGGCGGTGGGGGACATGGGCAAGAAGCCTCCGGATACGCAGTGTCGTGTGACGGAACTAAGGCCCCGCTGTGACGCCGCGATGACGTTTCCGCAAGCACATCCGCTATCTGGCCAGGGGGGCCTTCTCGTCCGAATTATTGGCTCGTTCGCGGCCCTCCCCCTCATTGGGCAGCGCACTGGCGCTGTCGTCCTGAACCTCGGTCACTTCGTCCAGCGACATGTTGTTGGCAGCCACTTCCTGCACATTGCCTTGCGCCGTATTTTGTGACGACGACGCGTTGCAGGCGGCCAGCAGGACGAGCGCGACGGCGGGTATGGAGAGCTTCATGCTCGCGAGCTTGGACAGAATGGCCGCCCCGGTCAACTTCGCCGCAAATCAGGTGGCAATTGGCCGTCACTCTGCCTAGAGGATGCTCCGTATGACGACACGTCCCGATCCGCTCGCCATCGCGCTCGCGTCCGACCATGCTGGTTTCGATATGCGCGTCATGCTTGCGGACTGGCTGCGAATGCAGGGACACGAGGTGACCGACCTCGGCCCGCCCGACACGGCGTCGGTGGATTATCCCGATTATGGCTATGCGCTGGCCCGTAGCATTGCGGCGGGCGAGGCCGCGTTCGGCGTGGCGGTGTGCGGATCGGGCATCGGCATTTCCATTGCCGTGAACCGCAGTCCAGCCGCACGGTGTGCGCTCGTTTCCGACACGCTGTCAGCCAGGCTTGCACGCGAGCACAATGATGCGAACGTCATCGCCTTCGGCGCGCGCCTGATCGGTCCCGATACCGCCAAGGATGCCCTCGCCGCTTTTCTTGCCACGCCCTTTGCCGGCGACCGTCACGCAGCACGCGTCGCCAAGCTGACCCAACCCCAGCTCGCCCCCTCGCTCAACAAGGAACCCGCATGAGCAGCCAGCCCCTTTCCGCATCCCATGACATGCATTCGGACGGATTCTTCACCCGCGGACTGGCCGAAGCGGACCCCGAAATTGCGGGCTGGATCGCCAAGGAGCTGGGGCGCCAACGCGACAAGATCGAGCTGATCGCGTCGGAAAATATCACCAGCCTTGCCGTGCTCGAAGCCACAGGGTCGATCCTGACCAACAAATATGCCGAGGGTTACCCGGGCAAGCGCTATTACGGCGGCTGCGAATATGTCGACGAGATCGAGATAATCGCGATCGAGCGCGCCAAGAAGCTGTTCGGCTGCAACTTTGCGAACGTCCAGCCGAACAGCGGTAGCCAGATGAACCAGGCGGTGTTCCTGGCCCTGCTGCAGCCGGGCGACAGCTTCATGGGCCTCGACCTCGCGGCAGGCGGTCACCTGACGCACGGCTCGCCGGTCAACATGAGCGGCAAGTGGT
Organism: Sphingomonadales bacterium; assembly: GCA_031371635.1. GTDB lineage: Bacteria > Pseudomonadota > Alphaproteobacteria > Sphingomonadales > Sphingomonadaceae > Sphingomonas_O. The sequence continues at coordinate 9,076 of JANMJZ010000024.1, read as the reverse complement.
TCAAGCCGATCCCCTACACCGTCCGCCAGGACGACTGTCGCATCGACATGGACGAGGTTGCGCGGATCGCGCGCGAGAATCGGCCGAAGCTGATCATTGCTGGCGGGACCGCCTATTCGCGCGAGTGGGACTGGGCCGGTTTCCGTGCCATCGCCGACGAGATTGGCGCGACCCTGATGGTCGACATGTCGCACATCTCGGGCCTTGTCGCCGGAGGCGCGCACTCTTCTCCGATCCCGCATGCGCATGTCACGACATCCACCACGCATAAGTCGCTGCGTGGGCCGCGTTCGGGCATTATCCTGACCAATGACGAGGCCTTGGCGAAAAAGTTCAACTCGGCGATCTTCCCCGGCCTCCAGGGAGGTCCGCTCGTTCATGTCATTGCTGCCAAGGCAGTGTGTTTTGCCGACGCGATGACGCCCGAATTCAAGCAATACGCCCACGCCGTGGTAGCGAATGCAAAGGTGCTGGCGGCGAGCCTGGAGGAACAGGGCCTCGACATCGTGTCGGGGGGCACCGACAATCATTCGATGCTCGTCGACCTCCGGCCTAAGCAGGCCAAGGGCAAGCATGCCGAGCATGCGCTCGACCGTGCGTCAATCACCTGCAACAAGAACAACATCCCCTTCGACACCGAGAAGGCGACACTGACATCGGGGCTTCGACTTGGGTCACCGGCGGGCACGACGCGGGGCTTTGGCCCGGCGGAGTTTCGGCAGATCGGCGTATGGATCGCCGATGTAGTCGAGGGACTGCGCAAGAACGGCGAAACCGGCGACGCGCAGATCGAAGCGCGGGTGGCACGCGAAGTGACCGAACTCTGCAGCCGCTTCCCGATCTATCCCACGCTCTAGGCGGCACCCCCTTGTACCGCTGTATTACATTACTATAACAGTTACTCCCAACTTCAAGGAGTGAAAGCCATGGACCCGACCGAGAACGACACGTTGAAACAGGACCCCACCGGTGGCGACACGAAGTCGATGGGCACGAAGATCGTCGAGACGCTCGACGCCGTCATCGACGACACTGCCGACCTTATGGGCGGTTCGAAAGCTGCCAAGGTTGCAGGCGGAGCGGCGATCGGCGTGATCGCGGGCGTCATCCTGCCCTTTTCAGTTCTTACCGGTGCGGTCATCGGCGGCGCCTATGCTGCCTGGCGCCAGACCCAGAAGTAACGCGTGCGCTGCCCCTTTTGCGCCCATGAAGACAGCCAGGTAAAGGATTCGCGTCCCACGGAGGACAGTGCGGCGATCCGGCGGCGGCGACAGTGCGAAGGGTGCGGTGCGCGTTTCACGACATTCGAACGGGTCCAGCTGCGCGAGCTGACCGTGATGAAAAGCGGCGGCGCGCGCGAGCTGTTCGAACGCGACAAACTCGCCCGTGCCGTCGCCATCGCCTGCCGCAAGCGCCCGGTAGACGCCGCGCAGATCGACCAGATGGTTTCGGGTATCCAGCGACAGCTCGAAACGCTGGGCGAGCAGGAGGTCACCACGACCCAGATCGGCACGCTGGCGATGGAGGCGCTGAAGCGGCTCGACAGCGTCGCCTACATCCGTTTTGCGAGCGTCTACAAGGACTTCGCCGAAGCGCGGGACTTCGAGGAATTTGCCGGCAGCGTGAAGGAAGTGGCAGATCCCAACCATCCCGTATTGCCGATGGACGGATGAGCACGCCGCAACCCGCCATTGTCCTCGTCCGTCCCCAGCTCGCCGAGAATATCGGCAAAGCGGCACGAGCAATGCTCAATTTCGGACTGACGGACCTGCGCCTTGTGTCGCCGCGCGACGGGTGGCCCAATCCCGATGCGGGGCCAGCCGCGTCGGGCGCCGACAGTGTGATCCGGGACGCGAAGCTCTATGACAGCGTCGCCGATGCGGTCGCCGATTGCGCGCATGTTTATGCAACGACCGTCCGCAAGCGCGGCGTAAGCAAGCCCGTCGTAGACCCTGCCGAAGCGGCCCTCGCCATCCGCGCCGCGCCGGAACGGTCGGCAATCTTGTTCGGGCCGGAGCGCGCCGGGCTGGAGACCGACGATGTCGCGCTTGCCCGCAAGATCCTGACGGTGCCGATCAATCCCGAATTCGGGTCGCTCAACCTGGCGCAGGCGGTCATCCTCGTCGCCTATGAATGGTCGAAGGGCGCCGGGCTGGTCCAACCCCCGAAAACCGAGGCCGCGCCACCCGCACCGCATGAGGAGCTCGAGGGGCTGATCCTGCAGGTCGACGCAGCGCTGGACTATGCTGGATTCTACTTTCCACCCGACAAGGTGCCGACGACCAAGCGCATGGTCCGGTCGATGCTGACCAAGCCGGGCTGGAGCACCTATGAGGTCCGTACAATGCGCGGCATGATTGGTGCGCTGGTCACACCGCGTCCGAAGTCCTGAGCCCGTCGAACGCGGCCAGTTCATAGGCGATCGAAGCCTCGACAAGCGTTTGCCACAGCGCCGTGGCAACTTCCGGCGGCCAGTCGTTCGCCACCGCCTGCTCCGCGATCTGGGCGATCACCTGCGTCTTGCGGCCTTCATCGCGGACGTGTTCGCGGAGCGGCTTGATGCGGGCAGCCGCATCCATGAAGCGAAAGCGCCGACCGATAAGGGCCGCGAGTTCGCGATCGGTTTCGTCGACGCCGGCACGCACGTCCGCCATCGTCTGGCAATCTTGGGGTTCGATCATGCGGGCTGCCATAGCGTCCCCAGCCTTGACTTCAACCGTAACCCGGCTATGGGCCGCGCCTTCGCAATTGACCCCGCACGCCTGGTGAAGCGGTGGTCCTGCCCGATCCTCATCGATCGACGTAGCGCGGACCCGGGCACATCTGCCGCCCCTCTTGGGGAGGGCAGGCAATGAAAACCAGCCCCAACACCGGGGCAACGCAATTGAAGGATGACACATGTCGAAGCGTCAAAGCGCAAAGCACAAACTCGATCGCCGCATGGGCGAAAACATTTGGGGCCGCCCCAAATCGCCCGTCAACAAGCGTGAATATGGCCCCGGTCAGCACGGTCAGCGCCGCAAGGGCAAGGTCAGCGATTATGGCCTGCAGCTGAAGGCCAAGCAGAAGCTGAAGGGCTATTACGGCGAAGTCACCGAAAAGCAGTTCAAGAAGCAGTACACCGAAGCCGCGCGGATGAAGGGCGATACGTCGCAGAACCTCATCGGCCTTCTCGAGCGTCGCCTCGACATGATCGTCTATCGTGCGAAGTTCGCTCCGACGATCTTCGCCGCGCGCCAGCTGGTCAGCCACGGCCACATTCGCGTCAACGGCGTGAAGTGCAACGTTGCGTCGCGCCGCTGCGACGTCGGCGACGAGATCACGCTGGGCAACAAGGCGCAGGAAATGGCGCTGGTCATGGAAGCCCAGAGCCTGCCCGAGCGCGACATTCCGGAATATGTCGTTATCGAAGGCACCGCCAAGGCGACCTTCAACCGCGTTCCGACCCTCGACGAGGTGCCGTATCCGGTGAAGATGGAGCCGAACCTGGTCGTCGAATTCTATTCGCGCTGATCGTCGACGTTCATCTGCAAAATCGAAATGGGGCGGCCAGCGATGGCCGCCCTTTTTATTTGATGCCCATGGTTTCGCGCAGAAATGCGTCGGACTGACGCAGCATGTCGGCTCGAGCCGCAGAGTCCGGCAACCCGTGGTCGAGCGCCGGATAAGTCACGAGGCGAACCGATTTGCCGGCGGCTCGCAAGTGCGATTCCATTGTCCGCGATTGCTGAATCTCGACGTTGGCATCCACATCGCCGTGGAAGAGAAGGACGGGAGCGATGATCTTTGCTCCCTGCCGGGCCGGCGAGCCGTTTTCGATGACGTCGGTTCCGCTGCCGATGAATTCGCGCGCCAGATATTTGTCGCCGCGTTCATCATATTGAGCTTTGAGGAGGCCCAGGTCCGTCACCGGCGCGACGGCCACGATCGCCTTGAAAAGGCCGGGCGCAAGCACACTCGACTGGAGTGCAGCATAACCGCCATAGGACCAGCCGACAATTCCCAGCCGGTTCGGATCGGCGATACCCTGGGTCACGAGCCATTTGCCGCTGTCGACCACGTCCCCGATTGCCGTACGCCAGCCCTGGAAACCGTTCTTTTGAAACCAGCCATCGCCGTAACCGGAAGAGCCCCGAAAGTTTGGCTGGAGCACGGCGAACCCGCGGTTGGCGTAATATTGGGCGTACCAGTCGAATCCCCATTCGTCGCGTGCCTCGGGGCCGCCGTGGGGCATTACGATGGCAGGCAGGCCCTTTCCCGAGGTGCCGGGTGGTAGCGTGAGAAATGCCGGAATCATCGTGCCGTCGGCCGCCCGCACTTCGACGGACTTCACCGTGGCCAGAGCAACAGCCGCCAGTTCGGGACGGCTGAGGATAAGTTGTTCCAGCTTTCGCGCCGTCCGGTCAAAAACGAAATAGCGACCCGGATCGGTATCGCTGTCCGCCCGGATCAACAGACGGTTCTCGTCCTCGCTGGCATCGACGATGGCGATCGACGGCGTCTGCGGAAGCGCCTTGCCCAAAGCGGTTACCAGCTTTGCGATCGCCGGGTCGAAATAGCTGACACGACGCCGGTCCGTCGCATAGCTCACGCCGACCACACGCTGTTTCCTGCCGATCTTGACCAAGCCGTCGACATCGACGTCGGGCCGCGAAAACACCATCGTCATTCGCAGCGATCCGTCGAGGGCGACCTTGTACAGCGCCTTGCGCCCTTCGAACCTTTGAAAACCATAAGCGACATTTTCCGTCGGATCGACGGCAACCGGATAGAACCCTTCCCTGCTCTGCGTGTCGTACTGGCTCAGCGTCTGCCAGCTGCCGCCCCCGACGGGACGATACAAGAACTGGCGCCGGGACCCGAGATAGTCGGAGGCGAGCGTCATCTGTTCTGAAATGCGCACGTTTCCAAGGCCATCGGAGATGAAACCGCCCCCCAGCCGCATCGCCGGCACGACAGGTCGAGACGCGAGTGTGGACGTGTCGATCCGGTCGACGCCGAGGCCGGTCGCTTCCTTCGTGATAAGCGACCCGATGGATTGTTCCGGCACATAGGCGCGCTCAACCAGCACCGATCCGTCCTGACCGGGGAGAAGATCGACGAGCCCGCCGCCATAGGTCGAGAAATAGAATGCATTGCTGCTATCCCGCCGCGACACCAGCTTGATGTTCCCGCCCGCAGCATCGACCGCGATCATCCGCGACGCCGAAACGACAAAACCTGACGATTTTTGGATGACATATATCGAACACAGCAGCCGGGCGTTCGATACCCAGTAGCAGTAGCGAAGCCGCTCGGGGTTTCCGCTCGCACCCGTCACCCGGAAGGGCGGCGAGGATTTATCGACGGGTACGACGAACAAGGCGCTCGACTGCCCCGTTCCCGGCGCAACAAATGCGACCTGTTTTCCATCGGGAGAGAGCGCAATATCCTCGATGCCTTCACGGGCGCCAAAGGCTGCGGCGGGGTCGATCTGTGCCATCGCCGGTGTCGCGACCAGCAGCGCTCCAAGCCCCCAAGACCGATACATCACCCGCTCCCCGATTCAATATTTGCCTAACCGTCGCGCGCCCCCACATGCCTTGTCAACTGCCATTGCCCACGGCCCGGGCCTTTGTCACAAGGGGCCATCACCAAAGCCTGGAGGTAGTGCCCTTGTCCCGTGTCCTGATTGCGACTGTCGCCTTGCTTGCGAGCGCGCCTGTCGTCGCTGCACAGCCCGCAGTCCCCGTGCAGACGCTTAAGGATGTGACGCGCGAACTGTCGCTCGACAGCTATGCAGGTCGTGCACCGACCAGCGCCGAGGAAGCCCGGACGATCCAGTACATCGCCGACCGCATGGCAAAGGCGGGGCTGAAGCCGGGCAACAAGGGCAGCTGGTATCAGGACGTGCCGATGGTCGAAATATCAGCGACGCCGACGCCGATGACGTTCACCGTCGACGGCAAGCCGCCGGTTGCGCTCGCCTACAAGGATGACATGGTCGTCGGCACGCTGCGCGTGCTGCCGCAGGTCGCGGTAACCAGCAGCGAGGTCGTTTTCGTCGGCTATGGCATCAAGGCGCCCCAACTCGGCTGGAACGACTATGCGGGCGTCGACGTGAAGGGAAAGACCGTCCTCATCCTGATCAACGATCCGGACTGGGAGACCAAGACGCTCGATGGCCCGTTCGGCGGGCGCGCGATGACCTACTACGGTCGCTGGACCTACAAATATGAAGAAGCTGCCCGGCAGGGTGCAGCTGCAGCAATCATCATTCACGATACGGTGCCCGCTGCCTATCCGTTCGACGTCGTCGTCTCGTCATGGGCGAAGCCGCGGCTGAACCTGGACGCGGCCGACAATCACATGGGTGAAAGTGCGGCGATCGGCTGGATGACCGGGCCTGCTGCAACGCGCGTCTTCGCGCAGGCCGGGCAGAATTTCGACCTATTGCGCGCGGCTGCCAAGGCGAAGGGCTTTGCCGCCGTACCGCTCGGCACGACCATGTCGATCTCGCTGACCAACACGATCCGGCGGCAGAATTCGAAGAACGTCGTCGGCATCCTGCCCGGCAAGACGCAGCCCGACGACTATGTCCTCTATTCGGCGCACTGGGACCATCTCGGCCGCTGCCTGCCGGTAAAGGGCGACGGCATCTGCAACGGCGCACTCGACAATGCGAGCGGCGTCGCGGGCCTGATCGCCATGGCTGAAATGCAGGCCAGGGCCGGCCCCGCCGCGCGCAGCCAGGTGTTCGTCTCGGTCACCGCAGAAGAGAGCGGGCTTCTGGGCTCCAAATACTATGCCGAGCACCCGGTCTATCCCTTGGCGCAGACGGTCGGCGGCGTGAACATGGACGGGCTCAATGTCATTGGGAAAACCCGCGACGTGACGATTGTCGGCGTCGGCAAGTCCGAGCTGGACGATTATGTGACGCGCTGGGCGGCAAAGGGCGGACGGACGATCACGCCCGAATCGACGCCGGAAAAAGGGTTTTACTACCGGTCGGACCATTTCAGCTTCGCGCGCGAGGGCGTGCCGATGCTCGATGCCGGCAGCGGCGACGATCTGATCGTCGGCGGCAAGGCGGCGGGCGAGAAAGCCGCAGAGGATTACACCACCAACCGCTATCATAAGCCGCAGGACGAGTATGTCGCGAACTGGGACTGGTCGGGTGCAGTGCAGGACCTGCAGATGTACTATGGCATCGGGCGGGAGCTGGCGGATGGAAAGGCCTGGCCAAACTGGGTTCCGACGGCAGAATTTCGCGCGGTGCGGGACAAGTCGCGCGCAGGAAAGTAGCTTTTCCTCGAACGCCAGCGCGATGCCCGACCCGTGCGTAGCAAGGTCGTTCGGCGCTTCTCGCTGTTCCCCGGTGACGATGATTGGCAGACAGACTCATGACCCACCTTCCTCCCGAATGGTCGCCACACGAAGCCGTTTGGATCGGCTTCCCCAGCGCTCCCGACCTGTGGCTCGACGACCTCGACGGCGCGCAGAAACAGGTCGCCGCCTTTGCCCGGGCCGTGTACGCCGATGGCAAGGGCGAACAGGTTCGGTTGGTGTGCGCGAACGAGGCAGCGGCGGATCGCGCGGTGGCATTGGCCCCCGGCGCGCAAATCCTGATCATGCCGTTCTTCGACATCTGGCTGCGCGACACTGGACCACTGGTACTGAACCGGGTCGGCGAGCGGGTTGCGCTCGACTATCGCGGCAACGGCTGGGGCGGCAAATATCCCTCGCCGCTGGACGATGCGCTGGGCAAGTTGCTTGCCGTCAGTGTCCCCCTGCCGCATGAGCCGCGCCACATGATCCTCGAGGGCGGCGCGATCGACGTCGATGGCGCGGGTCTGCTGGTCACGACCGAGCAGTGCCTGCTCAACCCGAACCGCAACCCCTTTATACTGCGCGACGATATCGAGGCCGAACTCCGCCATGGCCTCGGCATCGACCGTGTGCTGTGGCTCGGCGCCGGGCTGGCCGGCGATCATACCGATGGCCATGTCGACAATCTGGCGCGGTTCGTGGCGCCGGGCGTGCTGATGCTTCCCGAGCCCGACAGCCCCAACGATCCCAATGCCGATGTCTATGCGGACGCATGGGCACGTGCGGCCGATTTCGACGTTCAGCTCGTTGCTATGCCCTCCCCCGGCCGGGTAGAGATCGAAGGGGAAGTCGCTGCGGCCAGCTACATGAATTTCTATGTCGGCAATGCCGCCGTCGTCGTCCCCGTCCACGGCGCGGCGAACGACGAGGCGGCAGTCAACGCGCTCAAGGCCCATTTCCCCGACCGGCTTGTCGTCGGATTGCCGACCGACCATATCCTGACGGGCGGTGGCAGTTTCCACTGCATCAGCCAGCAGGTTCCGACACCATGAGCAGCATTACTGTCGCCGCGATCCAGTGCGACCTTTCCGCCGATCTCGTCGTGAACAACGCGACCGTGGAAGCGCATGTCCGCGAGGCGGCGCAGCATGGCGCCAAGGTCATCCTGCCGCCCGAACTTTTTGAGGGCCCCTATTTCTGTAAGGTGCAGGAGCTGGACCCCTTCGCGACCGCCGCGCCCCTGAACGAGCATGCGAGCGTCAAGGCGATGCAGGCGCTGGCCAGGGAGCTTAAGGTCTATATTCCGACCAGCTTTTTCGAGCGCGACGGACAGCATCATTACAACTCGCTGGCGATGATCGACGACGCGGGCGATATCATGGGCGTCTATCGCAAGAGCCATATTCCGGATGGACCGGGCTATAGCGAGAAGTTCTATTTCCGTCCCGGCAACACCGGCTTCAAGGTGTGGGACACGAAATACGGCAAGGTCGGCATCGGCATCTGCTGGGACCAGTGGTATCCTGAAACGGCGCGCGCACTGATGCTGATGGGCGCGGACATCTTGCTGTTCCCGACGGCGATCGGCGACGAGCCCGAGGCCGAGGAACTCGATACGTCGCGCCTGTGGCGGCGCGCGATGGTCGGGCATGCAGTGTCGAATGTCGTGCCGGTGGTAGCGAGCAACCGCATTGGGCGTGAAGGCGACCAGACTTTTTACGGCCACAGCTTCATCACCAACGAACGCGGCGATTTCGTCGGGGAATAT
>JANMJZ010000287.1:0-11402 GCA_031371635.1 Sphingomonadales bacterium | reverse complement strand
GGCCACTGCAGTAGCGAGCGCTCCCGCCACGTCAGGCGGAGGCGGAACCGGCGTCGGCCACTCACCGGCGATCATCGCGCGCTACGAAGGCACCAACGCCATCATCATCTCCGCGTCGGCCGACGTGCAGCGCACGCTTGGCGAAGTCATCCGCCAGCTCGACACGCGCCGGGAACAGGTGCTGGTCGAGGCGATCATCGTCGAAATTTCGGACACGGCCGCGCGCAAGCTCGGCATCCAGCTTGCCTTTGGGGGTCCGAATGGCGGCGCGTTCACTACCTATTCGAACGTGACCCCGCCCATTGTCCCGATTGCGGGTGGCGTCCTCCAGAACCAGTTGAGCGGCGGGACGACCACCACGACGACGGTCAACGGCACGACGACCACCACGACATCGGGCAACAGCAACGGCAGCACGTTGCTGCAGGGTGCGCTCAGCGCGGTGAACTCGGCAACGGGCGGAACGGCGGGCGCGGCATTCGGGCTGGGCAACAACCTGTACCTCGGGGCGATCATCAACGCCGTCAGCCAGGACAATCAGTCGAACCTGCTATCCACGCCGTCGGTGGTTACGCTCGACAACCAGGAAGCCAAGATCCTTGTCGGTCAGGAAATCCCCGTCACGACCGGCGAAGCGCTGTCGGGTAATTTCGACAACGCCTTCCGCACCGTTCAGCGCCAGAACGTCGGCATCCAGCTCGAGGTAAAGCCCCAGATCGGAGAGGGCGGGGCGATCAAGCTCTTCCTGCGCCAGGAAGTCAGCTCGATTGCTGGTGCCGTGACCAACAACTCGTCGGACCTGATCCTCAACAAGCGCGAGATCCAGACGACGATGACCGTCGACGACGGCCAGATCATGGCAATCGGCGGGCTGCTCGACGACAACGAGAGGCGGACGCTCGAAAAGGTGCCTGTGCTCGGCGATATCCCGTTCCTGGGGGAATTGTTCCGCTCGCGCAGCAAGTCGCGCGGCAAGACCAATCTCATGGTGTTCATCCGCCCGACGATCCTGCGGACGGCCGAGGATGCCAAGGCTTTTGCAGAGCGTCGCTATGGCTATGTCCGGTCGCAGCAATTGCTGGGCAACCCCGATCAGGAGCCGAGCATCGACGAACTGATGCGGGACTATATGGGCGTGCAGCCGCCGGGACCGGTGCCGCCGCAGGTCGCCGCACCGGGTGAAGCGCCACCGCCACCCCCGCCGCAGGTGGTGCCGTCCCAGTCTTCGACCCAGATCATCCGCCCCGCGCAGCCTGTGAAGGACAAATGAGCGAAGCAGACCTCCTGCCACCTGCGACAATCCCCTATGCCTTTGCACGCCGGTTCGGTGTCGTGATGCAGCCGGGCACGGACGGACGGTTGTCGGTGGCTTTGCGCGAGGGCGCCGATCCGCAGGTCCTGCTCGAAGTGCGGCGCCATCTGGCGCAGAGCTTCGATGTCGTGCCCGTGGGCGCGCCGGTGTTCGACCGGCTGCTGTCGGACCATTACATGACCGATGGCGAAGCTGCCGCCGTGGCGATGGGCGCTGAAGAGATCGACGCGCTGGCCAGCGGCATCCCGAGTGCCGAAGATCTGCTCGATACCGCCGACGACGCGCCAGCGATCCGCCTGATCAACGGCATCATCGCCGAAGCCGTGCGGCAGGGTGTATCCGACATCCATATCGAGCCTTATGAAAGCGGCCTGATCGTCCGCATGCGCATCGATGGCGTGCTGCGCGAGACACTGCGGATGCCGCCGCACGTCGCGCCCGTCATCGTCAGCCGCGTCAAGGTGATGGCGCGCCTCGACATTGCCGAACGTCGGGTGCCGCAGGACGGTCGTATAGGTCTGACCTTGGGCGGCAAATTGCTCGACGTGCGCGTCTCGACACTGCCGAGCCGGGCAGGCGAGCGCGTGGTGCTGCGCATCCTCGACAAGGAGAATGCCGGTATCGATCTCGACGTGCTCGGCATGACGCCGGGCACGCTCGCGTTGCTGCGCAATGCCCTGTCGGAGCCGAACGGCATCATCCTCGTCACCGGCCCGACCGGCAGCGGCAAGACGACGACGCTCTACGCCGGCCTGCGCCTGCTGAACGACGGCACGCGCAACATCCTGACCGTCGAGGACCCGGTCGAATATGCCATCGACGGGGTCGGCCAGACGCAGGTGAATTCCAAGGTCGGCCTGACCTTTGCTGCCGGGCTGCGCGCCATCCTGCGCCAGGATCCCGACGTCGTCATGATCGGCGAAATCCGCGACCGCGAGACGGCGGAAATCGCGGTGCAGGCCTCGCTCACCGGTCATCTCGTGTTGTCGACCGTGCACACCAACGACTCTGCCGGCGCAATTACGCGCATGCGCGACATGAAGGTAGAACCCTTCCTTCTAGCGTCCACGTTACGTGCCGTCATTGCCCAGCGGCTGGTGCGGCGGCTTTGCCCCGAGTGCCGCCGAGCCGTGCCTGCGGATGCTGCGGTGGCCAAGCTGCTCGAAGTCGACGAGGGCACGATCATCTACGAACCGGGCAGTTGCGCGTCATGTGGCACCACCGGCTTCAAGGGGCGCGTGGGCGTATTCGAGGCAGTCCGGATCGACGACACCGTCCGCCGCCTGATCAACGACGGGGCCGACGAGGATGCCATCGCACGCCATGCCTTTTCGCGCTCGCCCAATCTGGGGGCGGCGGCCCGCGCCCTAGTGCGCGAGGGGCTGACCACGCCCGAGGAAGCCGTGCGCATTTCGCGCCGCGGTTCGGACGATGGCTGAGTTCGACTATCATGTCATCGACACCGCAGGCCGCGAGCGGCGCGGGTCGCTGGCAGCGGCAAGCCTCGACGATGCGCGGGTCAAGCTCGGCGCGCGGCGCTTCTACATCGTTCGCCTCGATGCCGCGACCGGCGAACGGCCACGCTCCGCATCGCCGCTCGCCTCGTTCAACGCGCTCGTCGGCCCGCGCCGGCTGAGCGCCAAGGCGCTGACCCTGTTCACCCGCCAGCTCGCCACATTGTCGCTCGTCACCCCGCTCGAGGAAGCACTTCGCACGATCGCCCGCCAGACCGAGGGCGACCATGTCCGTACCATCCTCGACCGCGTGCATTCGGGCGTCGTGGAGGGGCGCCGACTGTCCGATGCCATGGCGCGAGAGCCGCGCAGCTTCCCGCCGCTCTACCGCGCGATGGTTCAGGCGGGGGAGGGGGCAGGGACCCTGCCGCTGATCCTCGAACGGCTCGCGCAACTGATGGAGCGCCAGGCCCAGATGCGCGCCAAGATCACGACGGCCATTGCCTATCCGGTCGTGCTTGCATTCGTCGCGACCTTCGTCGTCATGGCGCTCATGATCTTCGTCGTGCCGAAGGTCGTCGACCAGTTCGACACCGTTGGCCAGCAACTGCCGCTGCTCACCCGGATCGTCATTGCCATTTCATGGTTCCTCGCGAATTACTGGTGGGGGCTGCTGATCGTGATCGGACTGCTTGCGGTCGGCGCAAGCTATGCGCTGAAGGACGAGGCGATCCGGTTCCGCGTGGATCGAGCGTGGCTGCGCCTGCCGCTGATCGGCCGGCTGACCCGCGACCTGCATGCCGCTCGCATGGCGCGCACCCTGTCGACCATGGTCGGCAGCCGATTGCCGCTGCTGGAGGGGCTGACGCTGACTGCTGCCACGGTCCACAACCGCGCCTTGCGCGCCGCATCGGACGAGATCGCCGAGTCCGTCCGCACAGGTGGAAGCCTGTCCGCCGCGCTCAAGCGCTCGGGAATCTTTCCGCCCTTGCTGGTCTACATGTCGGCCTCGGGCGAGGCATCGGGCCAGCTCGACACGATGCTCGAGCGGGCGGCCGACTATCTCGAACGCGAATTCGACACGTTCACGTCGAGCGCGCTGTCGCTGCTCGAACCTGCGATCATCGTGCTGATGGGCGGCATCGTCGCCGCAATCGTGCTATCGATCCTGCTTCCGATCCTGCAACTCGAAACTCTGGTTGGTACCTGATGATTTACGCACGCCGTCCCGCCGAAAACGGCTTCACGCCCCTTCGGCGTTCCGCCGAAAACGGCTTCACGCTCGTCGAACTCATGGTCGTCATTGTAATCATCGGGCTGCTCGCGACGCTCGTTGCACTGACCGTGCTGCCGCAACTCGGCAAGGCCAACGACCAGAAGGCAAAGGCCGATATTGCAACACTCGATCAGGCGCTCGAGCTCTACCGGTTGAACAATCTCAACTATCCCGCCACTGCAGAAGGGCTCGGCGCGCTCGTTTCAGCGCCGCCGACGCTTGCCGACCCGTCGCGCTACCAGTCCGGTGGCTATATCAAGAAGCTGCCGAAGGACCCCTGGGGTCGCGATTACAAATATCTGAACCCCGGCAAGCACGGGCCCTATGACATTTATACGCTGGGTGCCGATGGCGCCGTAGGCGGCTCGGGCGAAAACGCCGATCTCGGCAACTGGTAGGTCGATGGCGCGCGCCCGCCAGAACGGCTTCACACTCATAGAGCTGATGGTCGTGCTCGTGATCCTCGGGCTCGCCTCCGCTGCCGTCGTCATGGCGATCCCGGACCCGGGCGGGCGCGTCCGCGACGAGGGCGAGCGGCTCGCCGCGCGCGCGCTGGCCGTGCGCGACGATGCGATTCTGGCCGGACGCAGCACGCGCCTGATCGTCGATGCCTCGGGGTACAGCGCTGAACGGCGCGCGGGCGGGCGCTGGCAGCCTTATGGTGGCAAGGGCTTCGGTATCGTCGCCTTCCCAAGCGGCGTCACGGCCATGACCTCCGACACGGGACGGGTCATAGTGACGTTCGACGCAACGGGCGCGGTAGCAGAGCCCGCCGTCATCGATCTCACGAAGAACGCGGTACGCGTGCGCATCGACATTCCGGCGAACGGTGCCGTCCGTGTCTCGTAACACAGACGGCTTCGCGTTGTTGAAGCGTTCCGCCGAACACGGCTTCACGCCCGCAACGCGTTCCGCCGAGCACGGTTTCACGCTAATCGAAATGCTCGTCGCGCTGGCGATCTTCAGCCTCGCGGCGCTGGCGTTGCTCCGCCTCGAAGGCGCGACGTTGTTCAGTACGCAGCGGCTGGCGGACACGACCGTGGCCCAGATCGTCGCCCGCAACCTGGCCGTCGGCCTGCTGACGGATCCGCAGCCCCCGGCGTTCGGCACCGATCAGGGAGAGGTTACCAACGCTGGCGCGACGTGGCGCTGGGTGCGCAATACCCGGCGCACCGACGATGTTCGGATCGTCCGCATCGACCTTGCCGTCGCCGACGCGGCAGGTCGGCCCATGACGCGGCTTTCGCTGGCAAGGGCCGTCGAATGAGGCAGCAGCGGGAATCCGGATTCACCCTCATCGAACTGATGGTCGCGCTGTTCATCTTCGCGATGCTCGCTGCGGCGGGCGTCTCGCTGCTCACTTTCGGCGTCCGCGCCCAGGCGGCGGCGACGCAACGGCTGGAAGATGTGGCCGATCTCCGCCGCTTCTCGACCTTGCTGGGAAGCGATCTTGCGCAGGCCCTGCCAAGAATTGCGCGAGCGCCCGATGGGCAGCCCGTGCGTGCCTTCACGGGCAATGACGGACGCAGCGATCCGCTTGTCATGGGTTATGTACGCGGCGGGTGGACCAATCCTGACGGCGCACCGCGCGCCGGTATCCAGCGTGTGGACGTCACACTCACCGAAGGGCGCCTGACACGCACGGCCTATCCGATGATCGACGGCAGCGCGGCACCCGCAGGAATCGTACTGGCAGACAGGGTCGAGCAGCTGACGATGCGCTACCGCGACCGCAAGGGCGAATGGCGGCCGCGCTGGGACAATGCGCTGCTTGATACGACACCGGCTGCGGTCGAGATGACGGTGCAGCGCAAGGGTGAGCCACCGCTGGTGCTCGCTTTCGTCACCGGGCCTGCCTACCCATGAAGCGCCTGCCGAAGCACGAGGAAGGGGCCGCACTTCTCACCGTCCTGCTGATTGTCGCGGTTATGGCAGTGCTTGCTGCAGCAGCGCTTGAACGGCTGAAGATCGGCACGCGCCTGACCGCGAATGGCGGCGCCATCGAACAGGCGCGCGCCTACGCCATGGCGGCGGAGACGCTGGCGCGCTTCCGCATCGGCGACCTCATCCAGGCCGATCCGAACCGCACGACGCTTGCCGGCAACTGGGCGGGCCAAGCAACAAATTTTCCGATCGATGGCGGACTCGCCACGGCGCGCCTCGATGACGGGGGAAATTGCTTCAATCTGAATTCGCTCGTCGACAAGGCGCAGGATGGCGTGCTCCTGGCGCGGCCCGTGGCGATCATGCAGTTTGCACGTCTTATGACCTTGGTCGACGTGCCGGGCCGCGACGCGGACGCCCTGGCCAATGCCACCGCGGACTGGATCGACAGCGACGCCACGCCGTTGCCGGGAGGGGCGGAAGACATCGCCTATGCCAATGGCCGGACGCCCTATTTGCCGGCCAATACGCTCATGGCGGACACCAGCGAATGGCGCGCTGTTGCCGGGGTGACACCCGGCCTCTATGCGCGGGTGCGCCCCTTCATCTGCGCTCTTCCGGTGACCGATCTGACCGCTCTCAACGTCAACACCCTGCGCCGCGGACAGGCGCCCCTGCTCGCCGCGATCGTGCCGACGCTCGATGTATCGCGGGCGGCGGCGATCGTCGAGGCGCGTCCCGCTACCGGATGGGACTCGCTCGGGACTTTCTGGAGCCTCCCGCAGCTTGCGGCGAGCGAAGCACAGGTGGGGCGCGGGCAGGCCAGGCTCAACACGCGCTGGTTCAACCTGTCGCTGAATATCGAACTCAGCGGTGCCGAACTCGAAGAGCATGCCCTGATCGACGCCGCCCTGAAACCGGCAAAGCTGGCGCGCCGCAGCTATGGCGAACCGTCATGAGCACGCTGGTCGTCTTTGCCGACGGGCGCTGGTTGCGCATCGTCGCCGGCGACATTCTCGCGCGCGGCGACCATCTCGCCGACGCACTTCCCCAGTCCGACGAAGAGCGTACGGTGGCGATCGTTCCTGCCGCCGACGTCATCATCCGCACGATCGACCTGCCCGAGCTTGCCGACCTGCAGGCGCAGGGGGCGGCGCGCATCGCTCTCGCCGATGTCAGCATCCTGCCGCCAGAGGTGCTTCACGTCGCCGTTGGGGCGGCGGATACGGAGGGACGCCGCCTTGCCGTGGGTGTGCCCGTCGCCAGCCTGACCGCGCTGCTCGGCGCGCTGGCCGAGGCTGGCGTGGACCCCGATCATCTGGTCGCGGCGCCGCTGTTGCTGACCCGGCCCGAGGCCGGCTTCGTTGCCGGCGATCTCGGTAACGAAAAGGTAGTGCGCGGCACGGATTCCGGCTTTGCCGATGATCCCGTCCTTACACCTCTGCTGATCGGCGACGGTCCACTGGTGATGCTGGACCGGCAGGCACTCGAGACGTCGCTGGTCGCTGCCGTCGAGTTTCCCGAAGCCGACCTGCGGCAGGGGTCGTTCGCCAAGCGACGCCGCTGGCCGGTCGACATGGCCCGGCTACGGCGATTTGCCATCATGGCGCTGATCACCGGCATGCTGATCCTCACGGCACAACTCGTCACCGTCATCCGGCTCAACGCCCGGGCGTCCGCCATCGAAGCCGACACCATCGTTCAGGCAAATGCGCTGCTTCCGCCGGGCACCACGGTGACCGACCCGGTCCTTCAGTCCGAAGCCAGACTGGCCGCCATGCAGGGGGCAGGGGGCGGGTTCGAACCGCTTGCTTCGGCCGTCGCCGCAGCCGTCAATGCCGCGCCCGGTGTCGAGTTGGGCTCGATGGTTTTCGACGGCGAAGGCGGCCTGCGCGCAACGGTCCGGGCGGCGAGCCCGGCGGACCTAGATGCCATCGTCGCAAGGCTCGGCGCAGGCGGCCTGCAGGTCGTACCCGCGCCGATCGTGGCCGGGCAGGGGCGTCCCTATCGGGACATCGTGGTTCGCGTCCAATGATCGCTCAGGCACTTCTCTGGTGGTCGGGTCGCAGCGAACGCGAACGGGTCCTGCTGGGCGTGATGGGGGCCCTTTTCGCGCTCCTGCTGTTCTGGCTGCTGATCATCAGGCCCCTCGACGCTGCAAAGATTAGCGCCGAACAACGACTGGACCTCGCCACACAGGCTGCCGGACGGGTTGCGGCCGTCGCGGATGGCGTGCGGCAGGCGCGGCGGATCGCCCCCGCGGCGCTGTCGGCTGCGCTGCCGACCGCGGTGGGAGAGGCCGCACAAGGTGCGGGCTTCACCCTGTCGCGTCTCGAGGGGCAGGGGGCCGATCGCGTCGTCATCGGAATTTCAACGGCGCGCAGCCCGGCATTGTTCACCTGGCTCGCCGGACTGCGGCAACAGGGCGTCATCGTCGAACGCCTGACCCTGCGCACCAACAGCGACGCCACGCTCTCGGTAGAGGGTACGCTGCGGGTGCGGGCACGGTGATCGCGATGACCCGGCGCCAGCGCTGGATCATCGGTGGCAGCGCGGCACTCGTGATGGCGCTGATATCGCTGCCGCTTTCCGTCGTTCTCCCGTTGGCCCTGCCTGCCGATAGCGGCCTTAGCGCCAGGCGTGCGGAGGGAACCCTGTGGGACGGAACCCTGCGAGAAGCCAGTGTCGCGGGCTTGCCACTTGGCGATACCCGTGTGGCCTTCGACTGGCTTCCCCTGCTGATCGGTAAGACGCGCATGGGGTTTGCGGGCGCGACCCTGCGCGGGATCGTCGAGATGTCCTCGAACGACGTCGGACTTTCCTATGGCGCGGGCACGATCGACCTTTCGGGACGGCTCCGCCCGCTGCCTTTGTCGCGTGTCAGGCTCGATCAGGCCGCCGTACAGTTTCGCAACGATCGCTGTGCGTCTGCCGCCGGCCGGGTGCGCGCCGACATCGCAGGGGACATTGGCGGGCTGAGCCTTCCTGGGGGAATGAGCGGCACAGTGCGTTGCGACGGTGGTGAGCTGCTCGTCCCGCTGGTCGGACAGTCGGGGATGGAGCGGATCGACCTGCGCCTGTCGGGATCGGGCAAATGGCGCGCCGATATTTCCGTGCGCACCAGCGACGCTGCGCTGACCGCAAAGCTCTTGGCTTCGGGTTTCACGACTGGCCCGGGCGGTTATACGGTGCGGGTTTCCGGCGCGCTTTGACTTGACGTTGCGATGCGGCGGCGCGTAGGGCGACGCGCGCTTCACCGCACGCACGCGGGCATGGCGATCGTAGCTCAATTGGTTAGAGCGCCGGTTTGTGGTACCGGAGGTTGCGGGTTCAATCCCCGTCGATCGCCCCAGCGGCACCTTTTCCTCCGTGACAATCCGCACGCAACATTCTAACGAATGTGTGTAATTTTCTGTCGAGAGTCCATCATGCCCTCTGTCTATGACCTGCCCGATTTCGACGCGCATGAAGGCGTCCACATGTTTCACGACCGCGCGACCGGCATGACGGCGATCATCGCGATGCACTCGACGGCGCTCGGGCCGGCAGCCGGTGGCACGCGATTCTGGCACTATGCCGACAGCAACGATGCCGTCACCGACGCGCTGCGGCTGTCGCGTGGCATGAGCTACAAGAACGCCATGGCCGGGCTGCCGGCCGGGGGCGGGAAGGCAGTCATCCTGGCCGATGCCGAACGCACCAAGACACCCGACATGCTCGCCGCCTTCGCGCGCGCCGTCGACAGCCTCGGCGGCCGCTACATCACGGCGCAGGACGTGGGGATGAGCGAAGCCGACATGGTCGCGCTGTCGCAGGTTACGCCGCATGTCGCCGGCTTGCCCGGCCTTGGCGGCGATCCCGGTCCCTCGACGGCACGTGGCGTCTATCTGGGCGTGTGTGCTGCCGTGAAGCGCGCGCTCGGGCGTGACACGGTGCACGGCGTACACATCGCGGTGCAGGGCGTCGGCAGCGTCGGCGGCGGGCTCGCGAGGCTGCTGGCAGCCGATGGCGCGAAGCTGACGCTCGCCGATGTCGATGAATCGCGCGCTAATGTACTGGCAGGTGAAATCGGCGCGTCGGTGGTGCCCGTCGACCAGATACTGTCGCTCGAGGCCGATGTGCTGAGCCCGTGTGCGCTGGGCGCAATACTGACGTCGGAGACGATTGCCGCTCTTCGCGTTGCAGCCGTCGCCGGTGGTGCCAACAACCAGTTGGCCACGGCGGCGCAGGGTGCCGAGCTGGCCGCGCGCGGCATCCTCTACGCACCCGATTACGTCATCAATGCGGGCGGCATCATCAACGTGCTGCGCCACGTCGGAACGGGAGGCGACGCCGAGGTAGACGCGCGTATTGCCGGTATTCCCGGACGACTCGAAGCAGTGTGGGCGGAAAGCGCGGCGTCGGGCCAGACACCGGCGGAAGTGGCCGACCGGATGGCCCAGAAACTCATCGGGCGCGGCTGACCGCACGGAACTGCTTGGCAACCGGCAGGCGGCTGCGCTAAGCCCCTCGACAGGATGCACGCGTTCGCCAATCCCGCCAAGTTCCTGCGCCTCGCGCGGCCCCTTACCGCAATCTTCGGCATCGGGGGCGCGCTGCTCATTGCGTTCGGTTGCTACGCGGGGCTGGTGATGACGCCGCCCGATTATCTCCAGGGCGATTCGGTGCGGATCCTCTATATCCACGTCCCGGCGGCATGGCTGTCGATGGCGGGGTGGAGCGGCATTGCGATCGCCAGCCTTGCCCAGCTCGTATGGCGTCATCCATTGTCAGGTGTTGCTGCGCGAGCCGTGGCGCTGCCCGGCGCGATGTTCACTGCCATCTGCCTTGTAACGGGCGCGATCTGGGGCCGCCCAACCTGGGGCACCTATTGGCAATGGGACGGCCGGATGACGTCCGTGCTCGTCCTTTTGTTTCTCTACATCGGTTATATCGCGCTTGCCTCGAACAGCAGCGAGCGCGGCAGCGTCAGCCGCGTGACGGCAATCTACGGGCTTGTCGGCGCGATCAACCTGCCGATCATCAAATACAGCGTGCAATGGTGGAACACGCTCCATCAGGCGCCGTCGATCACGCTCAAGGGTTCGGCGATTTCGCCCGAGCTTCTCTGGCCGCTCGGCTTCACTGTGGTCGGCTTCAGCTTCCTGTTCGGCGCGATCGTGCTGATGCGGATGCGCGCCATATTGGCCGGCGCAAAGGTCGAGGCCCGTCTGGCAAGGCTTGCCGCTGCATGAACCCCTGGCCGTTCGTCATTGCCGCCTATGTCATCACGCTGGGCGGCGCCGCGCTGATCTCTGCCTGGGCGTGGAGCGCCATGCGCAGCGCCGAACGCGCCGTCGACGATCTGCGCGATGCAAGGCGCGAGCCGTGAAGCCGAAGCAGCAGCGCCTGTTCCTCGGCATTGCCGCCGTCGTCGCCATCGTCGGCTCGGGCTTCCTTGCCATGTCGGCCATCGGCGACAAGGCCAGCTTCTTCT
>JANMJZ010000271.1:0-19728 GCA_031371635.1 Sphingomonadales bacterium | reverse complement strand
ACGCCCGGCCACGCCGATTTCGGCGGCGAAGTGGAGCGCATCCTGTCGATGGTCGACGGCGTCATCCTGCTGGTCGATGCGTCGGAAGGCGCGATGCCGCAGACCAAGTTCGTGACGGGCAAGGCGCTGGCGCTGGGCCTGAAGCCCATCGTCGTCGTCAACAAGGTCGACCGCCCCGACGAGCGCATCCAGGAAGTGCTCGACGAGGTGTTCGACCTGTTCGTCAGCCTGGAAGCGAGCGACGAGCAGCTCGATTTCCCGGTGCTCTACGCGTCGGGCCGCAACGGCTATGCGAACGAGGACCATCATGCCCGCGAAGGCACGCTGAAGCCGCTGTTCCAGAAGATCGTCGACCATGTGCCGCCGCCGTCGGCCGACCCCGATGGTCCGTTCAAGTTCCTGGTCACGCTGCTCGACCGCGACAACTTCCTCGGCCGCATCCTGACCGGCCTGGTCTTCTCGGGATCGGTCAAGACCAACCAGCAGATCCATGCGCTAGATAACGACGGCAAGATCGTCGAGACCGGTCGCGCATCGAAGATCATGACGTTCCGCGGGCTGGAGCGCGTGCCGACCGACGAAGCCAATGCCGGCGACATCATCAGCCTTGCCGGCCTGACGATTGCGACCGTGTCGAACACGATCTGCGATCCGAGCGTCAGCGAGCCGCTGCATGCGCAGGCGATCGATCCGCCGACCTTGTCGATGCGCTTTTCGGTCAACGACAGCCCGATGGCGGGCCGCGAGGGCACGAAGGTGACGAGCCGGATGATCCGCGACCGCCTGTTCCGCGAAGCCGAATCGAACGTCGCGATCAAGGTGACCGAAGCTGCCGATCGCGACTCGTACGAAGTCGCCGGCCGCGGCGAGCTTCAGCTGGGCGTGCTGATCGAAACGATGCGTCGCGAAGGGTTCGAGCTGGGCATCAGCCGCCCCCGCGTGCTGTTCGGCGAGGACGAGAACGGCAACAAGACCGAGCCGTACGAAACCGTCATCATCGACGTCGACGAGGAATATTCGGGCACGGTCGTCGAGAAGATGAACATCCGCAAGGCCGAGCTGACCGACATGCGTCCGTCGGGCGGTGGCAAGACGCGCATCACCTTCAGCGCGCCGTCGCGCGGCATGATCGGCTACCACGGCGAGTTCCTGTCGGACACGCGCGGTACCGGCATCATGAACCGGCTGTTCGAGAAATATGGCCCCCACAAGGGCCAGATCGAGGGCCGCAAGAACGGCGTGCTCATCTCGAATGGCGCGGGTGAAGCCAATTCCTACGCGCTGGGCCCGCTCGAAGAGCGCGGCATCCTCTTCGTCGGGCATGGCGAGGCGCTGTACGAGGGCATGATCATCGGCGAGAATGCGAAGCCCGACGACCTCGAGGTCAACCCGATGAAGGCCAAGCAGCTGACCAACTTCCGCGCGTCGGGCGGCAAGGACGATGCCATCCGCCTGACCCCGCCGAAGAAGGCGACGCTCGAGCAGGCGATCGCGTACATCGACGACGACGAGATGGTCGAGGTCACGCCCAAGTCGATCCGCCTGCGCAAACGCTACCTCGACCCGCACGAGCGCAAGAAGGCGAGCCGGGCGAAGCTGGCGGCCTAGGCCCGACGGGCGCGCATGGCTTTGCCCGTTGCCGCCGTCGCGCCGGTCATTGTCGAGACGCTCGACCTGGTCGGCATTGCCGTCTTTGCCGCATCGGGCGCGTTGGCGGCAGCGCGGGCTAAGCAGACGCTGGTAACATTCGCCTTTTTCGCGCTCGTCACGGGCGTGGGTGGCGGTACGGTGCGCGACCTGCTGATCGGGGCGCCGGTGTTCTGGGTGCACGACTGGCGCGTGCCGGCCGTCTGCATGGGGTCGGCACTGGCGATCTGGGTGTTGCCACGCAAGCTGTGGCCGGGGCGCGCCATCGACTGGTTCGACGCAGTCGGGCTGGCAGTCTATGCCGTGTTCGGGGCGGCAAAGGCGCTCGGCCTCGGCGTCCCCGCCGTGCCCGCAATCATGATGGGCGTGATGACCGCGTGCGTCGGCGGCATCATCCGCGACGTGCTGGCCGGGGTGCCGTCGATCCTGTTGCGGCCCGAGATCTATGTCACGGCGGCGGCGCTCGCTGCCGCATCGTTCGTGGGACTCGTCCTCATCGGCATGCCCGTAAACATCGCTGCGCCCTTCGGTGCGCTGGCCGGATTCGGCCTGCGGGCGGCCGCCATTGCCCGGGGCCTGTCGATCCCGTCCTACCGGGGCTGACCGGGCGGCATGTCGTCGTGCTGGACGAACCAGCTGTGGTTCTCGACAATTGCGCACGCGACTGGCCGACCCTGCTCGTCGAGCGAGGGCCGGAACTGGAATCGCTCGCGGATCAGGCGACAGGTCGTCTCGTCGAGGAGGCGGCTGCCGCTCGAGCGGGTGACTTCGCAATCCGACACGCGGCCGTCGGTGTCGACGACATAGCGCACCGAAACTGTTCCCCCGACCCCCGCTTCGCCCGCCGCCGCCGGATAGTCGGAGTTTTTCAGCCGCCCCTTGATCTGGCGCGGGGGTGTGCCGCCGCCATCGCCGTCGCCGTCCCCCTCTCCGCCGCTGCCCGTGCCGGTCCCGATACCGCCGGCCCCTGTTCCCGGACCCGCAACGCTGGACGCCCCGGCGGACGCATCGGGGCCCTGCCCTGCTTTGGGTGCAGTTATGACGGGCACGGGGATCGGCCGGAGCACGGGGGGAGGCGCGACGATCTCAGTGGGATCGGCACGCAAGTTCGGCGGCGATGCGGCACCCTTTTTTCGGGCCGTATGGGGTTGTTCGGCAGGCACAACCTGCGGCGGAGGCGAAACGCGCACCGGTCGGATCGTCGTCAGCTCGTCGATGGCGCGGATCGCGCGGGCCGGCTGCCAGCTCGACAGGATTGCATAGCCGAGCGCAACTTCAATCAACGCAACGATCAGCCCCGCCCAGAAGCGGACGCGTCGGCGGGCATGATAGAAAGGCATCGGTTTTCGCTCACAATGGCAACTGCGCCTCATTGCGCCGCAACGCTGAACGCTTGATGGCGAAAGGCGTGCCCGGAGCTGAACGGCTCGTTATCGCAGGTTCACGCAACCTTGCGCACACGCTGATCGTTACGCCTCTGCATTTGACCAAAAAGGGAATTCATCATGCGCCGCCTTATCCTTTCGCTTTCAGCGCTTTCGCTTGCCATCCCGGCGACCTTCGCCCTGCCGACCACTCAAGCCGAAGCCCGCAAGGCCCAGACCTATCGAGGCAAGAACCAGCGCTATTACCGCAGCTGCCGCTATTCGAGCGGAACGACCGGCCTCGTTGCCGGTGGCGTCGGCGGTGCGATCATTGGCGACAAGGTGATCGGCGGCGGCGTGCTCGGCCCGGTCGTTGGTGCCGTCGGCGGCGCACTTGCCGGTCGCGCCATCGACCGGTCGATGACCGCCAAGAAGCGCTGTCGCTAAACCCTAGCGGCCGGTCTGGCCCCGGTGCATGAGTTTTGCATCGGCCAGCACCAGCGCCATCATGGCCTCGACAACGGGGGCGCCGCGAATTCCCACACAGGGATCGTGGCGCCCTTTTGTTATGATCTCGGTCGCCTCGCCGGATGAGGTGACCGTTTCTACCGGGGTCAGAATCGATGAAGTCGGCTTGAACGCCACCCGCACGACGACCGGCTGACCGGTGGAGATGCCGCCTGCGATTCCGCCGGCATGGTTGGCGGCGAATGAAGGACCGTCGGCACCGGGACGCATGGGGTCGGCATTCTCTTCGCCACGCAAACGGGCGGCAGCAAAGCCGTCGCCAATCTCGACACCTTTGACCGCATTGATGCTCATGCATGCGGCGGCGAGTTGTGCGTCGAGCTTCATGTAGAGGGGCGCGCCCCACCCGGCGGGAACGCCGGTAGCGATGCATTCGACGACAGCGCCAAGCGACGACCCTGCCTTGCGAGCGGCGTCCACCAGCCCTTCCCAGCGCGCAGCAGCAGCGGCATCCGCACAGAAGAACGGGTTATCGGCGATTTCGCTGGCGTCGAAGCTTTCGGCACGGTCGCCGCCGATCTCGACGACATGCGCCGTGATCGTCACTTCGGGTATCACCAGCCGCGCCACCCCGCCAACGGCGACCCGCGCGGCAGTTTCGCGCGCCGAACTGCGCCCGCCGCCGCGATAGTCGCGCAGGCCGTATTTGGCGTCATAGGCATAATCGGCATGACCGGGGCGATAGGCCTTGGCCACTTCGCTGTAATCCTTCGACCTCTGGTCGGTGTTCTCGATCATCAGGCTGATCGGCGTGCCGGTCGTCCGTCCTTCGAACACGCCCGACAGGACGCGCACCGCATCGGGCTCCTGCCGCTGCGTCGTGAACTTCGACGTGCCCGGACGCCGCTTGTCGAGAAAGGGCTGGAGATCGGCCTCGCTCAACACCAGCCCCGGCGGGCAGCCGTCGACCACCGCACCGAGCGCGGGCCCGTGCGATTCACCCCAGGTCGTGAACCGGAAAAGATGGCCGAAGCTGTTGTGACTCACGAAAGCGTCATATCCGGCGCGTCCTCGGCCTTCATGCCGACCACCTGATAGCCGGCATCGACATAATGCGTCTCGCCCGTCACGCCCGACGACAGGCCGCTGCAAAGGTAGAGCCCGGCGCCGCCAACATCCTCGATCGTCACGTTGCGCTTCAGCGGCGCGTTCAGCTCGTTCCATTTGAGGATATAGCGGAAGTCGCCGATACCGGATGCCGCCAGCGTCTTGATCGGGCCAGCCGAGATGGCGTTGACGCGGATGTTGTCGCGACCGAGGTCGACCGCCAGGTACTTCACGCTCGCCTCCAGCGCCGCCTTGGCAACGCCCATGACGTTGTAGTGCGGGATAACCTTTTCCGCGCCGTAATAGCTGAGCGTCACCAGCGCCCCGCCGTTCGGCATCATTGCCTGCGCGCGCTTGGCGACGGCGACGAACGAATAGACGCTGATGTTCATCGTCATCAGGAAATTGTCGAGGCTGGTGTCGTAGAACCGGCCGCGCAATTCGTTCTTGTCTGAAAACCCAATGGCATGGACGACGAAGTCGATCGTCGGCCAGCGCGCCGCCAGCGTTTCGAACGTCGCGTCGAGCGCACCCATGTCCGACACGTCGCAATCGATGAGGAAATCGCTGCCCAGTTCCGCCGCCAGCGGACGCACCCGCTTTTCAAGCGCCTCGCCCTGATAGCTGAAGGCAAGCTCGGCGCCCGCTTCCGCCAGCTTCTTTGCAATGCCCCATGCCAGCGAGCGGTCGTTGGCGAGCCCCATGATCAGCCCGCGCTTGCCCTGCATCAATGTCATAAACTCACTCCTTGGCCGCGCCCTCTAGCGCAGGTTCGGGCGTTTCCGAAAGAGCAGCGTTCAGATGCGCGCCGATGGTAAAGCCCAGCCCCACGAACCAGAAAAAGATGAGCGTGATGATGACGCCCGCGAGACTGCCATAGGTCAGGTCGTAGTTGGACAGGCGAGCAATGACGACGGGGAGCAGCGCGAGTGCGCCGTACCACCAGAGCGCCACCAGCAGCGCCCCGGGCCATTTGGGGCATTTCGACATGCGGAATTTCCCCGGCGTCAGCGTCCACATGATCAGATAGATCGCCCCCCAGGCGATGAGCAACGGCACCAGCCGCGACAGCTGGATCCAGCCGACAACGTCATCGGCAAAGGGGAACAGCCGAAACACGAACTGTTCGGCAGCCGTCAGGAAAACCTGCGCCGAAAAGGCCGTCATCATGAGAATGACGGCTGCCACGATGATACCGATCGAGCGCAGGCGGTATTGCCAGAACGGAAGGGACGAGCGCGTACCATAGGCGCGGCGCAGGATGTCGCGGATCGTCTCGATGAAGCTGCCGACCGTCCACAGGCCGATGAGCGCGCCGATCCACAGGAGCGCGCCCGTGCGTTCGGTCAGCACGTCGTGGATCGGTTGCCGGAGAACGTCCTGCGTGGACACGGGCAGGGTCACGAACACCGAATTGACTGCGCGCAGGGCGTCATCGCTGCGCCCGAGCAGGCTGGCGAGCGCGGCTGTCACGATAAAAAAGGGAAACAGCGTCAGCAGCGTAAGATAGGCGAGGTTACCGGCATGGATGAAGCCGTCGTTAAATACGCCGATGACGACGCGGCGCCCAACTTCGAGCGCACGGGCGATAACCGGCAGGTGGTCGAGACGACGCTCGACCGTTTCATGATCCCCCTTCGCGAGGTTCTTGTCCCGCTCGACGGGCGAAACGGGCGAAGGAGCGTCGAGCATGGGCCTTAAACGCCCAGTCGCGCTCTCGGGTTGCCGACTACTGCCGATTCTGCCCATGTTTTCAGAGCAGTATCGTCGCCGGGCACTTCGACCATCAGCGTGACGAGCTGATCGCCGCGCGAGCCCGACTTTCCGGTGAAGCCCCGCCCGCGCAGCCGCAGCACCTTACCCGAGGAACTGCCCGCTGGGACATTGAGCATGACGGGACCGTCGACAGTCGGCACCTTCACAGGTCCGCCGAGCACGGCTTCGGCGAGGGCGACGGGCAGGTCGAGCCGGATGTTGTCGCCGTCGCGTTTGTAAAAGCCATGGGCGCCGACCTCGATCGTGATGATCGCATCGCCAGCGCCGGCAGCGCCCGGCTCGCCCTTCCCCGACAAGCGCATCTGGGTGCCGGTTTCGACCCCGGCAGGCAGTTTCACGTCGATGGTCTTGCCGTCGCCGAGCGTAATCCGCTGCGGCTTGAGCGTGGCGGCATCCTCGAAGGCGACGGCGAGGCGATAGGCGATGTTGGCGCCCTTTGCCGGGGCCGAACGCCCGAACGGGCTGCCGCCGCGCGCGCCGCCGCGACCGCCGAACAGCCCCTCGAAAATGTCGCCGAAATCGGCGCTGCCGCTCTGGAAGCCGCCGGGGTAGCCGCCCGCCTGTGCGCGCCCGCCACCGCCGCCATAGCCAAAAGGCGCGGCGGGATTTCCATCGCCGTCGATCTCGCCGCGGTCGAACCGCGCCCGCTTGTCCTTGTCGGACAGCAGATCGTAGGCCGACGTGACCTTCGAGAACCGGTCGGACGCCGCCGGGTCGTTCGGGTGCTTGTCGGGGTGAAGTTCCTTCGCAAGCTTGCGATAAGCTTTCTTGATGTCGGCGTCGCTCGCCCCACGTGCGATGCCCAAGGTGGTATATGGATCAGCCATGGCGCGTCAGGTAAGCGCGGGCGCGGCAGCCGACAACTGTTCATCGTCGGGGTGCGACATCGACCGACACCGTCATCGTCTGCGCGCCTGTCCCCAGGAACACGCCGTCGATGGGCGCAATCTCCGAATAGTCGCGGCCGATGGCGATGACGATATGGTCGCCTGCCATCCATATGCCGTTGGTCGGGTCGACGCCTTCCCACCCGCGCCGGGGCCCGCACCAGACGAGCACCCAGGCATGGGTGGCGTCCGCCCCCACCAGCCGTGCCTCGCCCGGCGGTGGCAGGGTGCGCAGATAGCCCGACGCATAGGCAGCCGGAATGCCATGGGCGCGCAGCCCGGCGATCATGACCTGGGCAAAGTCCTGGCACACGCCGTGGCGGTGCGCGAATGCCTCTGCCGGGCGGGTGGCGGTGTGCGTCGCATCGGGGTCGTAGTCGAATTCGCGCTGGATGCGCCGGGCCAGACTGATCGCCGCATCCATGATCGACCGTTCGGGGCTGAGCTCCTCGGCGCACCAGTCGGCGATTTCGGGCGTCAGCTCGATCATCGGCGAGGCGAACAGATAGTTGGTCGGGCCATTGGCCGTGACGTCGCGACTGGCCCGCGCGAGTCGCGCGACCGTGGCGATGTCGGGATCGTCGGGGCTCTCGAAGGGCACGCCGCGCTCGACATCGACATGCGCCATGCTGACGATGTTCAGGCGCGTCACTGCATCGGGAATGACCAGTCGCGTCAAGTTGGCGAGCGACGCATCGGCGCGGGCAAGCGTCAGCTCGCCATTCGGCTCCACCGACAGTTCATGGTCGACGAGCGTCTGCCCCGACCACAGGATCGGCTTCAGCCGCAGGTTGCACCGGGCAAAGCGCACCGGCGTGGCATAGGTGAACCGGGTTTCGTGCCGGATGTGGTATCTCATGCCGCCCTCATGCCAGGGTCAGCCCCGGCGCGCGCAGCGGTTCGCCGCCGCGCAGGAAGAAGCGCTGGCCAAGCAGGTCGGACAGCTGCATCAGCCGGTTCTCGATGCCCTGTACCGCATGGCCGTCCAGCGCCGCGGCCGCGAAGGTTGCGATATTGGCGGCAAGGGCCGTCGCCTCGATCTGCTGCGGTTCGGCCATTCCGTCGTCGGCGAGCCGGGGCAGCGCAGCCAGATGCGCGCTGATCGCCTCGACCTGGAAGGCGAGGCTGCGCGGGTTCGACCCATCGAGCGCGACGAGATCACGTACGGCCGTTGCCGCCAGGCCGCCGGGGTAGCGCTGACGATAGGAAATCGCGCTCGACGAAAGATCAAGGAGCAGGAACAGGTCATCGGCGCTTGGGTCGCCGACGCCGAACGCCTTGAGCAGGCGGCAGACCCCGATGGCGCGTTCGAGCCGGCGACCGAGATCGAGAAATCGCCAGCTTGCGGTGCGTCCCATGTTCTCGGCCGACAGACCCGAAAGTGCCGACAGCCGTTCGGACAATGCAGCGGCACGGGCGCTCAGCGGCCCCTCTGTCGGGACTGGCTTGTCGAGCAACCGCCAGACGTCGGCCGAAAGGCGTTCTCGGGACCCCGCCCCGATCCGGCGTGCGGCGTTGAGCAGGCTCGCCACGCTCGACGGTTGTGCTGAATCGCCGAACGCTGCGCCGAGCGTTCCCCCGGGCGCGGACATTGCGCCGCTGGCGACGATCATGGCGTCGAGACGCGCCGCCGTCTCGGCGCCCAGCGAGGCACCGCCATCGACGTCGGCGGAGCCGCCGAGCCCGCCGCGCACGAGTGCCAATATGTTTTCGGCACGCTCGAGATAACGCCCCAGCCAGAACAGATTGTCCGCGACCCGCGATGGCAAAGTGCCGGGATTGCGCCGGATCGCGACATCCTCGGCATGCGGCATCAGGGTCATCGGCGCGACGGGGCGGTCGGCGACGATGGCGACATCGGTAGAGAATGCGCCTTCGCCGAGCAGAATGGCGCGCGCGTCGCTGTCGGCGCCGATGCGCGCGAAGCCGCCCGGCATCACGGACCAGGCGCCGCTGGCATCGCGCGCGGCAAAGACGCGCAAGGTGAAGGGACGAGGCTCGAGGCCGTCGGCCCCAACGGTCGGCAAGGTCGAAAGCTTGACCACTTCCTGCCCGACATAATCGACGCCGCGTCTATCCATGTCGGCAAACAGCGCGGCGCGTTCGTCAGGGCTGAAAGCGCTGCCGAGGCGGGCGCCCTTTTCGCCCAACCCGCGCGGCCGCGTGCCGAAGGCGGGTGCAATGACCATGGTGTCGAGGTCGCGCCGCACGCGCGTGCATTCGTCGTCCTGGCCGCACCACCAGGTCGCGATATTGGGAAGCCGCAGATCCTCGCCCGTCATGCGGACGGCGAGGCGGGGCAGGAAAGCGGCAAAGGCCGCCGATTCGAGTACCCCAGCGCCCGGCGCATTGGCGACGACGACATTGCCGGCGGCGATCGCATCGATCAGCCCGGCCACGCCGATCTTCGAATGCGAATCGAACGCGAGGGGATCGAGCAGGCGGGCGTCGATCCGCCGCCACAGCGCATCGACGCGCTTGAACCCCTCGATCGTGCGCAGATAGACGCGGTCGCCATGCGTCGCGAGGTCTTCACCCTCGACCAGCAACATGCCGAGATAGCGCGCCAGGTGCGCCTGTTCGGCATAGCTTGGGTTCAGCCGCCCGGGCGTGAGCAGCGCCATGCGCGGCTCCGACCGCTTACAGGCCGCAGCAATGCCTTCGCGCAGGTCGGCGAAGAAGGGGGCGAGTCGCTCGACATGCAGCCGTCCCTGCAATCCAGGCAGGACGCGCGAGAGCGCCAGCCGGTTCTCCAGCGCATAGCCCGCGCCCACCGGATTGCGCGTATGGTCGGCCAGCACGCGCCATTCGCCACTGGGCCCGCGACAGAGGTCGGCGGCATAGACCTGCAGATGGTGACCGCCCTGCGGCGTCAGGCCGACCATCGGGCGCAGGAAATTGGCGCTGCCGTTGAGGAGCGCGGCGGGCACGAGACCGTTGCCGACCAGTCGCTGGACCCCATAGATGTCCGCCAGCAAGGTTTCCATCAGCGACGCACGCTGGACGATGCCGTCGGCAATCCCGCGCCATTCGCGCTCGCCGATCATCAGCGGAAGCGGCGACAGCGGCCAGCGGCGCTCCTCCTCCTCGCCCGCGACGCGAAAGCTGGTCCCGATGTCGTCGGCCTGGCGCTCGGCGCGAAGGCGCAGGGAGGCAAGATCGCCACCGGAGGCCTCGGCGACTTCGGCAAGCATCGGCGCCCAGACCGCGTCGTCGCCCAGCGCCGCATCGCCACGCGGTACGCGGGCCCGATAGGCGGCCAAAAGATCGTGCGCGATGACCATTGATTCGGCAGGATGGGGCTTTGCGCTAGCCACGGCTATACCCCATGTTCTGCACCGCCCCGTTGTGCCCCTATTAATGGCAAAGACCATAGCGCGTACCGCATTGCAACACGAACTCGACTTGAGCGCGTGGCGGACCTAGAGCCGCCCGCATGACAACCGATCCCCATGCCCTGTTCGACATCTGGCTCAGCGAAGCCGAAACCAGCGAACCGAACGACCCCAACGCCATGGCGGTTGCGACCGTCGATTCGCGCGGGCAGCCGTCGGTGCGGACGGTGCTCTTGAAAGGGCATGATACAGGCTTTCCGGGCGGCTTCGTCTTCTACACCAACCAGACCAGCCGCAAGGCGAACGAGATTGCCGGCAACGCGCGCGCCGGGCTGCTTTTTCACTGGAAGTCGCTGCGGCGGCAGGTGCGGGTCGACGGGCCGGTCTCGGCCGTCAGCGATACAGAAGCCGACGCCTATTTCGCGACACGCGGACGCATTTCGCGCCTGGGGGCATGGGCTTCGGACCAGTCGTCACCGCTGGCCGACCGGGCCACGCTGGAGGCACGCCTTGCCGAAGTGACCTCTCGTTTCGAGGGGCAGGACGTTCCACGCCCCCCGCATTGGTCGGGCTATCGCGTTACCCCGGAGACGATCGAGTTCTGGGAAGACGGCGCGCACCGCCTGCACAACCGGCGGCTGTTCACGCGGACCGACGCGGGCTGGAGCGAAGGGTTGCTCTACCCTTGAGCGGTAGCCACCATCATCCCCATCACGCGCAGGCCCGGGCCACGCTGACCAGCCGCGCGGCCTATGCCAGCATCGGCATGGCGACGTTCCTGCTGGGGCTGAAGCTGTGGGCAGCCGCGCAGACGGGTTCGGTCGCGATGCTCGGCTCGCTTGCCGACACGATGCTCGACCTGCTGGCGTCGCTCGTCACGCTGTGGGGCGTGAAGATGGCGGCGCAGCCGGCCGATCGCGACCATCGATTCGGCCATGGCAAGGCAGAGGCGCTGTCGGCGCTGTTTCAGGTCGTGGTGATCATCCTGTCTGCGCTCGGCATCTTCTGGCGGGCAATCGTCCGGCTCATGCAGGGCGAGACGACGGCGCATGCCGAATATGGTATCGGGGTTTCGGCTGTCGCCATTGCGACGACGCTTGCGCTGCTGGCCTATCAGCGATTCGTGATCGCCCGGACCAAATCGGTGGCGATCCGGGCAGACCATGTCCATTACCAGTCGGACATCCTGCTTAACATCGCCGTCATCGTGGCGCTGGGGCTCGACCAGTATCTCGGCATTAAATGGGCCGACCCGGTGTTCGGCCTGGGCATTGGCGTTGCGCTGATGATCGGCGCGTGGCGTGCCGCCACGCATGCCATCGACCAGCTGATGGACAAGGAATGGCCCGAGGAAAAGCGCCAGCACTTCCTGGCCGTCGCTGCCCGCCACCCGGAACTGTCGGGCATCCATGACCTGCGGACGCGATCTTCCGGCACGCAGGATTTCGTCCAGTTCCACGTCTGGGTCGACCCCGAGATGACGGTGGCCGAGGCGCATCGCGTGATGGACGAAGTCGAGCAAACGCTGGAGCATGAATTTCCTGGCACCGAGGTGCTGATCCATGTCGATCCCGACAACCATGTCGACGAGGGCGGCGTCCTGCCCGCTGCCCTCGCAAGCGAAGGTGCGTAATGAAGATTCCCTTTGCCCAGATCGATGCCTTTGCCAGCCGCCCGTTCGCGGGCAACCCGGCCGGGGTGATGCCGCTCGACGCCTGGCTCGACGACGACGTGCTGCAGGCGATCGCGCAGGAAAACAACCTGTCCGAAACCGCCTTCATCGTGCCCGATGCCTCGGGCGCCGCAGACTATGAACTGCGCTGGCACACACCAGCGGCAGAGGTCGCGCTGTGCGGCCATGCGACGCTCGCCAGCGGGCATTATGTCCTCAGCGCTGAACCCGCTCGCGCGCAGGTGACGTTCCGCACGCGCAAGTCGGGCGTCCTGACTGTCGCCCGCACGGATGGTGGCTATGACCTGACCCTGCCCACCTGGGTAGCTGCCCCCCAGCCCTTGCCAGAGATTGCGGCCGCCCTGGGCGTGACCCAGCCGGTCGAGACCCTGTGGCACGAAAGCGGCTATGCCCTGATCGTCGCGGAGGACGAGGCGGTCGTGCGCGCGCTTGCGCCGGATATGCTGGTGCTGCGCCAGCTCGGTCCCATCGTCGCGATCGCGACCGCACGCGGTGCGCAGACCGACTTCGTCAGCCGCGTGTTCACCCCGTTCTACGATATTCCCGAGGACCCCGTGACAGGGTCGGCGCATGCCGTCGCCGTCCCCTATTGGGCGGAGAAACTGGGTTGCGACACGATGACAGCCTATCAGGCGAGTGCGCGTGGCGGGCATGTCGGCTGTCGGCTTGCCGGGGACCGGGTCGTCCTGTCGGGGACATGTGTGACGGTGATCGAGGGCGTCTTCAGCCTTTAGGCGAGGCTGAGTTCCGCGGCCTCGGTTTCCTCGATCCAGCCACCGCCGACGACGCGCTCGCCTGCGTAGAGCACGGCAGCCTGACCGGGTGAGACGCCGTATTCGGGCGTATCGAAGACCAGTCGTTCGCCCTCCATCCGCGCAGGGGCGGGGCGCGCCGTCGAGCGGACCTTGGTGGTGAGCGGACCTTCCGGCATCGGTCCGATAGCATTGAATTCCGACAGGCGGGCCGCGCGCACGGCGAGCGCTGCCCTCGGACCGACGACGACCCGGTTCGCGGCGGCATCGAGCCGCACGACATAGAGCGGTTCGGCGAGGCCGCCGATCTCGAGCCCGCGTCGCTGACCGATGGTAAAGCCCAGGATCCCCTGATGCGTGCCGAGTATGCGGCCGTCGAGATCGACGATGTCCCCCGGTCGGCCGGCATCGGGGCGTAGCTTGCGCACCAGCCCGGCATAGTTGCCGTCTGGCACGAAACAAATGTCCTGGCTGTCGGGCTTGGCCGCGACGCCCAGACCCATTTCTGCAGCAATCGCCCGCACGGCCGGTTTCTCCATGCCGCCGAGCGGAAAGCGCAAATAATCCAGCTGCGCCTCGGTTGTCGCGAACAGGAAATAGCTCTGGTCCCGCGCCGGATCGATCGCGCGGTGGAGTTCGGGACCATGATCGCCGACGACGCGGCGCACATAATGCCCCGTCGCCAGACAATCGGCGCCCAGCTCCCGCGCCAGGCGGAAAAGATCGGTGAACTTCACGCCCATGTTGCACCGGACGCAGGGAATGGGCGTACGCCCGGCGATATATTCGTCGGCAAAGCGATCAACCACCGACTCGCGGAAGCGGCTCTCGTGATCGAACACATAATGGGCGATGCCGAGTTTGTCGGCGACCGCGCGCGCATCGCGGATATCCTGTCCCGCGCAGCACGCGCCGGGCCGGCGGGTTGCCTCTCCATGGTCGTAGAGCTGGAGCGTCACCCCGATGACTTCCGCACCCGTGCGCGCAGCCAGCGCCGCCACAACGGAGGAATCGACGCCGCCCGACATGGCCACGACGATGCGCGCAGCGGCAGGCCGGTCCAGCTGAAACAGATTTTCCGCAGGCGTGGTCATGATGCGCACATAGGATGCGTAGTCGCGCCACGCCATGCTTTGCCGCTTATCAACCTTTGTGCCGCATAGCTGTGGAATGGACATGAGCTTTTCACCACGCAAATGGGCGGTCGCCATCGACTTGTCGGCACTGCTGGCGCGCACATCGGTCTTGCAAAGCGCAAGTCCGACAGCACAGGCACAGACCCTTCTCGATACGGCTGGCGCGCAGATCGATCCCGGCGATCCCCATGTTGCGCTTTTTGCGGAGGGACATGCCGAGCCCGGAGTTGCCGATCATGCCGCTTCCTTTGCGGCATTGTCGGCCGAGATCTTCAGGCCTCGTCAACCAAGCTGAAGACGACGTTTACCTTGGCATTTTAGCGTTCTTTCAATGCCAGGCGATTATCAGTGGATTTCAAGAGCACGGTCCGGGTCAATCAGGGACCCGTTGTCGAGGTAAGAATGATCGAGAATCAGAAAATACGTCCCGCACAGGTAATCGGCCCGCTAGGCGAGCCGTTGACGCTCGATTCGCTTCCGCCGCCATCCACGACGCGGTGGGTCGTGCGCCGAAAGGCCGAAGTCGTCGCAGCCGTAAATGGCGGCCTGCTGTCGGTCGACGATGTCTGTAACCGCTATAGCCTTACGCTCGAGGAGTTCGCCGGCTGGCAGCGTGCCGTAGACCGGTCGGGCATGCCGGGCCTGCGTGTTACACGTATCCAGCATTATAAGTCGTTGTACGAACGGCAGCAGAAATACTGAGGTTTTTTGTCGAGGCCCGTTACGCGGGCGTGACAGAATTGGAGAGGCGATGGGCTCGTGCGGAACCGCACGGGCCCTTCGTGCGTCTGGACACCTGCAATCCGACACTAATTTCCGTCGGAAACAGGAGGACTACCCATGAACTTCATCATTTGGCTCATCATCGGCGGTGTCATCGGCTGGCTTGCGAGCATCGTGATGCGGACCGATGGCCAGCAGGGCATTTTCCTCAACATCGTCGTCGGCATCGTCGGATCGTACATCGGCGGATTTCTGTTTGGACCGATGCTGGGGAGCGCAGGTTCAATCGGACCGTATCTGAGCGCTTTCCTGGGAGCGATCATCCTTCTGGCGATCGTCAACCTCGTCCGTCGCGGATCAGTCCGCTAGCAGATCACCGGGACCGCCCCCGGGGCGGTCCCGGCTTTGCTACCGGCCGAAACGCACCGCGCGCCATTGCCAACTCGCTCTGAACTCCACTTGCGTACGAGAAACACCGCGTCCATTACCGCACAATAGCAATCACTGCTTGAGATTAGTGAGTTACTTGTGTAACACACTTGGGAAAGAGCCGCTGACGCGGGCCCGAGGCGTGGAAAACGGATGCGTACGATGAATTATGAGACCGGATTTTCCCGCGACCGCGAGGAACTGGACATCGTGGATGACAGCGCGCGCGCGTCGACGCGCGGTCGCTGGCTGATCATTGCCAGCATTTCGCTCCTCGTTCTGGCCGTCATCGGCGTCGTTACCTGGGCAATGCGTCCTTCATCCACTGCCGGAGCCGCTGCCGAAGGTAGCGCGAAACAGGCCCCGACGGTGTCGGTGATGGTACCCGGCCGTCAGACGGTGGACCGCGTCATTTCGGCCACCGGTAACGTGGCCGCTCGTCGTGAAATGCCCGTGGGCGTTGCGGGCGAAGGCGGCATGGTTTCGCAGGTCTTCGTCGAGCCTGGCCAGTGGGTGGGCGCCGGGCAGGTTCTCGCTTCAATAGATCGCCGCGTCCAGACGCAGCAGGCGAGTTCGCTTGCGGCGCAAATTTCCGTGTCCGAGGCCGACGCCCGCATCGCGCAAGCCAATCTTGACCGCGCACTGCAACTTGTCAGCCGCGGTTTCGTGTCGAAAGCCGACGTGGAGAGCAAGACTGCGATTCGCGATGCTGCCCGCGCCCGCGTGAACGTGGCACGCGCCACGTATCAGCAGGCGCTGGCAAGCACGTCGCGGCTCGATATTCGCGCACCCGCCGCTGGTCTCGTTCTCGAGCGCAAGGCCGAGCCCGGCCAGATCGTGTCGCCGGGATCGGGCGTGCTATTCCGCATGGCAAAGGCCGGCGAGCTCGAGTTGCTGGCCCGACTGGGTGAGGTCGATCTGGCCCGGATGAGCGTAGGCCAGCGTGCGACCGTGACGCCGGTAGGCAGCTCGCAGAGCTTCGCCGGCCAGATCTGGCAGATTTCGCCTGTGATCGACCCGCAGACCCGACAGGGTATCGCCCGCGTCTCGCTCGCCTATGACAAGGCGCTCCGCCCAGGTGGCTTCGCCTCGGCAAAGATCGTGAGCGGTGCGGCTGCCGTACCGCTGCTGCCCGAATCGGCAATCCAAAGCGATCCTAAAGGCAGCTACGTTTACATCGTCGGACCGAAGAACAAGGTCGTCCGCCGCGACGTCACGGTCGGCGACGTGACGGATGCGGGCGTGACGGTGTTATCGGGCCTCACCGGACAGGAAGCCGTGGTCGTGAGCGCAGGGGCCTTTCTCAATCCGGGCGAGTCGATTAATCCCAAGCGGATCAAATCCGCCGGATAGTGAGTCGTGCCGTCCGGCGGCATCCATGTTAGGGTTGCCGCTTCATGAGTTTCCGGAACATCTCGGCCTGGGCAATCCGCAATCCGGTAGCCCCCATCGTGCTCTTCATCGCGCTTTTGCTGGCGGGCGTGATGGCGTTCATGCAGATGGACGTGAACGACCAGCCCGATGTCGAATTCCCGGCGGCCCAGGTCATCATTGCGCAGCCGGGCGCGGCACCCACCGAGCTAGAAACCCAGGTTACCCAAAAGGTCGAAGCTGCCGTTCGCAACGTCGTCGGTGTCGATGAGATCAATTCGGGCGTGCGCGAAGGATCTTCGAGCACGTTCATCGTCTTTGCCATCGGCACCCCGGTCGACCGCGCGGTCAACGACGTACGCGACGCCATAGCCAATATTCGCAGCGACCTGCCCGAGGGAATCCTCGAGCCGCAGGTGGCACGCGTCAATATTTCGGGCAGCCCGATCGGCTTTTTCTCCGCCGAATCGCGCGATATGTCGCTGGAACAGTTGAGCTGGTACGTCGACAACACCGTGTCGAAGCGCCTGCTGAGCGTGGCCGGCATGGCTGCGGTGACACGCACCGGTGGTGTCAGCCGGGAAATCCGGGTGACGCTCGATCCGGCAAAGCTGCAGTCGCAGGGTGTCACGGCGTCGCAGGTCAACACCCAGCTGCGCTCGGTAAACCTCAATGCCGCAGGTGGGCGCGCTGAAATTGCCGGGTCCGAGCAATCGGTGCGTGTGCTGGGCAACGCGCGGGATGCCTATCAGCTGTCGCAGACGAATATCTCGGCCGGCGGCGGTCGCACGATCAAGCTCGCCGACCTCGGCACCGTCCGTGACGCTTATGCCGAGCAGCGTTCGATCGGCATGATGGACGGGCGGCAGGTGCTCGCCTTCAGTCTCGAAAAAGCCAAGGGCGCCTCCGACGTCACCGTCTACAAGGGCGCGCAGGCGCAGATGAAGCTGCTCGAAAAGGAAAATCCGAAGGTCAAGTTCACGCTGCTGTCGACATCGGTGCCCTATACGATCAGCCAGTATCATTCCGCGATCGAGGCGATGATCGAAGGCGCGGTCCTTGCGGTTCTCGTCGTCCTGATCTTCCTGCGCGACTGGCGCGCCACAATGATCTCCGCGATCGCCATCCCCTTGTCGGCCATTCCTGCCTTCTGGTTCATGGACATGATGGGCTTCACGCTGAACAGCCTGTCGCTGCTTGCGCTCAGCCTCGTCGCCGGCGTTCTGGTCGATGACGCGATCGTCGAGATCGAAAATATCGTGCGGCACATGCGGATGGGCAAAACCGCCTATCAGGCCTCAATCGACGCCGCCGACGAGATCGGTCTTGCCGTGCTGGCGACGACCATGGCCATCGTCGCGGTGTTCCTGCCGGTCGGCCTCATGCCCGGCCTAACTGGCCAGTTTTTCAAGAGCTTTGGCCTGACAATCGTTGTGTCGGTGTTGCTCAGCCTGGCGGTTGCCCGCCTGATCACGCCGATGATCGCGGCTTATTTCCTCAAGTCGCATGGCCATGCCGAACATGGCGGGGGTCCGATGATGGACCGCTACATGGCATTGCTCCATTGGACGCTCGATACGTCGACCATGCGGCGCATCCGGGCCGGCCTTCGGCCACCGCCCGTCGGATCACGCCGCTACATGCTGCCGGCCGCAGTGGTGGCGCTGATGGTCAGCCTTCTGGCGGTCGCCGGGCTGGCTAAGGGCGCTGGTGCCGCCATGTCGGTCGCCGCGCTGTTGTTCGTCTCGCTTATCGTGCTGTCGCTGACATGGGCCGTCGTCTTCCTCATCGGGCTGGCCGTTACCGTTCTCGTGGGCTGCATTCTGGGCAAGATGAGCAGCTGGGACTCGCGGCCTTATTATGCCTGGGCGCGCTATGCCGCGATGCGCTGCTATGCGCGGCTCTGCGATCACCGCGCGTGGATCATCGGCATGGGCGGGTTCAGCCTGCTGCTGACGGTCATCATGTTCGCTGGCCTAGGCCCGCTGCTGAAGCCGCTGCCGCTGACCTTCCAGCCCACGATCAACACCGATTACAGCCAGGTTCGTATCGAGCTGACGCCGGGCTCGACCCTGGGTCAAACCAAGGCGGTGACCGACCGCGTCCGCGAGATGCTGGCCGCGGCACCCGAAGTCGAGCACGCCTTTTCGCGCATCGGCGTCGGCAGTGCCAACATCAACCTGACCTTGCGCAAGAAGCGCAAGATGACCAGCGTGGAGTTCGAGCGCAGCTGGGCCCCTAAGCTCAACGAAATGCCCGATGCGCGTGTCAGCTTCCAGTCGCAGCAGAACGGCGGGCCCGGCGGCACGGGCCGCGACATTACGATTACGCTTGGCGGCGACGATCCCGTCCTCCTCAACGCCACGGCGAACAAGATCGTCGAGGAAATGCGCGGCTTGCCCGAACTGCGCGCGCCGCGCTTCAACGGCGACCTTCTGCGCCCTGAAATCGTGATCAAGCCGCGCCTTGACCTGGCGGCATCGCTGGGTGTCACGACCCAGGCCCTCAGCCAGTCCATCCGCATCGCGACGCTGGGCGACATCGACCAGAACAGCGCAAAATTCTCGCTGTCGGACCGCCAGATACCCATTCGGGTTGCCCTGAGCGAAGATTCGCGCCGCAACCTGTCGACGATCGAGAACCTGCCCGTTCCAACGACGACCGGCGGTTCGGTGCCATTGAAGGTGGTCGCCGACATCGGATTCGGGGCAGGCCCGGTCCAGATCCAGCGGACGAACCAGATCAGGCGGACCTCGATCGGCGTCGATCTTGCGCCCGGTCTCGTGACCGGCGACGCGATGCCGAAAATCGACAAGCTGCCGACGCTGGCTCACCTGCCGGACGGGGTCAAAAAACTGAACCTCGGCGCGGCGAAATGGCAGTATGAGCTGTTCCTCAACTTCATCATCGCCGTGGTGTCGGGCATCCTGCTGGTCTTTGCGGTGCTCGTGCTGCTGTACAAGCGGGTCATGCCACCGTTCGTCAACATGGGCTCGTTGCTGCTGGCGCCGCTGGGAGGCGCCATTGCCCTGCGCCTGAC
>JANMJZ010000247.1:0-3797 GCA_031371635.1 Sphingomonadales bacterium | reverse complement strand
ACGTTGCCCATGTCGGCGAATTCGGCCGGGCCGCCGGCCAGCGCCACCGCCTCAAGGACGTTGACGTATCGGCTCGTCGTGAACGCACCGGGTGCGCGCACCTTGCCGACGATCGAGAATTGCATGCCGACCGCGCTTTTCACCGACACTGTGACCTGAGGCACTGTGTCCCGATACTGGGAGCGCAAGCCTTTCACGAGTTCCTGCTCGACGTCTGACGGCAGCTTGTTCAACGCGTTGACCTGGCCAACCAGCGGGAACGAAAAAGTACCGTCCGGCAGAACCTTGATGTCACGGCTCAGCCGTTCCTCGCCCCAGACGTAAATTCCCAGGTCGTCGCCGGGATTGATGCGATAGGCCCTCGGTACTGCCGACGATGATCCGGACGTTTGTGCAATTGCTGTCGACGCCAGCATCGTCGTCGCAGCGATGCCCGCCGCTATCATAACCCGTTTAAGTCGCATCTTCCCTGTCCTACATTCTTCGTGGCCATCCCCATATAGCCAAGAAGTTTCCTGTGCTAGGCCAAAGAGGTTAACTTCCTTTTGTTAACGCGACGATGACTTTCCTTCACGGTCTCCACCCTATAGCATCCGTCGTCGCTTACCGGCGACATCGCGGTCGTCCTACATAACTGGCATTCATGACTGGCAAATTTTTCATCTCCGCTCCCATACTGGTTGCGGTCGCGTTCGTTTCGCCGTCGTGCACGTCGCGCGATCAGCAGGCGGCAACCGCCGCGGCCATCGCGAACGATGCGCTGCAGCAGAACCAGCTGACCGTTGCCCGCCAGCAAATAAACAAGGCGTTGAAAATTCGTGACGACGTTGCCGACTATTGGATGCTTTCGGCCCATATTGCCATTGCGGAGCAAAACTATGGGGGCGCCTTCGAAGCCTATGAAAGTGTCGTCCTGTTCGACGGGACCAATCGCGAGGCACTAACCCGGCTTTGCCAGATCGCGCTTGGTGCCGAACAGCCCGAACGTGCCGAGCGCCACGCAGATCGGCTCGCCGTGCTCGACCCTGCCGATGCGAGCGCGCTTACGGTCAAGGCCGCGATCGCGCTCAGACGCAGCGACAAGCAGACGGCGACGCGGCTGCTTGATCAGGTACTGGCAGCCGCTCCCGGCGATCCTCTGGCTTTGGGGGTAAAAAGCAGGCTTCTGGTCGCCAACGACGACTTAGCCGGCGCGTTGCGGGCGGGCGAAGAAGCGATGAAGGCGCCAGGCGACGCCTTCAACCGGCTTACGTTTCTCAAGGGGATTTACCTGAAGACCAAGGACGGCGCGGGGTACAGCCGCACCGTGGCGCGATTGGCGCGCAGCTATCCCGACATGGTGTCGGCGCAGATGGACTATGCCATCAACCTTTATGAGACGGGCGACGCTGCAAGCGGGCTTGAGGTCACCAAGCGGATTCTTGCGCTGCGCCCCGACGATATATCGCTTGCGCACGCCGTTTTCGACCTGTGGGCCGCTCAGGGCCCGAAGGCCATGCCCCTGACCGCGATCGTCGCAGATGCGGCGAATGGTTCGCTGCAAACCAAAGCGACCTACGCGCAATATGCGACGGCAACAGGTCATCCTGAACTGGCGATGGAGGTGCTCGGTCAAGCGGCCGAACGCGATGCGGCTACCGCAGCCAACGCCGATGCCAAAGCTGCCCGCGCGCACGCGCGCGTGCTGCTGGGCGCCGTCGATCAGGCGAAGGCGGAGATTGCGGCCGTGCTCGCAGCCGATGAAGACCATCCCGGCGCTCTCGTCGCGCGCGGACTGCTGCGCGCAAGGAGCAGTGACCTGCGTGGAGCGGTCGAGGATTTGCGCCACGCGCTTGCGGGATATCGCGACAACGCGGCGGCCCGGCTGATACTTGCCGATTTTCAGATCAAGCAGGGGCAGCCGTTGCTAGCCGCAGCAACGCTGCAGGGCGGGCTGGGCGACGCGGGCGCCGACCTGAGGATTGCGATCCGTCTTGCAACGCTCTTGCGGGGACTGGGCCGCGCAGACGCAGCCGAGGCGGTGTTGAAAAGCTTTTTCAACTCCAATCCGTTTGCCCGAAAGCTGGCAGCTTGAAGAGGCGCCGGCTGCCTTAGCCAGCGCCTGTTCGATCAGGACGCCGGCGTCGTCGCGCCAGCCTTAGGCGGTGCGAAACCCGTGTCATAGGTGATCTTGGCACTGGCGCGCGCCTGCTCGACCTGCTTGCGCATTGCAGACTCGACTGCCTGACGCCGAATGATTTCGACCGCAGCAGGCTGAGCTTGTTGTGCCGGGGTCGGCGCGTCGGTCGCGCCGCGGATGACGTTGACCACGATCTGCCCGTTCTGCGGCACGACGAAGGGCTCGCCAGGCGGCAGCGCAGCTATCCGCGCGGCGATCGGCGGGGGCAGCACCGCAGTATCGAGCTGGGTGGACCCGCGCTCGAACTTGATACCTGCAGCGTTCAATACCGCTTCGACTTCCGGAAGGGTCTTCACGGGCTTCAGCTTGGCCTGCAATGCAGGGTCGTTGGCCGCCTTGAAAATGATCTGGTCGAGCTGATAGCGCTTCCGGCCGCCAAACATGGAAGGGTTGCTCGCAATGAACTGCTGCGCGGCCGCCGCATCAGGAACGGGGACAGCCTTTGCGGCAGTGCTCGTCATCATTTCAAGCAGGATCCCGTCCTGAGCGCGCTGCACCTGTGCGAGATAGGTCGGCGATTTGTCCAGCCCCTGTTCCTTGGCTTTGCCGACAA
The DNA here is from genome assembly GCA_031371635.1 of Sphingomonadales bacterium. Lineage (GTDB taxonomy): Bacteria > Pseudomonadota > Alphaproteobacteria > Sphingomonadales > Sphingomonadaceae > Sphingomonas_O. The sequence goes on along the minus strand of JANMJZ010000247.1, from coordinate 1,065 downwards.
GCAGCTTGCGATCGATGACGCGCTGCAGCAGCTGAGCCAGAATGGCCTTGCGGTCCGCATTCTGCGGAATCTGCTGGCCGTTCAATTCGGCGTTGAGCTCCTGCTGGGTGATCTCCTGACCGTTAACGACGGCAACAACTTGCCCCCCGACCTTCTTTTCGCAGCCGCCCAAGATCAGCAGCGATGCGGCGCACACGACGATAGTTGCCTTTTTCATGTTCTCAATTCCCACGTGTTCGAATTCCTATTTTCCCGGTTTCGGATTTCCCAATGCAGAACCAAGTAAAACCTGCCGCATTCGCGGCCCGACTGCATCATATAAGTCCCGAGCGAACGTATCCAGCAACGGCGTTACCGTTCCGTTGCCAGTGCTCGAAAGCCGCACGAGCACCCCGTCGGGAATAATCCCGGCGAAGTTTTCGGCAATGACCGCCGTGCGCTGGTCCGACCAGGCCCGGGGAAAATGATTGCCAAGTCGCGTCCAGTAAATGAGCTGTTCGCGACGCACTTCGGTTTCGGCCACCATCTCACGGGAAGGCACCCCGATGCCGGGCGCCAGTACCGTCGTATGAGGCTCTACCTTTGTCAGTTTATAGCCGGAGGCGGGATAGCAGACTTCAGGCCGGTGAACCTGGATCGTCCCGTCCTGCGCGCCGCTATACGCGATCAGAAGCATGATCGGCGGCGCGCCGTCACGCATGTAGACGCGTGTGAGCAGCTGGCTGTAGATCTTGTCGCGCAGCTGGTCGGCGGGCGGCAGTACAAGGCCGCTGGCCGTGTTGAACTGCCATCCGGCAAATTGCTTCGGGACAAGGTCGTCGAGCTTTGCCGTGCCAAGATAATTTTCCGTCCGGCGCGGCTTCAGGGCAAAGCCGACGGTTGCCGCGACGAGCAAGCTCCCGCCGATGAGGGTTTGGCGGCGACTGAACCGTGCACGTCCCTGAGCGTCCCGCGTCTTCCAGCTTTCGTCGTTCATAGCGTGGCCTCCTGGCCCGACAACGACGTGGCGAAGCGCCGACGCAGAGGCGTGGCCAGACTATCGATAAGAAAAATGCCGAGCAGCGC
>JANMJZ010000217.1:0-8053 GCA_031371635.1 Sphingomonadales bacterium | reverse complement strand
CGGCATTGCGACGGCGCGCGCGCTCGGTTTCGCGTGGGGCGTACCCGTGCATGGTTATGCTTCACTGTCTTTACTCGCGGCTGCAGACGGGTGGCAGGCCGACACGGTGGTCGCGATCGAAGGCGGCCATGGAGAGCTGTTCATCGGCCAATATAGGGGCGACCCGCCAACTGAGACAATGGCGCCCCGGTCGCTACCGTTCGACGTGGCGCTCGCGCAAGTCGGCGCCGCTCGGCTGATCGGGAATGCCGCGGGGCGGCTGGTCGCAGCCGGTGTGCCCGCCGGATCCGTCGACGTCCTGCCCGATGCCCGCGCAGCGATTCATCTTCCGCCGGGGCTCTCCGGCCTTGCGCCCGTTCCCTTCTATGGGCGGGGGGCGGATGCGAAACCCATGGTCCCGGCATGACCACGATCTCGCTCCACGGTATAGACGGCCTTGCCGATGTCATGTCCGTCATGAACTGCGCTTTCGATGCGCAGTTTGGTGAGGCGTGGACAGCCGCGCAATGTACCGGCGTCATTTCGATGCCGGGCGCGCAACTGCTTATTGCGCGCACGCCGCGCGTCGCTGGATTTGCCTTGGTCCGCACTGTTTATGATGAAGCAGAACTCATGCTGCTCGCCGTGCGTCCTGATCTTCAGCGCCAAGGTATCGGAAGGGCGTTGCTGGGACAAAGTGTAGCAACAGCCAGAGCAGCGGGGGCAACAAGTTATTTCCTCGAGGTGCGAAACGATAATCCTGCACGACGTTTTTACGAAGATTGCGGCTTCCAACAGGTCGGCGTTAGACCGCACTATTACCGTGGCGGCGACGGAGTTCGTCGCGACGCCCTGACATACCGCTTGTCCTTGCGCTAAAATTGGATAATAAAATCTTTAGCTTATCGGCTACGCAACATAACTGTGCGCCGAGTTGAGGCGCAATTTTATTGTTCACGGTTTTACAGGGAACGGATTGGCTCATGGCCGACGAAAACGATATGCAGGAAACTTTCATCACGCTGACCGCCGACATTGTCGCCGCACATGTCAGTAACAACAGTGTCGCGGTCAACGACTTGCCGACCTTGATTTCGAACGTTCACGGTGCGCTTGCCGCGCTTGCCGGCCCGGCGGTTGCTGCACCGGAAGCCAAGCAGGAGCCCGCCGTATCGGTTCGCGCCTCCATCAAGCCCGATTATGTGGTGTGTCTCGAGGATGGCAAGAAGCTGAAGATGCTGAAGCGCCACCTGATGACCCATTACAATATGACGCCCGATCAGTATCGTGCGAAATGGGGCCTGCCAGCCGACTATCCCATGGTCGCGCCCAATTATGCCGAACAGCGCCGTACGCTCGCGAAGAGCATCGGTCTGGGCACCAAGGGGCGTCGCAAGGCCGTCCGCTAAATCATTGCACTTTGCGGCGGCGCAGGCTTTCGGCTAGCGTCGCCGCAATGCATCGCAGAATCGATATTGAGGCGCTCTGCGCCGAAAAGGGGCTTCGGATCACCGAGCAGCGCCGCGTGATTGCGCGCGTCCTCTCTGATGCCCAGGATCATCCCGATGTCGAGGCGCTCCATGCACGCGCATCGGCGATCGACCCGGGGATCTCCATCGCTACGGTCTACCGAACGGTCCGGCTGTTCGAAGAGGCCGGCATTCTCGAGCGTCATGAGTTTGGCGACGGTCGCGCGCGCTATGAAGCCGCTGCCGAAGCCCATCATGACCATCTGATCGATGTCGAAACCGGCAAGGTCATCGAATTCGTGGATCCGGAAATCGAGGCCCTGCAAAAGCAGATCGCTGAAAAGCTGGGGTTCCGCCTCGTCGACCATCGCATGGAGCTTTATGGCGTCGCCATCGATCGGCCCGCTTAGTCGGGCCAGGCTCGATGCGGCGGCGGGCGACCCGCCTGCCATTTCGGCGATCGGCTGGACCCGCATCGCCGTTCGCGGGCTCGCCATCATCGTGATCCTGATCCCGCTGGTCGTCCTGCACTATGTGTGGCGGGCGCTGCGGATACCTTCGCCCTGGCCGCGCTACTTCCTGGGGTGGACAGGGTGGATCGCCGGGGCACGTGCCAGGAAAAGCGGGACCAATGTCCGCCGCGATGTAGTATTTATTTCCAACCATATCAGCTGGATCGACATTCTAGTCATTGCCGGGGCCAGTGGCAGCGCCTTTGTCGCCAAGGCCGAAATCCGCGACGCGCCCGTCGTCGGCTGGTTGTCGACACTGAACCGCACGGTCTTTGTCTCGCGAGAGGACCGCGCCGGTGTTGCCGAGCAGATCGCAAGGTTGCGCGAGGCACTGACCGATACGTGGTCCGTCACGATTTTTCCGGAGGGGACGACCGATGACGGCCTGTCCCTGTTGCCTTTCAAATCCTCGTTGCTGAAAATTCTCGAGCCCCCGCCGCCGGGCGTCGTGGTCCAGCCGCTCCTGCTCGATTATGGGGCGGTCGGTCCTGAAATCGGCTGGCTCGGCAAGGAAAGCGGCGCGAACAACGCGTTGCGTGTCCTTGCGCGGCGGGGCAGCTTCCGGGTCGGTGTTGAGTTCCTCGCCCCTTTTTCCCCTGAGGATTTCGTGGGGCGAAAGGCGATTGCTGCGGAGGCGCGCGCGCGCATTGCCGCCGCACTGACAAGGGTGCTGGGCCGTCCCGCCGGGACATTCATCGGCCATGACGCCTGGAGCGCGGGCCTTGTCGCGGAAGCCAACGAAAGCGGTTCAGCTTCGCCGGCAGTCGCGTTATGACGGAAGCGATGACAGCACCCCGCAAATTCCATGTCCGCTCCTTCGGCTGCCAGATGAACGTCTATGACGGCGACCGTATGGGAGAACTGCTGGAGGGTGAGGGCATGGTCGCGGCCACCGGCGCCGCCGATGCCGATGTCGTCGTGCTCAACACCTGCCACATCCGCGAGCGGGCAGTGCACCGCGTCTATTCGGAAATAGGATCCCTGCGCCGTGAAGACGGTACGCGCCCGATGATTGCGGTCGCCGGTTGCGTCGCACAGGCGGAAGGCCCCGAGGTCGCACGGCGCGCCCGCGAGGTCGATGTTGTCGTTGGCCCGCAGGCTTACCACCGGCTACCCGCGCTGCTCGCGGCAGCCAAAGCCAGCGGAAAGGCGCAGGTCGATACCGACATGCCCGCCCAGTCGAAGTTCGATGCCCTGCCGGTCCGGGGTCCCGGGCGGCCCTCTGCGTTCCTAACCGTGCAGGAAGGGTGCGACAAATTCTGCACCTATTGTGTCGTGCCCTACACCCGTGGTGCAGAGGTTTCGCGGGGCTTCAACGCGGTCCTGGACGAGGCGCGAGCGCTGAACGACGGCGGCGCGCGCGAGATCACGCTGCTCGGCCAGAACGTGAATGCCTGGGACGATGGCGGGCGAGGGCTGCACGATCTGATCGTCGCGCTCGACCGACTGCCGGGACTCGCGCGCATCCGCTACACCACCAGCCACCCCAACGACATGCGACAGGGGTTGATCGACGCCCACCGCGACGTCGAAAAGCTGATGCCGTTCCTTCACCTGCCGGTGCAGTCGGGCAGCGACCGCCTTCTGAAGGCGATGAACCGCAGCCATGATCGCGACCAATATCTTCGCCTGATCGATCGCGTCCGCAGCCGCCGGCCCGACATCGCGATCTCGGGTGACTTCATCGTCGGCTTTCCCGGAGAGACCGATGCCGATTTCGAGGCCACGCTCGAGATCGTGCGCGCCGTCGGCTATGCTCAGGCGTTCAGCTTCACCTATTCGCCCCGCCCGGGAACTCCTGCCGCGACGATGGACGCGCAAGTGCCGAAGGCGGTGATGGACGAGCGGCTTCAGCGCCTGCAGGCGGCGCTCAACGAGCAGCAGCATGCATTCAACCTGGCCAGCGTCGGGCAGCGGACGACCGTCCTTGTCGAGCGCGCCGGCAAGTTGCCGGGGCAGGTCCTCGGCAAATCGCCTTGGCTTCAATCAGTCCATGTGATTGACCCCATGCTGACCATCGGCGACCTTGTAGAAGTCGACCTGACTGCCGCCGGACCCAACAGCCTGACTGGAACCGCCCCGATGAAACTGGCCGCCTGAGTGCCGAAGAAACCCGTGCCCGCCCAGCTGGGCGACCGCAGCCGCATAGAGGTCACGTTCGACAAGCCACAATTGCTGGCGCGGGTGCTCGGTGAATACGACCGCAATCTGGTCGCCATCGAGAACCGACTCGGCGTCTATATCGCAGCCCGCGGCAACAAGTTGCAGATCGAGGGGGAGGCAGCCGCCTGTGCCCGCGCGCGCGACGTCCTGACGGGCCTTTACAACCGAGTCGTGCAGGGACAGGACATCGATACGGGCGAGGTTGATGCCGTCATCGCCATGTCGGCCGAACCGACACTCGACGGCATCATCCGCCACGACGTCTCCTCGCCGCCCAGCATCATGATCCGTACGCGCAAGAAGACCATCGTCCCGCGATCGGCGACGCAGACGCGCTACATGGAAGCGCTGATTTCGCATGATATCATTTTCGCGCTCGGGCCGGCGGGCACGGGCAAGACCTATCTCGCCGTGGCGCAGGCGGTGTCGCAACTGATCACGGGCAGCGTCGATCGCCTGATCCTGTCGCGGCCGGCGGTCGAGGCGGGCGAGAAGATCGGATTCCTGCCGGGCGACATGAAGGAAAAGGTCGATCCCTATCTGCGGCCGCTGTACGACGCGCTGTACGATTGCCTGCCCGCGGAACAGGTCGAGCGGCGCATCGCCAGCGGTGAAATCGAGATTGCGCCGATCGCCTTCATGCGGGGTCGTACGCTGGCCGAAAGCTTCATCATACTCGACGAAGCCCAAAACACGACGCCCGCACAGATGAAGATGTTCCTGACACGGTTCGGTCAGAACAGTCGCATGGTCGTGTGCGGTGATCCGAAGCAGACCGATTTGCCGAAGGGGCAGGAATCGGGCCTCAACGATGCGGTCGACAAGCTCGAAGGGGTGGAGGGCATCGGCATGGTGCGTTTCGGCGTCGGGGACGTGGTGCGCCATCCCGTTGTCGGCCGCATCGTCGAGGCTTACGAGGGCAGGGAGTGATCGAGGTCGCGGCGCTTTGCGAAGCACCCTGGCCCGACACCGACTGGGAAAGTCTTGCGCAACGCGCAGCCGAGGCGGCCATTGCCGCCAGCCCGCAGGCGTCGCTCGCCGGGACAGCCGCAACGATCGAAATTGCAGTCCGACTAACCTCCGACGACGCCGTGCATGTCCTCAACCGTCAGTATCGCCAGCAGGACAAGCCGACCAATGTCCTGTCGTTCCCGATGGTCCAGCCCGACCTGATCGAAAGCATGGGCAACACTGACGACGGCGAAATCCTGCTCGGCGATATCGTGCTCGCGCACGGGGTCTGCGCGCGCGAGGCGGCGGAGAAGGAAGTTCCGCTCGAAGACCATGCGGCACATCTCATTGTGCACGGGGTGCTTCATCTGTTAGGACATGACCATATGAACGACGTCGATGCCGACGCCATGGAAGCGATCGAGCGGGCCGCGATGGCATCGCTGGGTCTGCACGACCCCTATCAGGACTCCGAAACCCCCAGATGAAAGAAGGCGATAGTAGCCGAGACGCCCATGGTTCGGGGGGAGGCATCTGGAATACGGTTCGCGCGCTGTTCGGCGATACGCCCGAACCCACGCTGCGCGAACAGATAGAAGAGGCAATCGACGACCATGAGGGCGACCCGGCGCCCGACGAAAAGGGCGACCTGTCCCCCGTCGAGCGGCAGATGGTCCGCAACCTGTTGAGTTTCGGCAAACGCACAGTGGACGATGTGGGCGTGCCGCGCGCCGACATCGTGGCCATTCCGGAGAATTCGAGCTTCGCCGAACTGGTCGCCGTCCTTGCCGATGCGCCGCACAGCAGACTGCCGGTCTATCGCGACAGCCTCGACGAGGTCGTGGGCATGATCCACATCAAGGATGCCTTTGCCCTGCTTGCCCGCGGCGAGCCATTTCCCGAAACGATCTTGGGGCTGATCCGCCAGCCACTTTACGTACCGCAGTCGATGGGGGTGCTCGACCTGCTTGCGGAGATGCGCAGCCAGCGCATTCATCTGGCGATCGTCATCGACGAATATTCGGGGACCGAAGGTCTGGTGACGATCGAGGACCTGGTCGAGGAGATCGTGGGTGATATCGAGGATGAGACCGACGACGCCGCCGTCCCGCTGATGGTCGAGCTCGAGGACGGCCTGTGGGAAGCCGATGCGCGGGCCGAGCTGGAGGACGTGGCGGAGACCATTGATCCGCGCCTCGCCGAAATCGACGAGGACGTCGATACGATCGGCGGGCTTGCGTTCGTGCTCGCAGGGCATGTCCCTCAGCCGGGCGAGATGCTGCTGCACGACAGCGGCTGGCGCATCGAGGTGACCGAGGGCGACAGCCGCCGGGCAACCCGGCTGCGCCTGCATCCACCTATTATCGACGAGCAGTCTGGCGCCACGGCCAAGTGATTGCCATATCGCTGGCATGACCCTTCGCGCCAAGATTCTGTCGTCCGTCCTTTTGCTCATGCTCGTCGCTGCGGGTACGCTCTGGTACCTCACGCGCGGGGTCCCGGCCCGGCTGCCCGTAGAGGCCGTGTCGGGTACCCGGCCCAAAATCACAGACGCCCGTCCGGAAAAAATACCGACGGTCGACCTCGCCAAGCCGATCGGCTGGATCGGTGATGCGAAGCCGGTACCGGCCAAGGGCCTGAACGTCGTCGCCTTTGCCCGCGACCTCGATCACCCGCGCTGGCTGTATGAGCTGCCCAATGGCGACGTGCTGGTCGCCGAAACCAATACGCCGCCACGCGAAGGCGGGGGGATCGCTGGCTGGATCATGGGCGCGCTAATGAACTATGTCGGCGCGGGCGTGCCGAGCGCAAACCGCATCACCCTGTTGCGCGACACCAACGGCGACGGGGTGGCGGACCTGAAGACGCCGTTCCTGACCGGCCTCAACTCTCCGTTCGGCATGGCGCTGGTGGGCGACCAGCTCTACGTCGGCAACCATGACGCCCTTGTCGTCGTGCCCTACACGACCGGCGAAACGAAGATCGCGGCGACGCCGAAAAAGGTCATGGCGCTGCCCGGCGGCGGCAACCACTGGGCCAAGAACGTCGTAGCGTCTCCCGACGGGCAGTCGCTGTTCATTTCGGTCGGTTCGTCCTCGAACATAGGCGAAAACGGCATGGATGCGGAGACCAACCGCGCCAACATCCTCGAACTCAACTTGGCTACGAAGGCCGTCCGCATCTGGACTTCCGGTCTGCGCAACCCGGTCGGCATGGCGTGGGAGCCGCAGAGCAAGTCGCTGTGGACTGTCGTGAACGAGCGCGACATGCTCGGCGGCGACCTGGCACCCGATTATATGACGCGGGCCGATTTCGGTGCCTTCTACGGCTGGCCGTACAGCTATTGGGGCGGCTACGAAGACGCGCGCGTCGAGTCGCGTCCGGATCTGCTGCAATATACCCACCGCCCCGAATATGCGCTGGGGCCGCACACGGCATCTCTCGGCCTGGCATTCGGGTCGCTGGGGCCGTTCCAGAAGGGCGCCTTCATAGGCCAGCACGGTTCGTGGAACCGCAAGCCGGTATCGGGCTACAAGGTCGTCTTTGTCGGCTTCAACGCGCTTGGCTTTCCCAAGGGCGCAATGCAGGACGTGCTGACCGGTTTCCTGAACACGAAGGGCCAGGCGCAGGGTCGCCCGGTCGGCGTCATCGCGCGCAGCAAGGGCGACTTGCTCGTGGCGGACGACGTCGGCAACCGCATCTGGCGCGTGGCGGCCAACTAGGCGTCAAACAGGGCGTTGCATCGACGCGGACCCCCCGTTATGGGGTCCGGCTTCGCAGCGCTTCCCAAGGCGCGGCGTTTCTGGTGAGGGGCTGTAGCTCAGTTGGGAGAGCGCGTCGTTCGCAATGACGAGGTCAGCGGTTCGATCCCGCTCAGCTCCACCAGATACTTCTGCTAAGTGGTTGTAAATCAACAGATATGTGGTTTTAGAGGGGGAATACCCCACACAAGTCCCCACAGGGCAAATAGGCTCTTTG
>JANMJZ010000196.1:0-3331 GCA_031371635.1 Sphingomonadales bacterium | reverse complement strand
GCACTGGCGGGCAGCTACGGCGGGGCCGACGTGTTCGTCTTCCCCAGCCGCACCGATACGTTCGGGCTGGTGATGATCGAGGCGCTGGCGTCGGGAACCCCGGTCGCGGCATTCCCGGTCAGCGGCCCCATCGACATCGTGACCCCCGCAACCGGCGCGCTCGACGACGATCTGGATGCGGCAATCGCAGCTGCCTTGACCCGCGACCGGGGCAATTGCGCCTATTACGGGCGGACATACACGTGGGCGGCGAGCGCGGCGCAGTTCGTCTCGGCACTCGTTCCCGCCGTCCCGCCACTGGCCCGCGCCGCGTGACGCTTGCCCTCTCCAGCGCTTCGGACTAGACCCCGAACGATCAGGCCGTCCCGAAAGGGGCGGCCCTTTTATTATCGCTTGTCAGAAAGACCCGAACGATGGCCCAGCCGCTCATGCCCCATGCGACCGCTTCCTGGCTGGTCGACAACACCTCGCTGTCGTTCGAGCAGATTGCCAATTTCTGCGGCCTTCACATCCTCGAGGTGCAGGCGATTGCCGACGACACCGCCGCGACCAAGCTGACCGGGCGCGACCCGATCCGCGCGCATGAGCTGACGATGGCGGAGATCGAGAAGGGGCAGGCCGACCCGAACTACGCCCTCAAGATGGACCGTGAGCCCGAAGCCGCGACCCGGACCAAGGGGCCGCGCTACACGCCGGTCAGCAAGCGGTCGGACAAGCCCGACGGCATTGCCTGGATCATCCGCAACCACCCCGAGGTCAGCGACGGCCAGATCGGCAAGCTGATCGGCACGACGCGCAACACGATTTCGGCGATCCGCGACAAGAGCCATTGGAACATGGCCAACATCGTGCCGAAGGACCCGGTTACCCTTGGCCTGTGCTCGCAGCGCGAGCTCGACGCCATCGTCGCCAAGGCAGCCAAGGCGGCAGGCCTCGAGCCGATCGTCGACACCAAGCTCGATGGCGATCGCGAGGCGCTGATCGACCAGCTGCGCAACGAGCGGGTCGAGGCGGCGCGCGTCGCCGAGGCCATCGCCAACGGCGAGATGGAAGCGCCTGCCATGATCGGCAGCTTCGTGGACCCGTTCAAGCGCTGAACCGCATTCCCGAAAGGTCACGAAAGTCACACGAGATCGTACTAATCTGACGTTCAACCGTTCGATTTCGTCGACCAAGTGAGACCTGAACGCTGCGACCGTCCAAGGGTGTCGCGCCGCCAGGCCTCGGCCGACATAACAGAACATATGAAGAACATTTTGTCAAGTGCGATGAGGCCGGGTCAGGGCTTCGCGCGCCCCACGAGATGGAAACCCGTCTGCCGCCCATCGATGTAGCGGACGACCGCGCCGACGAAAAAAGCGTCTTCTTCCAGCCGGAAGGGCACCGCTTGCCCGTCCCATTCGGGCAGCTTGTACGTCGCGGCCAGTTCGATCGACCAGGCCGTGTCGGGCCGCAAGGCATGGTCGCCGCGGGGCGACGGTTTCTGGTCGTCCCAAAAGCCGATGGCCGCCCCTGCGGCATGACCGTGATAGCCGATGGGATGCGAATAGATCGACGGGCTCAGCCCGGCTGCCAGCGCCTTTGCCCGGGCATCGAGCAGGATGTCGTTGCCGGTCCGCCCCGTACGGAAGGATGAGGTGACCGCGTCCTGCAGGGCATTCGCGGCCGCCATGCCGGCAATCAGGCCTGCAGGGGGCGCCGTTTCACCCGGGCGCAGCACATAGGCCATGTGCTGCGTGTCGGTGTTCAGGCCGAGATAGGTGATGCCGAAGTCGGTCCACAGCAGGTCGCCGGGCTGGATGACGCTGTCGCCCGACAATTGCTGCGCAGTGCCCTTGCGATAGATACCGACCGAAGGCTGGAACCAGGTCGCGAGCTTCAGCCCCGCGATGCGTTCGCGATACCACCAGACCACATCGTCGGCCGTGGTCCTGCCCGGCGTTATGACTTTTGCGGAAAGTCCCTCAGCTATGATCGCATGCGCCGTGCGGACGATTTGCGGGTAGAGCTTCATTTCCGAAGCGGTCCGCGTCTCGAGCCACCCGACCGCAAGAGCGCCCGCCGGAACGATCCGCTCGCGCAGCTCGGGTGGCAGCGCCGCGCGCAACTCTTCATACTGGCTGTGCGTCAGTCCGTCGACGAGTGCGGAAGCGGCCGAGACGTTGACGGCAATCTTTTTCGGATTGCGCGCCGCGACGAGCTCGCCGAGCCGTGCCCATTGGTCCGGTTGGGTGTCGGGGTTCCACGCAGACGCAAACAGGCTGCCGAGCCCATAGCGGCTGACCGTCATGCGTTCGACTGACTTGCCATTGCCGGGATCGAAAAAGACGAGGATCGTGCGTCGCCGTGCGTGAAAGCTTTCGGCATCGAGCATCGTCGAGACGACCGGATCCTCAGCATATTCGCGCGCGACGAGGATCCACATGTCGATGCCGTTTTCCCGCATCAGCCGGGGAACGAGCGTGTCGAGCCGGTCGGCCAGCCAGGCGTCGCGCAGCCGTGCCTGTTCGCGCAGCGGAATGATGGGGGGTAGAACCGGCGTGAGGCTTTCAGTCTGGTTCGAAGGGGCCGCAAATGCAGGATGAGAAAGGCAAATCATTGACGCTACGGCAATGGCGAAACCGAATTTCATAAGCTGGCCCCCTTGCGCTTCGCGCTGTTGTCGCGTTGGAACCTGTGCTTAAGCGTTGCAGATGGCAACTGCTTTGACCCCCCCGCCGACCGCGCCCGACATGTCGCTTGCCGACCATGGGTTCGAACCGCTCGAATCGCGCGGCCTGACCTATCCGATGGGCAAGTTCGCGCCCGAATATGGCGTCGTCCATCCCCTGGCGGAGGGGCTGGGCTGGACGCGCCTGCCCGTGCCGGGGTCGCTGCGGCACATCAACGTCTGGCTGCTCGACGAGGACGGCGGCGTCGCCGTGATCGACACGGGCCTGAAGATCGACGAGTCGAAGGCGGCGTGGACCAAGGCCCTGAACGGTCGGTCCGTGACGCGCGTGTTGCTGACGCACTTTCACCCCGATCACCTTGGCCTCGCTGGCTGGCTGTGCGCCGAACACGGCGCTGCGCTGTGGATGAACCGGACCGAATATCTGCTGGCGCGCATGCTGATTGCCGACAAGCGCGATGCGCCCCCGGCAGAGGCCGTTGCGCAGAGCGTCGCGGCCGGGTGGACGCCCGAGCAGGTGGCACCGATGGTGGCGCGCGGCTGGGGAAATTTCGCCGAAATCGTCTCCGAAATGCCGGTCGGGCATATGCGGATCAGGGAAGGTGACGTCATCCGCATCGGCGCACGCGAGTGGACGGTCTGGATCGGCAGCGGCCACAC
>JANMJZ010000159.1:0-9166 GCA_031371635.1 Sphingomonadales bacterium | reverse complement strand
CGCTCCCAGCGACCGAAATTGGACGCCTGCTTTGAACATCTGTTTCGATGAAAGGGTCCAGCGCTTTGATGTCGACGCGCTAAGCCGAGTTGTTACAGGATTGACCAGGCCGTGAAGTAACGAGGTTTAGATGTGCAACGGCACTGACACTAGCAGACCAGTATGGGGGAGACGCCCACCATCCGACACCACATCGCAGCAGGCCAGACCTTTAGCCGTCTGACGGCAACCGCCACAATGGCGGTCGTTCGACGATCAATGGGGGAAGGTACGCTTTTGCTGGAAGCGGACTCTCGTTCAGCGGTCAGGCCGAGAGCTGGACGCGCCGAGTTTGGCTGGCGTGGCGTATAGAAGCCACATCCCCTTGCTCCGATTCCGAAAAGGGTGAAAGTGGCTGGCTTGGCAACCTGGAGGTCGCAGTCGATGAACAAGCCGATAGTTCTTTTGGGCATGGTCGCTCTCGCTGCTTCACCTCTTAACGGCAAGATGGCGGATGTAAGCAATTACCGCGTTGTTGACAGGATTTCCGGGCCCGACGGTGGTTGGGATCTGCTCAGCGTCGATCCTGTGGCGAAACGCCTTTATGTGGCGCGCAGCAACGGTGTGATGGCCATCGATTTGCTGACGGACAAGGTGTTGCCGGACATCGTGTCGAGCAGTCGCGGGCATGACGCGATGTCGATCCCGGGTACGACTGCTGTCATTTCGACCAATGGCGGTGCGAACAACGCAATGCTGTTCAACGGCGTGACGGGCGAAGTGATGGCGACGTTGCCCGTAGGCATCAAGCCCGATGCGGTCGCATGGGACCCGGCGACAAAGACGGCGTGGGTCATGACGCCGGGCTCGGGAGACATCAGCGTTGTCGACCCCAAGTCCGAAAAGGTAGTTGCGACGATTGCGGTTGGCGGTTCGCTTGAACTCGGCGCCGCCGACGGCAACGGCCGGCTTTATGTCAACGTCGAAGACAAGAACGAAGTTGCCGTGTTGGACACGCGTGCGCGCAAGGTAATCGCCCGGTTCCCCCTGAAAGGATGCGACGGCCCCACGGGCATCGCTTATGCGACCGACGTTCGGCAAATCGTCTCAGCCTGTGCGAACGGCGTCGCCATCGTGTCGGCGCCGGATGGCCGCCAGCTTGCAAGCCTGAAAGTCGGCCCGGGTCCGGATGGAGCAGTCTACGACATTGGTCGCCATTTGGCTTTCATCCCTTCGGGAGGCGACGGCACATTGTCGATCATTCGGCTTGGTACGAAGCCAGCGGTGATCGGCGCCACCACGACGGCGAAGGGCGCACGCACAGTCGCACTCGATGCTTCGACGGGTCGATTATACCTGCCCTCGGCAAAATACCTGCCTGCTGTCGGCGGCGCGCGACCGCAGATGATCCCCGGCAGTTTTCAAGTCCTGGTCGTCGCCCCGAACTGACAGCGAAGGTGCAGCCCGCTTCTGGCTTCGACCTGCTCGAGCGATCCCCCGTGCAGCCGCATGACCGCCGCGACGATCGCAAGCCCCAGCCCGGCGCCGCTCGTCGAGCGCGCGAGGTCCAGGCGGGCAAAGGGTTCGACGACACGGGCAAACTCGGCAGCCGACAGCCCCGGTCCGCTATCCTCGAAGCTGAGCACCGACTGCCCGTTGGCAGCTTGGAGGCGGACCGTTATCTTTGCGCCGGGCGGCGTGTGCTTCACCGCGTTTTCGAGCAGGTTGGACACGGCCAGACCTACGAGGTCGCTGTCGCCGACCAGCACGACACCCGGCTCAAGCGAGATTTCAAGGGTACGACCTGCGTGCTCGATATCTCCGCGATAGGCGTCCGTCACTAACTCGACGCGTTCGCCGAGGTCGAACGGCGAAAAACGCTGGCGTGCGCCGCCCGCTTCGATTTCGGCAAGACGGAGCATTGCATCGAACAGCCGCAAGGCGTCGTCGATCGCCCCGTCAGCAGCCGTCAGGGCCGCTTCCCTGTCCTTCGCGCTGTCAGCCGTGGCCGCCTGTCCGATGCGCTGCCGGACAAGCGACAGGGGGTTGCGCAGTTCATGCGCGACATCGGCAGAGACGCGACGTTGTGCCTGCACCAGCATGGCAATGCGGTCCAGCATCGCGTTGACACCGCGTCCCACCAGATCGAGGTCGTCGCCGCGCGCGACCACATCGGGGACGCGTGCCGATAGGTCGCCGGCACTGACTTCTTCGAGCGTCCGCCCGAGCACCTGCATCCGTCCCAGCGAACGGCGCGTCGCCCAGATCCCGAAACCCAGCCCGAGGCAGAGCGCCAGGCCGCCCCACAGCAGCAACGACCGCAGGAGCGCGTCGGCCAGGTCGCGCGCAGGCCCTAGATCGTCACCTACGGTGAGCCGCGCGCCGCCCGGCACCGACACGGAATAGGCGATCAGGTCGGATGTTGCGTCGCCGTGGGCAATCGACATGCGGTGCCAGCCCGATGTATTTGAATCGGGCAAGTCCCCGGCAAGCTCACGTCCCGCACCATCGACGAGCAGATATTCGAGCGCGCCGGGACGGGCGGCGCGGGAACGGACGGCCGCCGCCGCTTCTGCCATGCCCTCGCCCCTCAATTCGGCAATGATCGCGTTGCTTTCGAGGGTAATTCGCGACCGCAACTCTCGTTCGGCAACACCGCGCGTGATGACCGACATGGCGACGCCCGCGCCCGTCATGGCCAGCAGCAGAAATCCGGCCTGGACAACTGCCAGCCTGAAGCTGGTCGATTGCCAAAGCAGATCAGGCCAGCCGCGCTGCATAACCCTCGCCGCGGATGGTGTGGATCAGGGGCGGCGCGCCTTCGATGTCGATCTTGGCCCGCAATCGGCTGATATGGCTCTCGATCAGGTTCGTACCCGGATCGAAGCGGATTTTCCAAACGCGCTCGAGAAGCATTGTCCGCGTCACGACATTCGGCGTTTCGGTCAGCAGCGCGTCGAGCAATTCATATTCGCGCGCCTGAAGCGTAATCGCCCGCTCGCCGCGCTTTACGACTCGCGCCATCCGGTCGATCGTAAGGTCGGCCAGCGATTCAACGGCGTTGGCATTTCTGCTCTCGCGCCGTCCCAGGGCTTCGACACGCGCGATCAGTTCAATCATCGCAAAAGGTTTGACGAGATAGTCGTCGCCGCCGGCCTCGAATCCGTCGACGCGGTCTTCGACCAAACCTTGCGCTGTCAGGAACAGGACCGGCGTCTTGATGCCTTCGGTGCGTAAGACCTTCACGACCGACAGCCCGTCCAGGGCGGGCAACATCCGGTCGACGATCAGAACGTCCCATCCCGGCCTCCGCGCGCGGGCGATTCCGGTAGTACCGTCGCCGACGGCCTCCACCTCGTGCTGGCGCAGTGTCAGTTCGTCACAGACCTGCCGCGCCGCGTCCTCGCTGTCCTCGATCAGCAGTATCCGCAATTTTCAACTTTCCGGGGCAACGACCGCGCTTCGACGATAGCGCAGGATCAACGCGGGCAACAGGATCAGGCTCATCACCGTCGACGTGACAAGTCCGCCGAGGATGACGATGGCCATCGGACCCTGAACTTCGCGTCCCGCCTGTCCTGCCTCCAGCGCGAGGGGTGCCAGGCCCAGTGCGGTCACCAATGCCGTTATCAGGATCGGCGTCACGCGTTCGCGTGCGGCGCGCAGGACGGTGTCGCGGCCCCAAGGGGCACCTTCTACAGCGACCAGATGATCGACATGCGAAACCAGCAGGATCGCATTGCGGGCGGCAACGCCGAACAGCGTGACGAAGCCGACGAGCGCGCCCAGCGATAACACCCCGCCTGTGAAAGCGACAGCAATCACGCCGCCAGCAAGCGCGAAGGGCGTTCCGGCAAGGATCAACGCGGCCGCGCGGCCGCCGCCGAACGCCAAGACAAGAAGGGCAATGATGGCGATGCTGGCGACAGCGACATTCAGCGCCATCTGGCGGGTCGCCGCCTTTTGACCTTCCGCAACACCACCAAAGGCAATCGACACGCCCGCCGGCAATTTGACGCCATGAGCTATGGCCTGCCGTGCGTCGCCGACAAATCCAGCAATATCGGCGCGTGTCGGATTAGCCGTCACGACCTGGCGCCGCTGACCGCCCTCGCGCAGCACCTGCGCCCGGCCTTCGGTCAGTCGGATCGTTGCGATGTCGCTCAACCGCACGCTCGCCCCATCTGCAGCACGCACGAGAACGTCCGCAATGCCTTCAGGGTCGCGTCGCAATTCAGGCGGCAGGGTCAGGGCAATGTCGGTTACACGGTCTGCGGCAGGTGCCTGTGCCACGACGCGGCCCTGAAAGGTTGCTTCGATGGCATCATAGCCGTCGGTCGGGGACACGCCACGAAGTCCCATGCGTGCACTGTCGAGCGCAATCTGGAGGACGGGTGTCCCCGGGGGCGACTTGACCTGCACGTCGGCAGCACCCGGCACCTTGGCCAGCACGGACGCGATCTGGGCGGCGCTTCGATCGAGGCTGTCGAGATCGGCACCATAGACATTGATCGCAACGGCTGCGGTCTCGCCCGACAATGACTCTGCAATCCGGTCACCGAGCGAACTCAGGATCTCACTCGTGATCGCGGGATAATCGGCGAGAACTGCACGAATTTTTTCGACAGCGATGGCTTCGCTCGCGCCGTGGAGAGGCTTGAGGTCGACGTGCATTTCGCTGCGGTTCGGGCCGAAGGTGTCCTCGCCGGCCTCGGCACGACCGATCTGCTGCTCCACAGTGGCAACTTGCGGGACAGCAAGCAGGTCGCGCGAAATCTTCGTGCCGACGTCGCGCATCCATCCCATCGACGCGCCGCTCGGTCCGTTGACCTTGAGCACATAATGGCCTTCGCGAAAGGCGGGCAGCAGTTCGGCACCGAACGACGTAAAGGCGATGATGCCCATGATGGCCACCACGAACGACGCGCCGACAACTTCGCGCGGGCGGTCGAACAGCGGTAACAACAGGCGGGAATGGGTCGCCTTGATGCGATCCAGCCATGGCGATTCCTCGACCGGCCCGATCCGGGCCAGCAGGAGGGCCGCCAGTGCCGGCGTCACGGTCATCGCGACCGCGAGCGAGGCGAGCACCGCCAGCAGGAACGAAAGGGCGAGCGGCGCGAAAAATGCACCCTGAAGACCGGTCAGAAACAGGATCGGCGCGATCGTGAACGCCAGCACATAGGTCGCGTAAACGACCGGTGCCCGAACCTCGACCGCTGCCGCCTCGATGATCGCGATCCGGTCTGCGCCCGGGTCCTCGCGCAGCCGACGGACGATATTTTCGATGTCGACGATGGCGTCATCGACGACGACGCCCAGCGCTACGGCGAGACCTCCCAGTGTCATCGTATTGATCGTCATGCCGAGCCGGTCGAGCACGATCAGCGCAGCCAGCAGGGACAGCGGGATCGAAAGGAACGCGATCAGCGCTATCCGAAAGTTCCGCAGGAAGGCGAGCAGGACGAGCGCGATCATCGCCGCGCCGATCAACAGGTCGATGGCAATGCCGTGCAATGCGGCTTCGATAAAATTGGCCGGCCGGTGGAGTGTCGGGTACATCCGGACGCCTTGTGCCTCGAGCGTCGGTCGCAAGTCTGCCAGCGTCGCTTCGACCGCGCGGGTCGCATCGAGGGTGTTTGCGCCATATTGGCTTGCGAGCGCAACGAGCACGCCCGGACGGCCCATGATCAGGGCATCGCCGAACTGTGGGCTGGGTGCCTCGACGACGTCGGCCAGCGCCCCCACGGTCAGCGCCGCGCCGCTCCCCGTTACGACGGGCGCTGCCGCTACGGTGTCCATGGTGACCGCGCCCGCGATCGGTTGCACCAGGATGCGCTGATTGGCGGTTTCCGCAAAGCCGCCCCCTCTGATCCCCGATAATGCCGACACAGCGGCGGCGACATCGCTCATCGACGCACCGCTCGCGATCAGGGCACTTGGCTTCACGCGAACCTCGATCCGGCGAAGGGCTCCCCCGAAGACAATGGCGTGCGCGACGCCGGGCGTGGCGAGCAGGCGGGGCCTGACCGTCCACTGCACGAGGTCACGCAGTGCGGCAGGATCGAGGCGCTCGCTGACGAAACCGACTTTCAGCAGATCCATTGTCGAAGATGTGAGCGGGCTGAGGCGCGGGGCGTTGGCAATCGCCGGCAATCTTGCGGCCGTTTCGCTGACAGCTTCGGCGATAACCTGGCGTGCGCGATAGGGGTCGCTGCCCTCGCGGAAGGTGACGTTAATGACCGACAGGCCCTGTGCAGATTCGGAACGTACCGAAGCAACGCCGTTCGCCCCGTTGATGGCGTCCTCCAGCGGTCGGGTCACCAGCGCCTCGACCTGTTCGGCTACCAGCCCCGGTGCCTCGGTCTGGATAGTCGCCTGCGCGGGCACGAATTCGGGGAACACGTCGTACTTTGCCCGATCGACGGTCATGACGCCGAAACCCATGACGACTGCGGCGACGCCGAGCACAACCCAGGGGTGCAACAGGCAAAAGCGGACGATGGCGCGCAGCATCGAAGCGTCAGCCGTCATCATCGGCGGGTGCGCTGCCGGTTTCGATCGCCATCAGCGATCCAGCCCCCGACACGGCTACACGCGTTCCAGGCGTGAGGCCGCGCGCGACGAACCAGCCATCGGCAACCGGGCGGGCGTCCCTCAATTCGACGCGCGCGAAGCTCTTGTCAGGGCGTTCGACGTAGACCCACAATGCGCCCTGATACCGCACGATCGCATCGCGCGGCACGGTGACGCCGGCTTCGCTCGATCCGCTATCTGCGGCTGCCGGGACGATCCGCCCGGCCAGCAATCCCTGCCCAGCAGCGCCCCGAACCACAGTGAGGACGCCCGCACTCTGCAGTTTGGCATCTGCACTGGCCGCAGCGCCAAGCACGCGGACACTGGTGGTATTCGGGGCGTCCCCGATGAGCACGGTGTCGCCGGGTTGGAGCATCACATTCGGGATGTCGATCCGCACCAGCGCGGCACGCCCCGCCGCGATTTCCGCCACGAGCGTGGAAATGCCGCCGCGCCCGAGTCGCGCCAGCCCCGGCCCGAATTCCAGCCCGACTCTTCTTACCGCGAGTTGCGCTCGCGCCGTGTCCGCCTGCGCCTGCGCGCGCGCCGCCTCGACCGAGCGGCGCGACGCACTCTGGTCCTGGGCAGCGAGGGTCGCGAGGCGCGCAGCCTCGGCGCGGGACGCCGCAGCGGTGGCGTCTGCCGCCTTGGCCTCGGCATCAATGGCCGCGAGCGCACCCACATCGAGCGCACGGGCAAAGCCTGCGCGGAGGACGCTATTGCGTGACGTACCGAGCGCCACGACCCGAATACTCGCCCGGACCCTGGCCTTGTCGTCGAGCTTCAAGCGATCAGTGTTGGCCGCGACGGCAACCGGCGGCTTGTCATCGGCGTCTGCCGATAGCCCTTCCGGCGACAGCGCGAAGACAGCTCCTGCGCACAGGCCCGCACCGAGCGCCGTCCAGGCAATTGGCGCGAGTGCTTTCACAATAACGCTCCCAATGTTCCGGTGATTTCGAGTTCGGGCCCAGTCAACGGTCGACGCAATGCTAACTCAAGCGCGGTGTTGGCCGCGTGGACACGCGCGAGTGCGTCGACCTCGGCGAGGCGCGCGACCAGCGCACCGCCTTGCGCTGCAGCCCAGTCGGCGCGGTCGATGGCACCAGCGCGCAGCTCATGGTCGGCTTGGGCCGCCAGCTGCCGCGCGGCGGGGAGTTCGTCCTGCCGGATACGACTCAGCGCCTCCCGTGCCGCATGCGCTTCAGCTACTGCGGCCGTGATCGCCGAAGATGCACTGGCAACGGCGGCTTCGAGCACGCGCCCCGCTTCGCTGCGCCTGGCTTCGGCAGCAGCAATGGCGCGGCGGTTCAGATCGAGCGGGGGCAGGATCAGCCCCAGCGAAAACGGCAGCTTCACCAGGCCGCGCTCCCAGGTAAATCCGGGACCGACGCTGATCGCGGGATATTGCCGGGCGATTTCCCCGCGCAGATCGGCTTCGCTCTGGTCGTACGCCGCCACGACGCGCAGGATATCGGCGCGAGCGATGAGCGCGGCGCGAACCGACGGGTCGTCTGGCTCGGCGACGAGGGGTTCGTCGAACCCTTCCCAAGTGACGGAGTCAATCGACAACGCCGCAATCGGTACGCCTGTCAGCGCCGCAATCGTACGTGTCTCCGCTTCGACGCGAAATGCGGCATCGGCAGCACGGCGGCGCGCGTCGCTCAGATCAGCGCGGACGCGCTCGAGGTCGGCGCGCGTTGTCTCTCCTGCCGCGACACGGCGTGACACGGCGGCGAAATAGCGCTCACGCAGTGCGACGAGATGTCGCCCTGTTTCCGCCTGTCGAACGGCGATCAGGCGATCCACCAGCGCCGTCCGCAGTGCCTGGCGCGCCGTCCAGATTGCTTCGAGAAAGTTATAGCGCGCCGTGGCGGTCTTGAGGCCCGCACTGTCAATCCGCATCCTGCGCCTCCCGCCGATATCGAGCGGTACATCAAGGACACCGCCGAAAAGCCATGGCGATGCCTCTGGGGCGGCGCCGGCATATTCGGTCGTCAGCGTCAGCGTAGGTCCGGCGGGCGCGCGGGCGGCGCGTTGCTCGACGACGGCGCGGGCAACAGCAGCTCGGGCGGCCACGATGTCCGGATTATTCTCGATCAGCGCCGCAAACAGCGTCAGGCGGTTCCAGCGCCCGATCTGTGTCGGTTGCGACGGCGCGAGGCGCGCGAGCCGCGCCGCAATCGATACCTGATCATATGGCCGTTCGGCCTGCGCCGTTGCGATCAGGGCGGGCGACATCGGTGCAGCTGCATAGCGGGCACAGCCACTCAGCAACGCAAGCGTTAGGACGGCAGAGCTCAGCCATGGCTTGCGGGCAGACATGGCGCTGGGCTTAGGATGAAAGCCTGTCGCGGCACATTGGGAATTCCCAATGTTCCGGGATCGATACGGTTTTCCACACCGCTTGGCGGTCAACTGCGGGGCAAAAGCGAGGCCGCGACAACTTTGTCTCAAAAACGTCTCTTTTACGTCTCGTTTCGGTCACAAAACCTTTTTGGAAATGTCACTTACCGTTCCTAGCGGCCCCTCAAAGCGGCGAACCATCGCTCGCTGTCCAAAGGGGGACTTATGCGAACGACACTTGCGCGCCTGATGCTTGGCGCAGCCTTCA
>JANMJZ010000103.1:0-3614 GCA_031371635.1 Sphingomonadales bacterium | reverse complement strand
GTATGAGTTACACCGCTCTAGCGGGTGGCGGGCCGGGACACCAGCCTCGCGTGCGCGCAGGCGCGCGCGGGCGTCAATCAACAATGCGCGCGCCGTCCCAGGCGAAATGGCCACCGCTTTCCGCCGGGGTGAGAGCATCGGCGACGGTGATCAGGCACTCGGCCGCATATGCAGGGGTGAAGAGCTTTTCAGGGGCTACATTGGCCTGGAAAGGCTTCGACATGGCGGTATCGACGGTGCCGGGATGCAGCGCGACGCATATTGCCTGCGGATGGGAGCGCTTCAGTTCGATGCTGAGCGTCTTGACCAGCATCACCAGAGCCGCCTTCGACGCGCGATAGCCGTGCCAGCCGCCAGTGCGGTTGTCGCCGATGCTGCCGACGCGTGCGCCGAGGACGGCGAATACCGCGCGCCGGTCGCGGGGCAGGCGCGGCAGGACGTGCCGGGCGACTAGCGCCGGGGCGATCGTGTTGACCAGAAAGCTGCGCGCGAGCTTGTCGGCATCGAGTTCGCGCAGCGACCGTTCAGGGCGCTGAACCTCGTCGTGGAGCATGCCGGTCGTAACGAAGACACGGGTGAGGTCTTCGGGGAGCGCGATGGTTGCCGCAGCGATATCCCGATCCCGGGTGACGTCTACGCCCGTCATCCGGCTCCAGACCGCCACCTCACCCCTGTCGGCAAGTTGCGTCGCCAGGGCCCGGCCTATGCCGCCGGCGCCCACGACCAGAGAATACGCGGTTCGGTTTGCATTCATCCAGCGCGCCCTAGCGGCAGCGCATGGCTTCGCAAGACGCAGTCGGCTTGTGTCGGTGCGGCGTGGTGGTTAATCGGGGCTATTCCCCGTTATGATGGTCAAGGAGAGAGAAGTGAAACCCGTTTCCCGTCTGGCGATTGCTGCCGTTCTTGCGCTCGGTGCGGTCGCATCGCCCGTTGTCGCCAAGGAAAAGCCCGCCGCGCCCGCAAAGGGACCGAATCTGTCGAAGGAGTTCCGCGCTGCGGCACAGCCTTTGCAAAAGGCCATCCAGTCGAAGGACTTCGCCGCAGCCACGGCAGCCTTGCCTGCCGCCCAGACGGCAGCGAGCACGCCTGACGACAAATTCTATGCGGGGCTGTTCCAATACCAGATCGCGGCGAACGCCAAGGACGCGGCCGGCACGATCGCCGGCGCCACGGCGATGCTGGCGAGCGGCGTTGCGCCGGTCGAGCAGCAGGGTGCGCTGAACTACCTGCTCGGTCGTGAAGCCTATTTCGCCAAGGATTATCCCAAGGCGCTCGCTTATCTGGACGAGTCGATCCGCCTGGGTAACAAGCCCCCCGAGCTGCTGATCATGGCGGCCGACATCAGCTTCAAGCAGAAGCAATACGCGCCTGGCCTGGCCTATGCCGAACAGGGCATCGCGGCCCAGAAAGCGGCGGGACAGGTGGTGCCGGAGGATTGGTATCAGCGCGCGCTGAGTGCCGCTTACAACGCCAAGAGCGGGCCGGACCTGGTCAAGTGGGGCGGGATGCTGGTCAAGGCCTATCCGACCTCGGAAAACTGGCGGAGCACGCTGGTTCTCTATCGCGACAGCAAGCAAATGGACGGCCAGATCACGCTCGACCTCTATCGCCTGATGCGTGCCACGAAGAGCATTGCTGGTGAGCGCGACTATTACGACTATGCCGCGATCGCCAGCGAGCGCGGCCTGCCGGGCGAAGCGAAGGCCGTCGTCGATCTTGCCGTCTCGCGCGATGCCAAGCTGGCGACCAGCAAGAACCTGGCCGAGTTGCGCGCAGCGGCAACGCCGAAGATCGCCGCCGATCTTGCGAGCCTGCCGGCAAGTGAAAAGGCCGCTGCGGCATCGCCAGCGGCGCGTCCCACGATGGGCGCGGCCGACGGACATCTCAGCTACGGCGAATATGCCAAGGCCGTGACGCTTTACCGCTCGGCGCTGGCCAAAACGGGCGTGGACGCCGACACCGTCAATACCCGCTTGGGCATTTCCCTGGCCATGACCGGCGACAAGGAGGGCGCGCGCGCCGCGTTCCAGGCGGTCAAGGGGCCGCGGGCCGAAATTGCCGCGCTGTGGATCGCTTACCTGGACGCGCCGCAGACGGCGGCCTGACGCGCGTTGGGGTCGGGTTTACCGGTACGTATCTTCGGTTCGTACCGGAACGCCTGACACCGACTTTGCCGTACGGATCGTCAGCGACGTCTTCACCCCCGCGACGTTGGGCGCGGGGGTGATGTGGGTCGTCAGGAAGGCCTGAAATTCCTGCAAGTCATGGGCCACGATTTTCAGCATGAAATCGATCTCCCCATTGAGCATATGGCATTCACGGACAGGGTCGAGCGAGGCGACATGCGCTTCGAACGCCTTTAGATCGGCTTCGGCCTGGGTCTTCAGGCTCACCATCGCAAACACGGTGATGCCGTAGCCCAGGCGCCCGGCATCGAGTTCTGCGTGGTAGCCGCGGATCGTCCCTTCTTCCTCAAGGGTCCTGACGCGCCGCAAGCATGGCGGTGCCGTAAGGCCGACGCGACCGGCCAGTTCGACGTTGGTCATGCGACCGTCAGCCTGCAATTCGCGCAGGATCTGGCGGTCGATCGGATCTAAAGGGCGAGCCATCCGATGCCTGTATCAAGATTCCGCTGGCAAAGGCTACAGGATAATAATGTTACGGAAGCCGATATTCTGTCCCAGCTTGTGACGTACCATTTTGGACGCTTGCGCAACCCTGCGCGAGGAGTACGGACGCAGCTTAGACACGCATACGGCGTGCCTCAGCCTATCGGAATCTCAACCCGTACATGTCCGCCCGTTTCGACATAATGTTGGCGACCGCGATGCGCCTTTCGGGCGCTGATGACGGCGCGCGCGCCGCTTCTTGGCGGCAGATCGTGGACATCGTCGCGCAGGCCGGGGAAAACTTCGACGCGGAGATGCGTGCAGCCGCCTTCGAGCGCATGGATGAGCTGCGCGACCATGTGCCGGTCGCCGACCGTCGTATGGCTGCGGGAAGCCTGGCAGGCCGCACAGCCGACCCCGTGCTGGCCGTCATGTTCGCCTGCGACCTCCCCTCGATCGCGGCACCTTTCCTCGTGCGTGCCGAACTGAGTGCGCAGGGCTGGCAGCAAAGCATCCCCGCCATGCCGGCCGCGGCAAGAAATATTCTGCGAAACCGGCGCGATTTGCCGGGCGAAGCGGTCGCTTTGCTTGCCAGCTATGCCGCTGCGGACCTTACCCTCCCGCCTTATGCCGGAGAGTGGGTGACCGAAGACGAGGCGGGGCAGGTCGATCCCGCCGTGCCCGGCGTCACGCAGATTCGCGAACTTGTCGATCGCATCGCAGCCTATCGCCAGCGCGTGCCGCTGCCGGCGCCGACGCGTCCCGTGGCGGAAGATGCGGGAGAGGCGGAAGGGTTCACGTTCGAGACCATGACTGACGGCACGATCGACTGGGTCGAGGGTGCCGCCCGTGAGGCAATCGTGGGCATGAGTATTGCCGATACCGCCGGCTTCGGCGTGGCGGGCGTCGACGGACAGGCGGCAGGGGCATGGCGTCGACGTGCGCCTTTCCGTAACGCCCGGCTGCTGGTCGCCGGCGTTGGTGGGGCAGGCGGGGACTGGCTGA
>JANMJZ010000074.1:0-2646 GCA_031371635.1 Sphingomonadales bacterium | reverse complement strand
CGCATGAGCCGATCGATCCAGTGCGCTACATCGCCAACCGGTCGTCGGGGAAACAAGGCTTCGCGATCGCCGCAGCACTCGCGGCAAGGGGCGCACAGGTCACGCTGATCGCGGGGCCGGTGACGCTCGACTCGCCGCTGGGCGTAACGCGCATCGACGTGCAGACCGCCCGCGAAATGGCCGCCGCCGTCAAGGCCGCCCTCCCCGCCGAGGCCGCGATCATGGTCGCCGCCGTCGCCGACTGGCGCGTCGAGGGGGCTGCGCAAAAGATCAAGAAAGACGGCAGCGGTGTGCCGCCCACCCTGCGCCTCGTCGAAAACCCGGACATCTTGGCGACGCTGGCCCGCAGCCCGCAGCGCCCGCGGCTATTGATCGGTTTCGCCGCCGAAACCGAAAACGTGATTGCCAATGCGCAGGCGAAACTGGCGAAGAAAGGCTGCGACTGGATCGTCGCCAACGACGTTTCGGGGGACGTGATGGGGGGGGAGGCGAATACGGTGCATGCCGTGACGGCGGACGGCGTCGAAAGCTGGGATCGGATGGCGAAGGACGAGGTGGCGGCGCTATTGGCGGCGCGAGTGCTCACGCAGCTGGCATACGCACCGTGAGTCGGTCAGTTCACCAGAACCATCAGGAGGCCAAGTGAGACAATTCGAAAATCAGACATTTTGGCACGATGGTACCCCGGCAGGCTTTTCTGATGCCACTTTTAACGGTTGCGCATTTAACCAGTGCTTCGTCCGGTCCATTCCGAACGCTTGGAACACATTTTCCGATATTTCTTTACGGAACGTGAGCCACTGGAATTGTTCAATTAAGGGTTCGGCCCTCGAACGTATTTCACTCCATAATCTTAAACGCGTGGGTAGCGCGCCCTTGTTTCTATCGGGCTGCGTCTTTCGGAACGTAAAGCTCTCAGGTCGAATCGCCGGCTTAAAGATAAACCGCAATCTCGATATTCCACCAAAACCCACCCAACAGGAGGCGTGGGATAAGCGCGTTCTAGCCTATTACAATACTGTCGATTGGGCTCTTGATATATCAGACGCTAAATTTCCGGGTGGTTGGACATTTGAAGCGATACCGGGACACCTCATCGTTCGCGACCCAGCCACCCAAGTGCTGATTAAACGACAAAATCTTGTAGATAGAGATTGGCGCGCTCTGGATTTCGACCGAACGGCGATAGACATTGCAATCTCGTGGTTCGAAAGCGGGTCGTTATTCGATAGCGTCGTGGTCGTTGCAAGCAGCGATCCAAAACACATTGCTCGCGAACTGAGCGTCCTCGATCTGCTACGACGAGAGGGAATCGCCGAGCAGGATTAAGGTGAGCGACGACGTCGTAAACGAAGAGCGCCAAGGTAATTGCGCCACCCTCTTCTGACGCTACAAACAATCCATGCCCCCCATCACCATCCCCCTCCTCCGCCTGCCGCATGGCACCGGCCTCCCCCTCCCCGTCTATGCCACAGAGGGCGCGGCGGGGATGGATGTGGTCGCCGCCGAAGACCTGACGCTCCCCCCCGGTGCGCGCCATGCCGTCAGCACAGGTTTCGCGATGGCGATTCCGCCCGGTTATGAAGTGCAGGTCCGCCCGCGCTCCGGCCTTGCGCTCAAGCATGGCATCACCTGTCTCAACACGCCCGGCACGATCGACAGCGATTATCGCGGCGAAATCAAGGTCATCCTCGCCAATCTCGGCAGCGAACCGTTCGAGATCAAACGCGGCGACCGGATCGCCCAACTGGTCCCCGCCCCCGTCCAGCGCGCGACGCTGACCGAGGTCGACAGCCTCGACGAAACGGCACGCGGAGCCGGTGGCTTCGGATCGACGGGCACCAAATAGGTGCTCACCGACGCGGAACTGGAACGCTATGCCCGCCACATCGTCCTGCGCGAGATTGGCGGCGCGGGGCAGATGAAATTGCGCGCGGCGCGTGTGGCCGTTGTCGGCGCGGGCGGCATCGGGGTTCCGGTCCTGCAATATCTCGCAGCGGCGGGCGTGGGCGCGCTGACCGTGATCGACGATGACAACGTCTCCGCCTCGAATCTCCAGCGCCAGGTGCTCTACAGCACCGGGGACGTCGGCTCGCCCAAAGCCCTGCTCGCCACCCGCCGCCTGTTCGACCTGAACCCCTTCGTCGCGGTAAAGCCCGTGACCGAGCGGATCGACGCGGGCAACGCCGATGGCCTGCTGCGCGATCATGACGTGATCGTCGACGGAACCGACAGTTTCGCCACGCGCCTCGCGGTCGCCGATGCGGCCTGGCGCCTGCGCATTCCACTTGTCTCTGCAGCGATAGGCATGTTCCACGCCCAGATCGCCACATGGTTCGGCTGGGAGGACGGCCAGCCTTGCTATCGCTGCTACGTCGGCGATGCGTTCGATGCCGATGATTGCGATACCTGCGCCGAAGACGGGGTGCTGGGCGCGATGACCGGCATGGTGGGCAGTTTCGCGGCATTGGAAGCGATCCGCGCGATCACCGGCTTTGGCGAAGGCGCGCGGGGAAAACTGCACCTGATCGATGGCCTCGCGCCTTCCATGCGGACGATCCGGATGCCCAAAGACCCCGCGTGCAGCACCTGCGGGCATGGTTAACGCCCTGTAAGCAATTTGCCCCTTATAAGCGGGGCATGGAC